>CAZTLP010000011.1:2954-36682 GCA_964614345.1 uncultured Gammaproteobacteria bacterium | reverse complement strand
AATTTCCTCCTTCGCATTCGTTTTCTAACATATGAAGAATCTGAATACTTGGTTGGGATTTGTAGCTTGCAAAATCATTATGAGGAGGAATTTCTTTAGAAGTATGAGCAACACTATAGCCAGGTCCGCTTACAGAAACATTATGAATCCTTTCAAATAATGTCTCATGAATTGGTCCAAATCTTTTTGATAAAACTTCTAATGAATTTGGTTCTTTTGGTGCATTTTTTAAAATAATAGCTCCACAACTAACAAAAGCTGTTAACGCTTCCAAGGCAATTTCATTGTTATCCAAAAAATTGAACCAATCAAAACTACTGGGAATGAATTTACTACCCCAAGACTTATGTTCTGGATATCTAGGTTTGCCACTTTCTTCTATTTTATTTAATGGGATTACTGATTGGTGATTGTCAGGCCACAAAACAAATAGGTTTTCATCTTTTATTTCAACATTCTTAGGAGAAATATCTACTGGAACCGTGTGCAAAAGAAACTGTTTCTCTTGAGTCTCCACAATTCTACATTCATCACATTGACAATTATCTCTTAACCATAGAAATGGTAAATCGTAATGTTTATTTGAACCTGTTGAGAGAATTACTGAATCTTGTTTAACCTCTATCATAAGCTTTAATCATAAGTAAATATTAGTTTTAAATCTTGATAAATATCAAATCTTTCTATTTCTTTTAACTAGAAAACAAATATTACTATATTTGTTTTTATCCTTTAAGTACTAGAAAATAACTCTTCCTAATCTTTCCGTCCGGACGCTGTTTACTGTCCTGAGCTAAGGCTGTAGTTGAAAAAAACTACACCTAATACTAATTCTGTATAATTCTCAGTCAGTTTAAAGCGGGTATCGTATAACGGCTTATTACCTCAGCCTTCCAAGCTGATGATACCGGTTCGATTCCGGTTACCCGCTCCAGTTTCTTATGAGTAACAATTCTGAAGGTAAAATCAAAGTCGAAGCCGGAAAACGTTATTCTTGGTGCAATTGCGGAAAAAGTGATAAATATCCATTGTGTGATGGTACGCATAGGGAGCTTGATGGAATTGAACCAGTAAGAACTTGGTTTCATGAAGATTTAGAAGTGTTCTTTTCCAGAGAAAACGGTAAGCTTCAACTAAAGGTGGAAAAACTAGAGAAATCATGAGCATGCTTTATTTTAAGGTTTATATGACTGTTCAGGCTTTTGTCTTCCGTGTTACTGGAGGCAGGCTAATGAGTAAGATAAGAGGGATGGACATTTGCGTGGTCAAGACTAAAGGCGCTAAATCTGAAAAAATTAGATATATCCCATTAATGCTTGTCCCTTATGAAGAAGGTGTAATCTTGGTAGCCTCATTAGGGGGTGCACCTAAGCATCCATCGTGGTACTGGAATATCAAAGCACATCCAGAAATTCTAGTTTACTTGAAAGGAAAAAAATTAGACTTAGTTGCGGAACAGGTAAGTGACGACAAAAAAGCCGAATTGTGGTCCTTAATTTGTTCTTTCTACCCACCTTACGATGATTACCAAAAGAAAACAGAAAGGAATATTCCGGTTTTTAATTGCCAACCCAGTTAGGAAAAGATTATGGAAGAAGTTAAATTTGAAGTAGTAGAGTCAAATGGTATCAATATCAGACTGGCGTCTATGGGCGAAGGCCCTTTAGTTATATTCTGTCATGGCTGGCCTGAGAGTTGGTACAGTTATAGATATCAATTACCTGCGGTCGCTGCGGCCGGTTATAAGGCAGTGGCTTATGATGTAAGAGGCTACGGTGAGTCGGATAAACCGCACGCCATAGAAGAGTACACAATACTTAACATGGTTGCTGATGTAATAGGCATAGTAAAAGCTTTGGGTTATGAAAATGCGATCACTATAGGCCATGATTGGGGCGGACCAATTGCTTTAAATACGGCTGCACTCCATCCTGAAGTGATAACAGCTACTGGGACCATGTCTGTTCCTTACATGGCTAGAGGACCCATGCCAACTTTAGATCTGTGGAAAGAAATTTACAAAGACCGTTTTTTCTATCAACTTTATTTTCAGAAAGAGGGAGTAGCAGAAGCTGAGTTTGAAAAGGATTTACAAAGAGCTCTTAGGCTTTGTTATACAAATAGTGATGGAAGAGGGATGGCGAGATCTATAGAAAAGGGAGCAAGTGGTCTTAATCCTCAAAAAGGACCCGATGCTACATTTTTAGAAGGAATGGAAGATTTTGATGAGTTACCCGAGTGGCTAAGTCAGGATGATATAGATTATTTTGTTAGTCAATTTGAAATTAGTGGTATGAGAGGACCTTTAAATCGGTACCGAGCACAAAATATAGATTGGGATGAACTTTCTGATTTACCTAAAACTATTTCTCAACCCGCCTTTTTTATTACTGGAACTTTAGACCCTGTTAATTTTTTCGTTCCCAGTGAACAAAGTCTAATGGAAAGAATAGGTTCAAATTATGACAACTTACTAATTGCTGAGGAATTAGAGGGAATAGGTCATTGGACACAGCAAGAAGCTCCTGAAGAAGTAAATCAACTAATTACCTCTTTCCTGAATAAGCTTTAGTTACTTAGTCGTCTAGGGCAGAATCAATAAGCCATAAAAGAAAATCTCTGTGCGCCTGTGTTTCAGGATCTTGAGAACGTCTTTTGGCAATTTTTTCTATTTTTCTAATAGATGAGTAAGCTGCAGCGCTTGTCATCTGGTAACCACTATCGTCGTCAACCATTTTTATCAGTCTTCTCAAATATAAGGTTTGAAGATTCTGCCTGATTGTACTAACTGAAGTATTGGCATCCTCTATAAAAATAGAATCCGTTAAGTCTGAAAGCATCTGATTTACACTGTAAGTATTACCGTAAAGACTTGAATCAGCCATACGATCTAGGGTCCATCCATTTAATAAATGTGCTAAGACTGAGGTTTGAATGCTTAAAATATCTCTATGAACTTGTGGGTCTTCATGTTCACTATAAAAATCAAAACCTCTTCTTTCCTTTTGAACAAGTGTAAGAATTTCTTCATTAACAGGGAAAGCGTTGGGTGAGAAAGCATGATCGTTTAAAACTTGCATCGCTCTCTTTTGAACCTCTTCTGAGACTGGTTCAAAAGGTCTTAACTCTGAATTTTGATCAGGAGTCGATCTATTTACATAAACCCCACCTACGAAGCGTGACACTGTTTGTAAGGATCTACCGGATTCCCTAAATAAGGTTTGATAAGCATTTACAAACTCTTCCCATGACTTTGCTTCTAGTTTAGCTGGCAATTCTTTAAAGGTTTGATTTACCAACTCTATTCTCTGTTCAGCATAGGTTATTGGGTCATTGGTCAGATCATTAGTCATTGCCCTTGGGTCAATACCTCTGCCAGGACTTCTCATATCATCTGCGTCATTACCAAAAATTAGTTCCGGTTCATCAGAACGAAACAATATTTGATCTCTTTGTTGGTTACTTAAGTTAGGCGTATATCCAAATTCGATTGCCCAATTATCATATGCTCCTGTAACCACATCGTAGTAATCACCTTGATCTACACCTAATGGTGCTATGTTTACTGCAGGGTACTCCATAACTGAAGCAGTTACCCCAGATTTTTGGGTAATTAATGGATCATGAACACTTACCGGGTCATGCAGGTGACTGGCTTTAAAATTATGATTTAAACCTAAGGTGTGACCAACTTCATGTAAGGTTAAACGAACAATGCTTTGTTTTACTATTTTTGGATCTGTATTTCCGGTTGGGTCCATTGAAACTATATTTGCCAAAATATTCCCCTCTTGCATTTCACTGCCTGCGTAACAAAGATTTTCTTCGTTGCTAGGGAAAATAGTATTTATATTGATTCTATTAGTTAGGTAAACCCACTCGAGCATAATATCAGCCCCTATAATTTCTCCTGTTCTAGGGTTGGTAAAACTTGGACCATAGCCCCCAAAAGGTGGGTTTGGTGAGGATGTCCATCTAAGGACATTGTATCTAATATCACCAGCATCCCAGTCTGCATCATCTGGTTGCACTTTTACGGCCACAGCATTTTTAAAACCTGCTTTTTCAAAAGCAGCATTCCAGGCCAAAACACCTTCTTTTATGTAAGGAATTAATTCTTTGGGAGTTGAATTTTCTAACCAAAAGGTTATGGGTTTAATGGGTTCAGATAAAGCCTCTTCAGGATCTTTTTTCTGTAAATCCCATTTGTTTATTAAATCGTTATAAGGAGTTAAGTCTACAGAAGTTAGATCAGTTATTCGTTGGGTAAAATAACCCACTCTTTGATCCGCTAAACGTGGTTCAAAATTATTTTCAGGCATTTGAATCAAACTGTATCTTAAAGAAATACTTATATTTCTAGGATCTGCCGCATCCTCTTCTTCATAACCATAGGAAGGTGGATTTTCGAAGACATATTCAATTTCCACATCTGTGTTTTGCGGATAATTATGAAAAGATAGAATTCTCGATTTTTCAGCACTTAATTGACCCCAGACAAAATCAGGAGGAGGGCCATCAGGATAAGGGATCGGTTTTATAGGAGTTAAAGACTCAGAAACAAACAAGGATGAAACATCTATTAAAAACTCATCCTCTTCTTCATTCATTGAATTGATTGGGAACACTTTTATGACTGAGTTTGAAATATTGGCGCCTGAAGATCTTGATAAGGCTGATTCTTCATCAAAATAGAAGTTCGTGTTTACCCTAACAAGCCTGAGGGTATCAAAGTGCTTTTCAAATTTTAATATTCCGTTGTCTAAATAACTTCCCCTGTTTCTTCTAGCTGCGACTACACCATCTTTAACATGTGCGAAATAAATAATTTCTTTGTTTAACTGGCTCTCTTTTATTTTGAAATACAATGAGCTGGTTTTTGGGTCTTGATAAACCTGAATAAATCCTTCTGAGGATTCAAAGTCTTCAACTTTGTCTTTTATGTATTCTTTCTCTTCTTCCTTTTGCTCATCAGAAATTTCTTTTTCACTCTCTTCTGATTTATCACTTTCTTCTGACAAAGAAATTTGTGCAAAAGTTAGCAATAACAACAATGATAGAAAATGTATCAAAGTCTTCTTAAACATATTAAATAGCTCCTTAAGTCTTTTTTTCTTATTAAAAAAGGCCCCGCATTATATGTAAAATCTCTTATTTAGCCTACTTTAGTTAACATTCTCGTAATATCTTATTTAAAGTAGAATAAGAGCTATGTACGACTTAATTATTAAAAACGGAACTGTTTACGACGGAACAGGAGAAAAACCCTTTTTTGCTGATGTAGCAATTAAAGGAAACAAAATCGCAGCCATTGGTAATTTAGAAGAGTCTTCTAAAGAGGTTATTGATGCAAAAGGAAAAATAGTCTCCCCAGGATTTGTAGATATACATACTCATTACGATGGGCAGGTAACTTGGGATCCTTACTTAAGGCCATCTACTTACCATGGAGTTACCACAGTAGTTATGGGTAATTGCGGGGTTGGTTTCTCTCCCTGTAAGCCGGAAGAAAGAGATTGGCTAATTAGTCTGATGGAGGGAGTAGAAGATATCCCAGGAACGGCATTACACGAAGGAATAAACTGGCAATGGGAAAGCTTTCCTGAATATCTTGATACTTTAGAAGACAAACCTCTTGCAATAGATGTAGGCACTCAAATCCCTCATGGTGCTGTAAGGGCTTATGTAATGGGTCAAAGGGGAATTGACAGAGAAGAGGCTTCACAAGAAGAAATTGAACAAATGAGTCAAATAGTTAAAGAAGCTATAGAAGCAGGAGCTTTTGGTTTTAGTACTTCCAGAACAGAAAAGCACAAAGACTCGAGTGGAGCTCTTACCCCTAGCATTACTGCACATAAGAATGAATTGGTATCTATAGCTAAGTCTTTGGGTGAAATAAAAAGTGGAGTTCTTCAAGGTATTTCAGATTTTTATGATTTTGAAACAGAATTTGATATTTTTAAGGAAATGTCTGAGTCCTCAGGTAGGCCCATATCCATTACTGTTGAACAAATGGATCAGAGACCGGATTGGTGGCATCAACTTTTAGATGGAATAGAAGAAGCACAAGCTGATGGTATCAATATGTATGGACAAGTACCTCCAAGGGCCACTGGAATCAATATGGGTCTTACGGCAACTTTAAATCCATTTACTTTTTACCCATCCTTCTACGAGTTGTCACAAAAATCTTTAGAAGAGAAAGTGGCAACTATGAAAGATCCTGCTTTTAAAGAAAAGCTACTTTCAGAAGAGCCTGTCTCTATAGGGAACCCGCTAGTGGACGAAATAACGCAATCATTTAATAAGATGTTTAAATTAGGAGAACCTGCAAACTATGAACCTGAACCTGAGTCTTCTTTTGAAGCTATTGCAAAAAGACAAAATATTTCTCCTCAGGAAGTTGCTTATGACTGTTTATTAGAAAAAGAAGGAAGGGCGCTTATCTACCATCCTCTATTTAACTATCTACCAGGTAACTTAGACTATGTAGAAACAATGCTTAATCACCCTTATTCCATCTCAGGTTTAGGAGATGCCGGTGCTCACTGCGGAGCGATAAGCGATGCCAGTTTCCCTACAACTCTTATCCAACATTGGGGTAGAGACAGAAAAAGAGGAAAAAAAATTCCACTGGAAAAACTAATTAGTATGCAAACCCTTGAAACCTCTAGGCTATTAGGGATTAAGGATAGAGGAGTATTAAAAGAAGGTTATAAAGCAGATATTAATGTAATAGACTTTGAAAATCTGACATTACATGAACCAGAAGTTTTATATGACTTACCTGCAGGAGGTAGACGACTAGTACAAAGAGCAAGCGGCTATGAATACACCATTGTGTCAGGACAGATTGCTTTTAAAGATGGAGAATCAACCGGCGTTTTGAACGGCAGACTTATTAGAAACCAAGTTACATAACATAAATGGAAAAACTTGATCTACATGGAGTGAGACACCATGAGGTTGACTTAATGGTTGAAAATTTTATTTTTCTAAATCAAGAAGAAATTCCTCTTACAATAATCTGCGGTGGTAGCTCAAAAATGGTAGAACTTGTTAAGACGGTTTTAGATAGAACAGGCACAGAGTATGTAGAAGGAAAAGGTTTAGATTTTGGAAGGATTATGGTGGTAAAAATCTAATTCAGATGAAGATTAAAAAGATACAACCTTTGGGTGCGGAAATAACAGATCTAGATTTATCTCGTGATTTATCGGAGCCAGAACGTAAATTAATTAAAGAAGCTTTCTTAGAAAACTTAGTCTTAATATTTAAAGATCAGAAGTTAAATCCTAGAAATCTTTTTTTAGCAGCCAGTCTTTGGGGCCCTCCCCAAAAACATCCTGTTTTCCAAGGGTTAGACGAATATCCTGAAATAATAAAAATTGAAAATTACGGTGAGAAATATCATACAAATGCGCATTGGCATTCAGATGTAACCTTTGAAGAAGAACCTCCTGATGCAACAATACTTTATGCTATTGACGTTCCATCTGAAGGAGGCAATACACTTTTTTCAAATCAATATTTAGCTTATGAATTTCTAGAAACTTCTTTAAAGCGGAAACTTAATAATCACCAAGCAATTAATACAAATAGATCGGTGATACTTCTAGCAGGAGCAGACCCTAAGTTAGAAAAGACAGTAAAACATCCCGTATTCAGGACCCACCCAGAAACTGGTAAAAGAGCTCTATTTGTAACCCAAGCCTTTGTAGAGAGAATCGAAGACCTGTCTGATGAAGAAAGCCAAGAAATTCTTTCAAAGCTCTATGCACAAGCCAGCGATAAAAAATTTAGATACGAACACAAGTGGCATAATGGAGATATGGTTGTTTGGGATAATAGATGTGTGCAGCATTTTGCTGTGCATGACCACGGCGACAAAACTCGAACTTTACATCGCATTACAGTTAATGGGAGCAAACCTTATTAATGAAACAGATTACTATTAAAAATTGCACTATAGTCAACGAAGACAGTCTTTCGGAAAAAGATGTATTTGTTAAAAATGGACGCATTGAAAGGATAGAAGCATCAATTGACGAGGAAGGTGATTTTATTGATGCTAAAGGTCTACACCTGTTACCTGGTTTTATTGATGATCAGGTTCACTTCAGAGAACCCGGCTTAACAGAAAAAGGTAATATTAAATCTGAATCTATCGCGGCAGTAGCTGGTGGAACAACTTCATTTATGGATATGCCTAATGTCATACCCCCTACACTAAACCTAGAACTCTGGAAGGAAAAAATTCAAATTGCTGAACAGGTATCGCTTGCAAATTACTCTTTCTATATGGGATCTAGTAATACAAATATTGAAGATATAAAAGGCATAGATGCAAGCCAAGTATGTGGGTTGAAAGTTTTTATGGGTTCTTCAACAGGTAATCTTCTAGTTGATGATCAAAAGGCCTTAGAAGATATCTTTAATTACTCTCCAGTAATCATTACCACTCATTGTGAGGATACCCCTTTAATTACTGAAAATGAAAAAAAAGCTTTTGAGAAGTACGGAGTAGATATTCCAGTGGAACTACATGCAGAAATTAGATCAAGAGAAGCCTGTTTACTATCAACTAAAAAAGCAATTGAATTAGCTCAAAAATTTAACTCTAAGTTACATGTTCTCCATATTTCTACCAAAGATGAGATTGAACTTTTTCAATCGGGACCTATAGAAGAGAAAAAAATAACGGCTGAAGTATGCGTTCCGCATTTATTATTTTCTTCGGAAGATTATGAAAATCTTGGATCCCTAATCAAATGTAACCCATCTATTAAGTCAAAATCAGATAAACAAGCACTTAGACAGGCGCTAAAAGATCAAACGATAGATTATGTGGCTACTGACCATGCACCTCATATATTGAGTGAAAAAGGAAACACTTACTCAACTGCACCTTCTGGAATGCCTTCAGTTCAACATTCCTTGCTGGCTGTCTTGGAGATGGTTCATGAAGGAGATTTAGACTTGATTGAAGTCCCAAGAATTACATCACATAGCGTAGCTAAGAGATTTGATATTAAAGAGCGTGGTTTTATTCGTGAAGGATTTTGGGCAGATCTAGTTTTAGTAAATATGAACGATACTTATGAAGTAAAAAAAGAAAAAATATTTTATAAGTGTGGATGGTCGCCTTTTGAGAGTTATACTTTTAAATCAAGAATAGTAGAAACCATGGTTAATGGAGAAAGAATATATAGTCAGGGAAAAATTTTATCTGACACAATAGGAAAACAACTAGAATTTACGAGGGGGTAAAAAATGAGTTTTAAAGAATATGATAATTATGACGCTTTAGGTCTTGCTGAGTTAGTCAAGAATAAGGAAGTTTCCGCAGAAGAATTATTAGAGGAAGCTATTCAGAGGACAGAGAAAGTAGACGATCAAATTAATGCTGTAGTTTTAAAGCATTACGACGAAGCAAAAGCCATGATAAAAGATGGCTTACCTGATGGACCATTTACCGGAGTGCCATATCTTTTAAAAGATCTACATGTTCTTCTTACAGGAACAAAAACCACTTATGGTTCAAAGTTCTTTAAAGATTATGTAGCGGATCATAACAGTACTCTAGTGGATAGATATCTTGAAGCAGGTCTAGTTATCTTTGGCAAGACCAATAGCCCAGAATTTGGATTGACTGTAACAACTGAACCTGAATTATATGGTCCTACTAGAAACCCTTGGAATCTTGATCATTCAGCAGGAGGTTCAAGTGGTGGTGCTGCTTCAGCTGTTGCATCGGGAATACTGCCCATGGCTAACGCAAGTGATGGGGGAGGTTCCATAAGGATTCCAGCATCATGTTGTGGTTTAGTAGGTTTAAAGCCAACTAGAGCAAGAACCCCCATGGGACCGGATCGAGGAGAAGGATGGGCTGGTCAATCTATCAGTCATTGCGTATCTAAATCCGTTAGAGATTCAGCAGCTCTTTTAGATGCAACATCAGGATTTTCTCCAGGTGACCCTTATGCTCCAACTGAGCCTTCTGGAACTTTTCTTTCTGCCGCAGGTAAGGATCCAGGTAAGTTAAAAATTGCCTTACATCTACCTACCGATACAGTAAAGATTGATGAGGATGTTCTGTCTTCTATTAAAAAAACAGCTGAGCTTTGTGAATCTTTAGGACATCATGTTGAAGAAGCTTCACCAAAACCAGATATAGCAGCGCTCTCTGAAGCTATAGGAGTAATAATTTCTGCAAACGTATCTTTAGCCTTACAACAAAGAGCGGATGCTTTAGGAACAGATGTTACGCCTGATGTTGTAGAGAACATTACATATAGGATGTACGAGAATGGTAAAGCGTTTACAGCAGATCAATATGCAAAAGCCACGCTTGTAAATCATCAAGCTGGTAGAGTATTAGGTAATTTTATGGAAGATTATGACCTTATTCTTAGCCCCGTTCTTGCTAAACCTCCTGTTAAAATAGGAGAGATTGATATGTCTTCAAAAGATGTAGCAACATACATTGAAAGACTGTCTTCTTACTCTAGTTTTACTGGAATTTACAACCAAACAGGCCAACCAAGCATTTCACTTCCACTTGGCTTTAGTAAAAATGACTTGCCCATAGGCTCTATGCTCACAGCTAAATTTGGAGATGATGAGTTACTAGTTTCTATTTCCTCTCAAATAGAAAAGGCAGCTCCTTGGTCTGATAAAAAACCGCCAGTTTATTCAAGCTAAGTGAATCCAGAAGTTCATCCTGATAACAAAGGCTTTTCTTGGTCTGTACCTCCAGGTCCTTATCAATACTTATCAGAGGAACAAGTAAAACAGTTTGATGAAAAGGGCTATCTTGTAGTTGAAAATGCTTTTGACATAGGACTTATGTCTGAAATCTGCAGTCTTATAGATCCTTTTGAAGAAAAGGTTACTGAAGTATTAAGAGGTTTTGAAGACGGAAAGGTATTTATTTCTAGAGCTGAAGAAATAACCTTTTCAACACATCTTGTTACTCAGTCAGAAAAATTAAAAGAATTTAGTAAACATAAAGTATTTTCAAGTCTTTGCTTAGACCTTATAGGAAAAAACGTTCGTTTGTATTGGGATCAAGCCGTTTACAAAAAGCCTGGTACTAAAGATGAATTTCCTTGGCATCAAGACAATGGCTATACTTTCATTGAACCTCAGGCTTATTTAACTTGTTGGTTGGCGTTAAGTGATACGGATGAATCAAATGGTTGTCCTTGGGTTATGCCTGGATTGCATAGATTAGGAACGCTAAAACATGAAACTACAGAACTTGGATTCGAGATTCCACTGGACGGTTCTGAATCCGTTCCCTTACCATTAAAAGCCGGGAGTATTGCTGTTTTTTCTTCATTGACTCCACACAGAACAGGCCCCAATAGTTCTGAAGGTGTTAGAAAAAGTTACATACTCCAATACGCTCCTGAAGGAGCTCAAAGAAAGATTTCCGGAACTTTAAGCGAACCTGTTAATGATGAATCCAGACAATTTTTTGTTGTTAAAGATGGAGAAGTTCTTTCCTGATTACTCCTGCATAAAATTATCAAGCCTTTCGTAGGCTTCCAAAAAGTCTTGTTTAAATTCCATCACTACATCACTTGCAGAAATACTTTGATTCATTAAACCAACTCCTTGTCCTACCCAGTGTGTCGCTAGTCCTTTAGCCCCATCGTGACCACCTTCAGCCAGTTTATTGACCTTAGCTAAAGCAGGTTCTGCCACCATGGGTTGTAATGGCATAGGAAGCGGGTCGGGAGCTTTATCTGATTCCCATGCATCAGTCCAAGGAGATACAAGTTGTCTAGAATGTTTCCCTGTTCTACTTCTTGATCTAACAGTCTGGCTTGAGTTGGCAGCAATCATTTTTTCTTTTACAACTGGATGAATTTCAGATTCAACTGTGGTTAACCACACAGACCCACACCAAGCTCCAGAAGCACCCATAGTCATAGCAGCAGCCATTTGTTTCCCAGTGACAATACCTCCTGCTGCTAGAATAGGAACATCTCCATAAGGCTGAATGGCTTCATAAACTTCAGGAATCAATACCATTGTAGAGACACTGCCGCAATGGCCACCAGCCTCTGTTCCAGAAACTACAAGAATATCCACTCCAGCTTCAACTTGATTAATAGCATGTTGAGCTGTTCCTAATAAGGCAGCTACTTTTACATTATTATCTTTTCCCATTTGAAGCATCCAGTCCGGTGGAACTCCTAGCGCATTAGCAATTAATTTAATGGGGTGTTGAAATGCAACGTCTAAAAGAGCTTTTGCTCCTCCTGATTGAGTGTTTGCAGCAAAACCGGATCCACCTGTATCAATATTTCTTAATTCTGGAGAAGGTATATCATGGTTTTCTAAAACATCTGCTCTAAAGTCAGCATATTCTTGAGGGATCATTCCAACCAGTTTTTCAGCATCAAATTTTTCATCCCTTCCTACCATCTTATTTGGTATTAAGACATCAACACCATAAGGCTTCCCGTCTATATGGTCGTCAATCCATTTTAATTCTTGTTCCAATATCTCAGGAGACATGCCAACAGCTCCTAAAACACCACAACCACCCGCTTTGGATACTGCAACCACAACGTCTCTGCAGTGCGTAAAAGCAACCAAAGGAAATTCAATGTCCAGCATTTCACAAATTCTTGAATTCATTTTTTACCTCGCTTTTTTGTGTAGTACTATGTAAGTAACAAGTAATTATATAAGGAAACTTTAATGATGAAGAATAACAGAATTTGTCAAACTTTCGGAATTGATTACCCGATCTTTTTAGCAGGTATGGGAGGCGCAGCTTGTCCAAAATTAGCTGCCGCAGTATCTAATGCAGGAGGTCTGGGAGTATTGGGAGCCGCTGCTTGTACTCCAAGTCAAATGAGAAGGTGGATTAAAGAAACAAAAGAATTAACTGACAAACCATTTGGAATAGATACCTTATTACCTATGTCAGTTAGAGGTGGCGGTAATCTGAAACAAAATGATGGCAAAGATCCAGCTGAGCTTTTGTCAGAGTATCAAAAAATGGCAAAAGAATTTATGAATGAACATGGGCTAAAGATGGTTGAACTGGATCGACAGGCTGATGAAGAAGATAATTTAGGATTTTTCACTAAGGAGTTCTTTGAAGCACAAATGGAAGTGGTTATTGAAGAAAAAGTACCAGTTTATGCAGCAGGACTAGGAAACCCTGCACCTTGGATGGAGAGGCTAAGAGCTAATGGAACTAAAGTAATGACAGTAGTAGGTGCTGTAAGGCATACGATTAAAGTTTCTTCGGCAGGTGTTGATGCAATAGTGGCTCAAGGACATGATGCTGGTGGACACAACTCACCAATTGGGTCTATGGCATTAATTCCGCAAGTTGTAGATGCCGCTATGGGAACTCCAGTATTAGGAGCTGGTGGAATCAGCGATGGAAGAGGAATTGCAGCTGCTTTCATGCTGGGTGCCGAAGGTGCTTGGATAGGCTCAGCTTTTTTAGCTTCTGAAGAGGCAGATATTTTTGATCATCAAAAGCAAGCAATAATTGATTCTACTGAAGAGGGCACAGTTATTTCTAGATCAGTTACAGGCAAACCAGCAAGAATTATAAGAAGTGCTTGGACTGATTTTTGGGAAAGGTCAGAGCATGATCCACTTCCTATGCCTTTTCAATCAGGGGTTTCGGGTCCTGTATTGCTGTCCGCTAACAAAGACAAAAGACAAGATATAAACCCAGGGTTTGCAGGCCAAGGAATAGGGATGATTAAATCGGTAAGACCAGCTGAAGAGATTATGGCAGATTTGATTGAAGGAATGGAAAGATCGCTTAAAGATTCCGCCAGGATGTATGACTAATCTTTGAATATCTTAATTAATTGTCTGTAGATAGATAGCTAGAATTAATTGAAGAACAACTACCACACCTATAAGTGCAAAGAATATTCCTAGGGTAATGATTGTTTTTTTATCTCCTTGCATATGAATTACCTGCTTAAAAAGTAGCATTATTATTATTAATGATGCGTACGTCAAAGAAATTAGATAAGTCAGCATGGAGTTGGGCTTTATATGACTGGGCCAACTCTGCTTTTGCTACCACAGTAATGGCAGGGTTTTTCCCAATTTTCTTTAAAAGTTATTGGGCTTCAGATCTTTCTGATGCAGAAAGTACCTTTGCTATTGGCTCTGTCAATTCTTTAGTGGGATTGATAATCGCATTTAGTGCTCCTATTTTAGGAGCTTTTGCTGATGCTGGAGAATCGAAAAGAAAGTTTTTATTTAGTTTTGGCTTGCTAGGCATTATCACTACTGGCTATTTATTTTTTATCCCCGACAGTTCTTGGCAATTAGCTATAGTTTTTTATGGTCTGGGTGTAATAGGGTTCTCAGGAGCAAATGTATTTTACGATTCTCTTTTGGTTACAGTTTCCAAAGAAGAAGAAAGAAACCGTACTTCAGCTCTTGGTTTCTCATTAGGTTATCTAGGAGGAGGAATCCTCTTCCTTATTAATGTGATTATGTATCTTTACCCGAGTTGGTTTGGTTTAAAAAATCAAATTGATGCAGTTTTATGGTCTTTTATGTTAGTTGCCTTATGGTGGTTTATTTTTTCTTTGCCAATCTACCTAAATGTTAAAGAACCAATACAAAGTAGTTCGAGTAAGTCCATAAATAGAATTGTTAAAGAAGCTTTTAGTAGTCTCCTAAATACTGCTAGGTCAATAAAAGAATATAAAAGCGCTGTAATCTTCCTTTTAGCATATTTCTTGTATATGGACGGGGTGGACACAATTATCAGAATGGCTACATCTTATGGATCTGATATAGGTTTATCGGCAACTTCCATGATACAAGCATTACTACTTACCCAGTTTGTTGGTTTCCCAGCCACCCTAGTTTTTGGGTATTACGCAGACAAATTTGGTTATAAGTACTCTCTATCTTTTGCAATCATTGTTTATATATTTGTAGTGTTATTTAGTTCTCAGATGGATACGGCAATGGAATTTTATGTAGTAGCATGTGTTGTTGGATTAGTGCAGGGAGGAGTTCAGGCTATAAGTAGGTCTTTCTTCAGTACTTTAATACCTACAAACAAAGCAGCTGAATTCTTTGGATTCTATAACTTCATAGGGAAGTCTTCAGTGTTTATAGGACCTTTTATGGTTTCAGGAATAGCACTTGTATCTGGAAATCCTAGTTACGGCATCCTTAGTTTATTAATTTTATTTATTCCAGGACTTATCCTGCTTTGGATGGTTCCAAATAAAAACTAGATTAGATTTCTTTCCTTGATTACCTCCATCAAGGTACTGGGTTTATCTGTCATAAGGCCATCTACTCCAAGCTCTATTAACTCCTCCATTTCAGATTTCTTATCTATAGTCCAAACATGTACAAATTTATTTTGTTTATGGGCATAATCAATAAACTTCTTAGTAATTATAGGAATTCCCCATTGAGATGGCGGCACTTGAGCGCAATGCCCTTTAACTTTAGGAAATGGCATATGCATGCTTTTAAAGAGTAAATAGACTATTTCTGATTGTCCCATTGAAGAGCAGCAGTTAGGACCTGCTAATTTTCTAATCTTGTTTAATCTGGTTGTAGAAAAAGATGCTAAACAGACTCTGTTGAGAGCATTGTGATTTAGAATAATTTTAACTCCGGACTCAATAGAATTCTCAGTTTTGAAATCTATATTGAATCTAAGCTGAGGAAAGGTGGATAGCATTTCATCTAAAGAAGGTATTCTGCCTCCACCTATTAATTCAATTTGCTTAACTTCATTAAATGTTAAATCCTCAATTTTTTTATTTATTCCAGCCATTCTGCTTAAGTCATAATCATGAAAAACAACAACCTCTCCATCTTTAGTACCTTGGATGTCTGTTTCCATAAAAATAAAACCCATATCAGCAGCGTATTTAAAGGCTTCTAGGGTGTTTTCAGTAGCTTCTTCTGCTCCGCCTCTATGTACGAAACTAAAAAAATCAAAACCTTGAAAGAAAGGATGTATAGTCTCTGAGTTCATGCCAATTGGTTTGACCAATTTTTAAGTTAACAATAATATCAGTCTTCCATTATTAAGTTCTAAATAAAAACTTGAATAACATTAAGGATAACTTTGCTTCTATATCTCCTTATTCAGATGAAGAGGTTGAAGGCGTCATAGAGTCACTGATTGAAGACAAGATATTTCACCAGGTAATTTCATCTCATATATACCCCTCACTGTTGAATCTTTTCCCAAGTCTAAGTTCTATTTTTTTTAAGAGGCAATTTAAAAAAATTTTTGGTAACTGTAAGAGCATTAAAGATTTTCAGGAAAACTTAGCTCCCTATGTCGGACAGATGATTGAAAAAACAACGGATGGATTTACTTACTCAGGTATAGAAAATTTAAGCACTAAACCAACTTTGTATATCTCGAACCATAGAGATATAGCATTGGACTCTTTATTTTTAAATTTTGCACTGTACTTGGAAGACATGCCAACGGTAAGAATTGCAATTGGAGATAACCTTCTGGATTCAAGTTTTTTTGAAAAAATAATGAGATTAAACAAAAGCTTTGTAGTACATAGGAACATAAAAGGTGCTAAAGAGACTTTAAGGAAACTCAGTAACCTTTCTAGGTATATTAATCATTCATTAGTTAATGACAGAGAGAGCATATGGATTGCTCAGCTAGAGGGCAGGGCTAATGATGGAAATGATTTTACTGACCCTGCTGTGCTTAAAATGCTTTATTTATCAGAGAGGAAAGATTTAGAAATAAATAGTTGGGTAAAACAAGTTAATTTAATCCCTGTTTCTATATCCTATGAATATGATCCTCTGGATATTACTAAAGCTATAGGATGGGAAGGTTGGGAAAACTTATCTTATGAAGAGAACAATAAAAGAGATTTAAGTGAGTTGGTAAGAGGAATAAAAGAAAGTAAGGGCAGAGTGCACCTTCACATAGGAAAAAATATCATAGATAGTGTTGAAAATATTGAAGAACTAGCTGAGCTAATCGACGAAGAGATTATTAGTAATTATAAATTATGGCCCAGTTCTTATATTTCTGCTCATGCCTTAGGTCTGGTTGACACAAAAGAAAAATTTGAAGACAAAGAGAATTTATTTTTAAACAGATTTAAAGGCTTAGAACAAACAACTTTAAACAAAGTTTTAGGAATGTATGCTTCTCCTTTAATGAACTTAAAAAAAAGAGGTTAGATGCCTAACATCCAACCCCTTTAAAATACTTTATCGGTCTGATTTACATTGAAAATGTTATTACAACACC
Source organism: uncultured Gammaproteobacteria bacterium (assembly GCA_964614345.1). Taxonomy (GTDB): domain Bacteria; phylum Pseudomonadota; class Gammaproteobacteria; order Magnimaribacterales; family Magnimaribacteraceae; genus AEGEAN-183. The sequence continues at coordinate 19,404 of CAZTLP010000011.1, read as the reverse complement.
ATCTTCATCACCAGGCCCGCTATCGTCATCAGAATTAAAGTCACTTAGGCCTATCCCTACAGAAACCCTATCAGCTATTTTTTGTGAAAAATCATAGCTTACAAGTGTATATTTTCCGACTCCATCGTAATCCCCATAAGTTACACCAACTCCGGAATCAGCAAAACTTACAGACCATTCAACATTATCAGGAGCTTTATCTAACCCTTCAGAAAATGTAACTCCTACCCACTTATATCCTACACCGACATAAATTTCTTCAAAGTCTAAATCTGCTTCACCTGGATAGTTATAACTCATGTAACCCACATCAAAGGTTACACCACGAGCTGTTTCGTCTGTGTAGCCAAAGTAAGCATCTATTTCCATATTGGCATCATCACCTGCACCAAAGTCCACTTTAGAGCCCCAAATACCAACATATGCACCATTGTCTCCACTGACATCAACTCCTCCAGAATAAGCAAAACCTTCATCTGTTTGGGTCATTCCTCGCCATATGTAATCATTACTTAAAGCAAAGTTAGATTCTATTTCAGCAGCACTTAACGAAAACGCCCCCCAGCTAAGCATAGCTATTAGGACTATTCTATTTATCTTATTCATTTCTTCTCCTATCTGAAAAAAATAACAGTTCAACACTTAATATTATGCAAGATTAATGCCAATAATTAATCCTTTTTTTATAATTTTATGCTTTTAAATGGTGCACCTTAGCTTTAAAGCTAGTTTTCAAGGTGCGAAATAAAATTGGAGAGTTTTTAATGAAAGCTTTATCGTGTAATATTCGCGTCCCTTAAAAAGAAATTTTAGGAGAGTCTATGGATATTAAAGGAAAAGTAGCACTTATTACTGGAGGAGCTTCCGGTTTAGGTTTAGCTACAGCAGAAAAACTTTTAGAAGCAGGATCTAAGGTAATGTTAGTTGATCTAAATGAAGATAATATAAAAAAAGCTGCTGAAAGTTTGGGTGAAGAAACAGCATTTACTGTAGCTAATGTTACTGAAGAAGATTCTGTAGCTGAATGCATTAAGTCAACTGTAGATACATTTGGAGGTATTCACGTTGTGGTTAATTGTGCAGGCATAGGAAGTGCAAGCAAAACAGTTGGTAAAGACGGTGCACATCCTCTCGAATATTTTAAAACGGTGGTTGATATCAATTTAACAGGAACTTTCAATGTGTTGAGATTGGCAGCCGTTGAAATGGGAAATAATGAACCTGTGGAAGATGGAGAATGTGGAGTGATAGTTAACACAGCGTCTGTTGCTGCCTTTGACGGACAGATAGGTCAAGCAGGTTATAGCGCTAGTAAAGCTGGAGTTGTAGGTATGACATTACCAATAGCTAGAGATCTAGCTAGAATGGGAATTAGAGTAAACACTATTGCACCTGGAATATTTGACACACCGATGATGGCTATGGCACCAGATCAAGTCAGAAATCCCCTTATCGAAATGACCCAATTTCCTAAAAGACTAGGCCTTCCCCAAGAATATGCGTCACTAGTTAAACACATTGTAGAAAACCCATTTTTAAATGGAGAGACTATACGTTTGGATGGTGGTATAAGAATGGCACCAAAATAATTTATGATTGATCTTCTTATAGCATACGGATTTTTTCTACTAAAAGTAATTACTGTTTTAGCAGTAATACTTATCCCAATTATGGTTATTTCTAGCTCTAATAAACATAGAAAAGAAACAGATAAAGGAAGAATAATAGTAAAAAATTTATCAGATAAATTAGAGGAAATTGGAGTATCTTTAAAAAGCGCAGAAATGGATCCCAAGGCATATAAAAGTTTCTTAAAAGAAAGGTCTAAGGAAAAAAAGAAAGCTATTAAAGGTAAGCCTAAAGAAATAATTTATGTTTTAGATTTTAAAGGAGATCTTCAAGCTAGTGCTGTTGATAAACTCAAACAAGAGATCAATGCGATCATTGCTTCAGAAGTGAAGTGTAAGGAGGTAGTTTTAAAGGTTGAGAGTGGAGGAGGTTCTGCTTATGCCTATGGTTTATGTGCAGCGGAATTGAAGAGACTGGTAGACAATAAAATTAAGCTTACTGTTTGTATAGATAAAGTGGCTGCAAGTGGCGGCTATCTAATGTCCTGTGTTGCAACTAAGATTGTTGCCGCTCCTTGGGCAGTAGTAGGGTCAATAGGTGTTATCGCTCAGTTACCAAATTTTCATAGATTACTTAAAAAACTGGATATAGATATAGAAATGCATACAGCAGGAAAGTTCAAAAGAACCTTAACCACCTTAGGAAAGAACACTGAGCAAGGAAGAAAGAAATTTATCTCAGAATTAGAAGACCTACATGTAGTGTTTAAGGATTTTGTTAAGGAAAATAGACCTAAAATTAAAGTAGCTAAAATATCAACAGGAGAGGTATGGCAAGGCGATAAAGCTGTAAAACTAGGATTAATTGACGAAATAGGGACTTCAGATGATTATCTATTAAAACTAGCAAGAAAATTCAAATTGTTAGAAATTGAGTATTATGAAAAGAAACCTCTTACTGCAAGATTTAGTTCAGCTATTGAATCAATCGTTGAAAAAAGCGTCTACAAAGTATTAGACATATTTAATAAAGATCGATTTATTACTTAAAAAAGGTTATGACTTTAAATTTTAAAGCTTTGGAGGTTTCCGAATCTGAGGGAAAGTTTGCTTTATCGATAGTTGAAAAAAAAGTAGATGATTTACCAGAAGGAGATTTACTGGTTAAGGTAAGTTACTCGTCTTTAAATTATAAAGATGCAATGTCAGCTACTGGCATGCCAGGAGTTACAAGAAATTATCCTCACATTCCTGGAATAGATGCCGTGGGAGCAGTAGTTAATTCAGGAGTTTCAGATTTTAAAGAAGGAGATAACGTCATAGTAACTGGATATGATTTAGGAATGAATACATCAGGAGGTTTTGGTGAATACATAAGAGTACCAGCTACCTGGGCAATACGTTTACCGAAAGGACTGAGTGAAAAACAATCTATGTCACTAGGAACGGCAGGTTTGACTGCTGGTTTATCCATTCATGCACTTGATAGTTTTAGAAACTGGGCAGGTTTTAAAGAGACTAAATCAATAGTAACCGGTTCAACCGGAGGTGTAGGTTCAATCTCCGTTATGCTGCTATCTAAACTTGGTTCTGATGTAACTGCAGTTAGTGGAAAAGATAACCAGGCTGAATTTCTTAGTTCTTTAGGTGCTTCAAACATATTAAGCAGAGAAGAATTAACAGAAACGGCTAGAAAACCTATTGGAAAAAGTTTATGGGATATTGGAGTTGATGTAGTCAGTGGAGAAACTTTAAGTCTTTTACTAACTTCTTTAAGCCCTGGCGGGGCGGTTGCCTGTTCAGGACTAGTTGGTGGCCCTTCTTTTGAAAGCTCTATTTTTCCATTTATTTTAAGAGGTAATGCTTTAATTGGGATAGATTCTGTAGAAATACCACTTAAAACAAAAGAACATATTTGGGAGCATTTTGCTGGTGATTGGTCTCTAGATGGATTAGATACAATTACAAAAGAAGTTTCTTTAGATAATCTTGATAAGGAAATTGCGAGCATATTAAATGGAAATCAGGTAGGTAGAGTATTAGTAAAAATTTAAATAGGAGGATGGATGTCAGATTTAGATGAAAGAAATGAAATCGAAGATAAAGAAGATAGTAAAGCAGATGCAATCGCGGCTGTTCTTATAATTACTTGTTTAACAGTGGCTGCCTATATCTGGGTATCTAGTCAGTAAGGCATAAAATGGATGTAATAAGTTTTTTAAAGGATAAAACTAGAATTCCTGTAATAGGAGCTCCTTTGTTTACTGTTTCTTACCCAGAGCTGGTTCTAGCTCAATGCAAAGCTGGAATAGTAGGCTCTTTCCCTGCTTTGAACGCTAGGCCAGAAGAAAAATTAGATGAATGGATCTCTATGATGAAGAAAGAATTAGAAGAATATAAATCAGAGAATCCTGAAGAGAAGGTAGCACCCTTTGCAGTGAACCAAATATGTCATCACTCTAATAACAGGTTAGAGCATGATATGGATGTTTGTACTAAGCATGAAGTACCTATAATCATTACTAGCTTAAGAGCCCCCAAATTTGTTGTAGATTCTGTACACAGTTATGGTGGTGCTGTAATTCATGATGTCATCAATATAAGGCATGCAAAGAAAGCTGTAGACGAAGGAGCCGATGGTCTGATTCTTGTTTGTGCAGGAGCGGGAGGGCATGCAGGAACTTTAAGTCCTTTCGCACTCGTAAGAGAAGTAAGGGAATTTTTTGATGGGCCTATTGCTTTATCAGGTAGTATTTCTCATGGCGCTTCAGTACTTTCAGCACAAGCAATGGGAGCTGATCTCGCTTATATCGGCACTAGGTTTATTGCTACAAAAGAAGCTAACGCTAGCGAAGGGTATAAAGAAATGATAGTTGAAAGTTCTGCAAATGACATTATGTATTCAGCTACTTTTACGGGCGTTCATGGTAATTATCTTAAACCCAGTGTAGTTAATGCAGGTCTTGATCCTGATAACCTACCTTATGCCGACAAACATGATATGAACTTTGGTTCTGGTCCAGGAGATAATCAAAAAAAAGCATGGAAAGATATATGGGGTTCTGGCCAAGGAATAGGTAATCTTCACGAAGTTCCAACTGTACGGGAAGCCGTTGATGCTTTAGTAGAAGAATATGAAGAGGCTAAGAGCTCTTTAAAGGAAAGATCCGCTTAATCTCCTTTGTACTCAGGATCTCTTTTTTCAAAAAAAGACTTAATAGCTTCTTTTCTGTCTTTAGTTTCATGTGTTAAAAGAGTTTGATCATAATCCATATGCATAATTGCATCATCTCCTGAATAGGTTAATTCGTTTACGCTTCTTTTAATCATTTGAGCTGCAATAGGGGGTTTGGAAGCATAAAGGTTTGCCATTTCCTCAGCGGCACCCATTAGTTGTTCTTTGGGATGGACTTCGTCATAAAATCCCCACTTCAGAAGTGTTTTAGCATTTTCATTTTCTCCGCCAATAACTATTTTCTTTGCTTTTGCTGGCCCAATAAGTCTCACTGCTAAAGGTAAACCTAACCAGTTAAGGTTTATGCCTAAGTTTATTTCGGGATAACCTAGCATCGCATTTTCAGACGCTATCCTAAAATCACAAGCAGAAGCTATACAGGCTGCTCCACCAAGGCAATATCCATTAATAGCTGCAATTGTTATTTGATCTACTTCTAAGAAGGACCAGATTGCAGGTTTTCCAAAATTGTTTCTCCAGGCTTCAAGTCTAGACATAGGTTCTTGTTTTTCTTTTAAATCAGCGCCCGACGAGAAATTTTCTCCAGTACCTGTGTAAATAACAACTCTTGATTCCAGATCCTCTCTTAAAGAAGCATTAAACTCAGTTAATTCTCTAAGAATTGAGGTATTAAGAGCATTTAACGATTCGGGCCTATTTAAATAAACCCAACATATATGTCCTTCTTTCTTTATTTTTAAGTGTTTCATTACTTTTCAGATAGATATTTTTCAGCGTCAAGCGCTGCCATGCATCCAGAACCAGCTGAAGTTATTGCTTGCCTATAGATATAATCTGAAACATCTCCTGCAGCAAATACGCCTTTAACATTGGTTTCAGTAGCATTGCCCTTAAGGCCTGAATTAGTTGTTATATATCCATCTTTCATATCAAGCTGATCTTGAAAAATTTCTGTATTAGGATTATGACCAATTGCAATAAATACACCCTCAAGATCCAGTTTACTTAAATCACCAGTCTTCACATTCTTTACATTTATACCAGTAACTTTTTGGTCATCACCTAAAATCTCCTCTAAGGTATGATCCCAGAGAACTTCTATTTTTCCTTCTTCAACTTTTCTAAAGATTCTATCCTGTAATATTTTCTCTGATCTCAATTCATCTCTTCTGTGTATAAGCACTACAGATGAACACATGTTAGACAGGTAAAGAGCTTCTTCTGCTGCTGTATTACCACCACCAACTACTGCTACTTTTTTTTCTTTGTAGAAAAAACCATCACACGTCGCGCAGGCACTAACTCCCTTACCAAGGTAGACTTCTTCTGAAGGAAGTCCCAAATATTTTGCTGATGCACCAGTTGCAATAATCAAAGATTCGCATTCATATATATGACTATTTCCTTTTAAGATAATTGGTTCTTTAAGAAGTTCAGCACTTTCAATATGATCTAATATGACCTCTACATTTAATGACTCAACGTGTTTTAACATTCTTTCCATTAACTCAGGACCTTGAAGTCCATCACTATCTCCAGGCCAGTTTTCTACATCAGTAGTGGTTGTTAACTGACCACCTTGCTCCAATCCAGTTATGAGGCATGGTTCAAGTCCTGCTCTGGCTGCATATACAGCCGCTGTATAACCAGTAGGTCCAGAACCTAAAATTATTAGTTTTCGCTTTAAGTTATCTTCCATGGGTTAAATTATAACTTCGAATTGACAATAAGTTATTGTTGAAAGTTAGAACAACGTTCAAATTATCTATACAATACGAAAAACATATCTCAGCAAGTGGCAAAAAAGGCTCAAGCAACGAAGAAATCAGCTGAACAAGCTGTCTCTATTTCTCGCTTAAAACTTAATCAATTATTTTTTGAATCTCTGTTAATAGTTCAAGGTTTTCTTGGGTTATTTGTATTAATTTCTCTAATTACATTCTCTCCACAGGATCCAGGGTGGAATTCCCAAACTTTTAGTAACCCTCTAGTAGGAGAAGAGTTTGGAATTTCAAATGCTGTAGGTTCTTGGGGAGCTTATTTGAGTGATTTTCTTTTTTCAATAGTAGGATATATGGCTTACCTTTTACCTTATTGGCTCCTTTGGCCATTGGTAAGGCACTTCATCTTTTTTAGAAGGCCAATACAATTTTCTCAGATTTATTCTGGACTGATAGGTGTAAGAATACTGGGATGGTCTTTATTTCTGATTTCAAGTTCAACTTTACTGTCTATATTTATAGAACCTGGTTATTCCTTTTTACCTGAAGATACAGGAGGTTTAATTGGAACTGCTGTTTCTTCTTACACCTTAGAACCATTAAGTTTTATAGGCAGTAGCTTACTATTTATTTGTTTTGGTTTACTCGGATTAACACTGTCTCTTGAGATTTCATGGACCAGCCTAATTATTAAAACCCAAGAGTATTTGATTAATTTCGGAGGTGATTTTGGAGAGAAAGCTTCTGAAGCTCTAGACAAAATAAAGGAAAAGCAAAAGGTAAGAAAAGAAAAGCTTGATAGGCAGCAGAAGGTTATGGAGGAAGCCAAGAAAAAAGAGAAAATTAAGGCACCTGAGGTTGTTAAAGCAAAGGAAAAGCTCGAGACTAGCAAAAGAGCTCAACAAGAAAAACAAGAAGAACTGTTTGAGTATAAAGAAGCTGCTACTCCTCCTAAGCTCTCATTACTGGATGAAAAGGCAGAAGAGCTTTCAGATGAGACATCTGAACATTCTCTACGGCAACTTGGTGAGTTAGTTATAAGTAAACTCTCAGAATACGGAATTAATGAAGTAACGGTTGAATCTATTCAGCCAGGTCCAGTAGTAATAAGACTGGAGCTCAAACTTCCAAGCGGATTAAAGGTTAATCAGATTTCTAATATCAACAAAGATTTAGCCCGCTCTCTGTCCAAAACAAGCGTAAGAATAGTGGAAGTTATAGAAGGCAGGGATACTATTGGAATAGAGGTCCCAAGAGAAGACAGACAACCAGTTCTATTAAGTGAAGTTATTTCCAGTACAGAATATGATGATTCAAAAAGCCCGCTTACTGTTGCTTTTGGTAAAGATATAAGCGGTTCAGCTGTAGTGGATGAATTATCTTCTATGCCACACTTACTAGTTGCAGGCACAACGGGTTCTGGTAAGTCTGTGGCCATCAATTCTATGTTAGTTAGTATTTTATTTAAGGCGAGTCCTGAACAAGTCAGGTTGATTTTAATAGATCCAAAGATGCTAGAACTTTCTGTTTATGAAGATATTCCTCATTTATTGTGTCCAGTTATTACGGATATGAAAGAAGCTTCTAGTGGATTACGTTGGTGCGTTAATGAGATGGAAAGAAGATATAAGCTTATGGCAGAGTTAGGTGTAAGAAATCTTAACGGCTATAACAAGAAAGTCTCTGATGCTATTAACTCAGGAACACCTTTAAAGGACCCGCTTTGGAAAAAAGAAGAAGATGAAGAACTAGAAACTGAGGCACCAGATTTAGAAAATCTTCCTAATATTGTTTTGGCAGTGGATGAATTAGCTGACCTTATGATGATAGTAGGTAAAACCGCAGAGCAATTAATTGCAAGAATTGCTCAAAAGGCAAGAGCAGCAGGAATACATATGTTGTTAGCTACTCAAAGACCTTCTGTAGATGTAATTACTGGCCTAATCAAAGCAAACATTTCTGCCAGAGTAGCTTTTCAGGTTGCTTCTAAAATGGATTCTAGAGTTATTCTTGATCAAGGCGGAGCTGAACAGCTACTTGGTAAAGGAGATATGCTTTATTTAGCTGCAGGCACATCAATCCCTCAAAGAGTTCATGGTGCCTTCGTGGGCGATGATGAAGTAAAGAGAGTAGCTGATGACTGGAGGCAGAGAGGAAAAGCAAAATATATAGATGAAGTCACCCAAGAAGAAGGTGCAGTAATAGGCATGCCAGGAATTCCTACAGCAGGTGACTCTGAAGACGATGGAGAGTCAGATGAACTTTATGACGAAGCAGTTTTATTTGTAACTCAATCAAGAAGGGCCTCAATTTCAGCTGTCCAGAGAAGGCTTAGAGTTGGATACAACAGGGCTGCTAGATTAATTGAAACGATGGAAGCAGCAGGAGTGGTTAGTCCTATGGCAGCAAATGGAAATAGAGAAGTTTTAGTAGCTCCTCCACCTGAGGATTAACAGCTTAATTTCATTTCTTTTCATGAGATATTTTATTCCCTTCTTTTTCTTATTAAGTTTATTTTTAAATCCTGTTTTAAAGGCTTCTCCCAGTGACGAAGAACAAGCTCATAAAACTCAAGGTGAAATTTATAAAGATAAAAAAGAACAAGTAGACCTATATGAAGATTCTAATGATTTATTTAATATTATTAATAAGCACCAATATTTTTCTGCTGACTTTGAACAAACAACATTGCAGGAAAAAAAGAAAAGGCTGATAAAAGGAGAAATTAGGGCACATCGATCAGGTATTTTTAAAATTTCTTATAAGGAACCTCTTAATGAAGTAATGTTTTCCGACGGAAAAGATTTTTATAGATTTGATCCAGAACTCGAACAACTCAACATTCAGCCTTTAGAGGAACTTTTAAAAGAAACTCCAGTAGGCTTGTTTACACTTAATCTTAAAGAGATTAAAGAACTTTTTATTTTTAGTGAGTGTCGAAAAAACTTAAAACAGTTCTCTTGTTTGCTTACTAGTAAAAAAGAGGAGAGTTTTATTAAGTGGATTAATATAGAAGTTAAAAATAATGTTTTTGGCTCCTTTGAGTATTTAGATACTTTTGGACAAACTGTCGCATTAAAATTTTACAATGTTTCTTTAAGTAAAATTCCAAATTATGAATTTAAATTAAATATTCCCGAAGGAACTGATATTGTTAGCTTTAGGAACAGTAATAAATAAAAAATAGAAGCTTAGATTAATGTTAGATCCAAAAATAATTAGAAACGATCTCCATTTAGTAGAGGATTCTTTAAAAAAGAGAGATTTAAAAGCAGACTTACCTACGTTAAAAAAATTAGAAGAAGTTAGAAAAGAGCTTCAATCGGACACTGAAAAATTGCAGGCCTCTTTAAATAAAATTTCAAAAGAAATAGGAAAATTAAAAGGTACAAAAAAAAGTTCAAAGGAAAAAGAAAAGGAAGCTTCTGCTTTAACTAAAGAGATTAAAAAGAAATCTATAAAACTAGACTCAACCCTTGAAGATCTTAATAAGCTAGTTTTAGAACTACCAAATATTCCTGATTTAGACGTTCCTGTGGGCAGTTCTGAAGATGATAATATTGAGATAAGAAGTTGGGGTGAGATTCCAGAGTTTTCGTTTAAGCCTAAAAACCATATTGAAATAGGGCAGTTAACTGATGGGATAGATATGGAGGCAGGCTCAAGAATTACAGGCTCTAGGTTTTCTGTACTCAAATCTGATATTGCTGGATTACATAGAGCTTTAACTCAGTTTATGCTCGATATGCATATTAAAGATCATGGGTATGAGGAGCTTTATGTGCCTTACATAGTTAATACTGATTCTTTAATAGGAACTGGTCAATTACCCAAATTTGGTGAAGAACTATTTAAACTCGAAGGCTCAGATAATTATTTTTTAAGTCCAACTGGAGAAGTTCCAATATCAAATATGCTTAACAATCAAGTTATTGATTCGAAGGAACTACCAATAAAATGGGTAAGTCATACTCCATGTTTTAGAAGTGAAGCTGGAAGTTATGGCAAAGATACAAAAGGCATAATGCGACTTCATCAGTTTGAGAAAGTAGAGTTGGTGCAAGTAGTAGAGGGAAGCAATTCTGAGAAAGCTCTCGAAGAACTCACTATACATGCTGAAGCTGTGATGAAAGCACTAGAAATCCCTTATAGAGTAGTTTCCCTGTGCACCGCAGATTTAGGATTCAGTGCAGCAAAAACCTATGACATAGAGGCATGGATACCTTCTCAAGCAAAATATAGAGAAATCTCATCTTGTAGTAATTTTAGAGACTTCCAGTCAAGAAGAATGAAAGCAAGATGGAAAAATGCTGAAACAAATAAAAATGAACTCGTTCATACACTAAACGGATCTGGTTTAGCTGTAGGCAGAACCTTACTGGCTATATTAGAACTCAATCAGCTTGAAGATGGATCCGTGAAAGTACCCGAAGTGTTAAGAGAGTATTTTAATAAGAAGGAAATTTCTCCAACTTAACATTCCAAATAAAAATCTGAATTATTTAAGAGTTTATTTGCCTGTTCTAGTTTAAGAATATTTATATTTTTATTCTCACCAAAATCTTTAAATAAGTCATTTCCATAAGCCTTATCTAAAATCACTGTGACCTTTTGATCGAAAGCTAGGCAAGTAGCAATTAAATTAAAAAGTTCTTCTCCACTCTTAAATTTTTGTTGATCTCCAGAAACGAATTTGAAAACGAAATTCTTCATAAATTTCCTATAACAATAGTTTTTTTGTTCTTTAAAACACCTTCAATTAACTGGCCTAATCCTACAACATTAATAGCGGGATTTATTTCTTCTGAAATATTTCTCTTAATAAGAGAATTTCTGCATACATATAGGGATATTCCTTCAGACAAGGAGTACTCTAACCATTCGTTTAATCTAGCTTCATTTAATAACTCTTTAACCGCTTTTGAATAAAAAAATAAACCTGAAATCTTTTGGCCAGAAAGTCTCTTTTTAACTAATTTCTTTGGACTATCCTGTTCTCCGGATAAATCAGATAGGTTATTAATTAATACAAAAGTAGTCATAAGAAAATATTAATTTGATCATTTCACTTTGTTAACCAAAGAAGGTATTATTTCGTCTAGATATTTTAATATTTCCACGGTTTCAATGTGGAATAAATGGGGTTGAATACTTATCAGTCAAAAATTAAATATGGCGAGTTCACAAGGATTTTCTAGAATAATTTTTGACTTAAGTATTTTTAAATAATTATTTGGGGGTCTTTATGACAAGTTTTAAAAAATTATTTCTTTTCTCTTCAATATTTACCTTTTTGCTGGCGTCGGTGCCGGTACTTTCAGATGTTGACACTACTTCATCGCTAAGAGGAAATGTAAATGTTTCGGGAGCATCCGTAGTCGTTGAACACACTCCTACAGGTGTAACTAAAGCTGTAACAGCTGGAGATTCAGGAAATTTCTCTTTAACGTTCTTACCAGTAGGTGGTCCTTATGAAATTACTGTTTCTTCACCAGGCTATCAAACCGCTAAACTTGGTGGAATTTATTTAGCTTTAAATGAAACTGAAAGTGTTTCAGTCAATCTTGCAAGGTCAGAAGCTGAAGAGGTCGTAGTAACAGCTGCAGCTGGTTCTGTAGTTGTCAGAACAGGAACTGGAACTCTTCTATCAAGAGTTGAGATGGATGGTGTGCCTACTATCAATAGATCAATTGGTGATTTTGCAAAGATGGATCCAAGAGTATCTGTAAATAGTGCTTCTAGTAGATATACAGAAATTTCTGTGATGGGAGCTAATAACAGATTTAATGACTTTACAATTGATGGAGTAAGTTTCAATGACCCCTTTGGATTAAATGCTAATGGGTTTGGAACTATGCGTAATCCAATCAGTTTAGATTTTGTAGATCAGATATCTATAGACATAACTCCATATGATGTTGCTCGCGGCAATAATACGGGTGGTTCTATAGCAGTAGTAACTAAATCTGGTTCAAATGATTTTCATGGTTCATTCTATTTTTCTGAAAGAAATGAAGATAATGTAGGAGAAGACACTAGTGGGAATGATTATCCTCAGTTTGATGAGGAAATTAAAACATTAACCATCTCAGGTCCAATCATTAAAGATAGGTTATTCTTCTTCGCTGGTTATGAAGAATTTGAAAGGTCAAATCCGGCTCTTTACGGAACTATAGACAGCAATGCACAAAATAAAGCTGAATATGTAACGAGTGCCATGGCAGATCAGATTAAAAATATTGCATTAAATACCTATGGCTATGATGCTGGAATAATTAATGGAGCTTCTTTCCCTGAAACTCATGAGGAGTACACAGTTAAATTAGATGCCATTATCAATGAAGCTAACAGAGCTACATTGAATTACTCCAAAGTAGAAAGCTATTACCCACGTAAATACAATGGTGGAGCGACAGTATTTAGTAATAACTACTATGCTAAACCCCCAGTCATAGAACGTAAGTCCATAACACTCTACAGTGATATAAGCGATAGACTAAGGACCAAGCTTAAGTTTTCGCAGTATGAGATGGATGAAAATGATGCATCACTAGGTGATGGACTCTTTCCTGAGGTTAGAATTAACCTAGGTGGCGATAGAGTGTACTTGGGAGGTGATAGGTACCGTGGTGCAAATCACATAATGGTAGATGAAGATGTACTAATTTTTAAAGCTGATTATGACAATGATGATAATGTCATAACTTTTGGAATAGAAAGAGCTGAAACAGATGTCTATAACTTGTTTATTGCTCGTTATAACGGTGAAATTCAGTTTAATAGCATAGAAGACTTTGAAGCTGGAATGTGGTCTTATTTAAGATTCCACACGCCAATTGCAGGTAATGATCAAGTTGGAACTGCTGCTGCTGATTTTCAAATTGAGAAAGATACCATGTATATACAAAACAAATGGTATGCGAGCGATGATCTAACTATCACCTTTGGATTTAGATACGATTCTGTTCTTACCCCAACAGAACCTCATCTCAATCCTGCTTTCCTTGCAAGAAATGGTATAGGTAATAATCAGAAATTCGATTATGATTTAATTCAACCAAGGATGTCCTTTAATTATGATGCCACCTCTTTATTTGGTGACAGGGTTGTGGATGCAACCATTAGAGGAGGAAGAGGCCTGATGATGGGAAGAATTCCTCGAGTTTGGTATGGAAATGCCTATTCTAGATCAGGTGGAAAAACGGACTATAATCGTTTTAGATCTTACAGCGATGTTATAGGTCCCATGCCAGCAGCAAGTGTTGCGGACCCTCACTTTTTCTGGCTAGGACCAACAAGTAACTATGAAGTTAGAAGTGCTTGGTACGGAGACGCCCAAGGCACTGACCCTAATTTCGAAGCTCCGAGTAAATGGAGACAAAATATCGCGTTAGATATTTTGACTGAAAAAGGTTATGACTTCACAGTTGAATACAATAGGGATGAAACTAATGAAGGTGTGTTTTACAAAGATCTAGGACTTACGCAAACAGGATCGTTAGCTGATGGAAGAGGTACTTACACAGGTGCCGGAGACTTTTGGTTAACAAATACTAATAAAGGTCAAGCTGAAGCAATTACGTTCATAATGAAGAAAGCTTTTGGTGATGTTCAGTTCATGACAGCTTATACCAATATGAATTCTGATGATGTTTATCCACTGACTTCAGCGCAAGCAGAATCAGCTTATGGCTATACTCAAAGATGGGATGGCGAAAACTTAAATGCTACTAGATCAAGCTTTATGGTTGAACATAAATTCCTAGCTACTCTTGATTACACAACGCAACTTATAGGAAACAATGATACTCGTTTCTCATTAGTCTTCGTTAGAAAGAGTGGAGAACCTTATAGTGTTAGTTTTGATGAGCCAGGTTATAACAGTGTGACTGGAAATTCACGCTTTTACGCTGACTACAGTCTTGCATATATTCCTACAGGTGCTACAGATCCAAATGTAGTTTTTGCTAGTTCTGATGTAGCTGATGCTGTTATGGCTCACGTTAACAGCACTGGATTAAGTGCATACAAAGGAACTTATTCCCCTAGGAATGCATTTAATAGCCCTTGGTACAGCAGATTAGATTTGAGAATTACACAAGACATAGGTGTATTTGATGATCACAAATTCATAGTTTATTTAGATTTGCTTAATTTACTGAACATGATTGATGATGAAAAAGGCATTGTAAGAGAATATGGTTACAACAACAGCCGACAGATAATGGTTAGCGGAGTTTCTGATTCCGGACAATTTTTAATCTCAGGTGTTGATCCAGATGACAGCCTATGGATTCAAAATAATGATGGCCAATCTGCTTGGAATATTAATTTAGGATTCAAGTACCAATTCTAATTAATTAGGATACGTAAAAAACGCCACTTTTTAGTGGCGTTTTTTATATTCTAGGTCCACCAATAAGACAAACTTCGGTGGCATAATTAACCGCTTTCTTCAAAGCTTCTTGTTTAGATATTAAATTGTAATGTGAGAGGAAAATTCCCACTAAGGCATCTCCAGCTCCATTGGTGTTAACAACAGATATCTCTTTTGCATGTACTTGAATTTCATTAATACGGCAGCCTTTAGCACCATTAGAACAGAGTATATCTACTTTGGTTTGAATACTATGTTGTAGAAGACTTATCTCTTTTTCATTTGAAAACAGTAAATCAATAGACTGATCTAATACCCATTCAATTTCTCTAAGATTGCTATTTATTAAATTTATATCAGCTAAACCGAAAGCTATTTTTACATTATTTTGCTTAGCTATATTCAGTGCTTCTTTTGCCGTTCGAAATCCATTACTAGTGCACACAGAAAAAGCATCGAACATCAACCAATCACTTTGAGATAATAGTTCTGAATCTAAACAGTTTGGGTTTAAGTCCTCGTTAGCAGATAAATTTGAAGCCATGGTTCTTTCACCATCCGGGGTTACAAAAATAAAACATGTTCCTGTCGGGTTATTAGAATGCTGAAAGCTTGTTTTGATTAATTTTTCATTAAATCCTTGTAAAAAAATATCTTTCTCTAAATCCTCTCCCATAGAACAGCTGAAAGTACATCTGGACCCTTGGCTAGCAGCAGCATGTAAAGAATTTGCAATGGATCCTCCGGGCTCTTTACTTAGTATTCTGGATTTAAATAACTCTAGCCAAGCAATTTTCTGGTCAAAGTTAATATGTTCCATGCTTCCCTTATTGATAGATAGAGAAGATAGCTCATCTTCAGATACAGAAATTTCTATATCTATTAAAGCATTTCCAAATCCGTAAATTTTTGGCATATATCAAGTATTTATCTTCGTTCTCATATAGAATTTTAACTCTTATTTAAGAGAGGTAGTTATTTTGTCCTTACCATTTTCTGTTTTATCTTTAGATCTTTGGGAAACGGACCCAGAAGAATTCTCTTTTCAATTAGGTAAAAATTTTAAAAATACAGGGTTTAGCGGAATTTCAGACCATACTCTTGATAAAGACCTTGTGGATGAAGTCTTAGATATTTTTAAAGACTTTTTTGCTTTACCTAAAAGAACAAAGATGGATTATTTTGAACCCAGTCTGGGTGGGGCAAGAGGGTATACTCCAATTAAGATTGAAACTCCTAAAGATGGTTATGAGGCCGACGTTAAAGAGTTTTGGCAAACAGGTAGAAATATTTCCATCAATGACCCTTTTTCAAAATGGATGCCGCAGAATAAATCCGTAATTGAGATACCTGAATTTAATACGAAAATTGATGAGCTATTTAGTCAATTTGATTCTTTAGGCCAAACTCTTTTGCAATCTATAGCTTTATTTCTAAATTTAGAGGAAAGTTATTTTAAGAAAATATCAAATAAAGGGAATAGCGTAATGAGATCAATTCATTACCCGCCTGTAAGAAAAGATGATAAGGGAGAAAGGTCAGGTGCACATGAAGATATTAACCTCATAACTTTATTAATTGGAGGTCA
>CAZTLP010000011.1:0-2854 GCA_964614345.1 uncultured Gammaproteobacteria bacterium | reverse complement strand
ATCCTTGGATTTCTTGTTCTTCTCTTGCTAGGCGCAGTCTTTAGCGAAAACATAAAGGCCATAAAGATTAAGTATCTAGTTAGTGCTGTTGTTATTCAAGTCGTATTAGCTTACTTGCTAATTAACCTTCCTGTAATTTCATCTTTCTTTGAATATTTATCTTATGGGGTGATGACTTTAAAGGATGCCAATGATTACGGTACTGGCTTTGTTTTTGGGTATTTAGCTGATGGTGCTCCTAATGCTCCATTTGAAATTTCAAATGAAGCTAATACCTTTATTTTTGCTTTTGGTGGATTAACTTTAATTATTGTCATGTCAGCGATTTCAGCACTACTGTGGCATTGGAGAATAATACCTGTATTAGTTAATGCTCTTTCTTTAATTTTTAAGAAACCTTTAGATGTTGGCGGACCGGTTGGTTTAAGTGCTACTGCAAATATTTTCTTAGGACAGGTTGAAGCACCCTTATTAGTGAGGCCTTATCTAGCCACAATGTCTAAAAATGAACTTCTTATATTGATGACAGTAGGAATGTCAACAATAGCTGGTTCAGTTATGGTCATCTATACCACCATGTTGTCACCTATCTATGGTTTAGGACTCATAGGTCACTTTCTAACTGCTTCTTTAATTTCAGTACCTGCAGGAATAATGTACGCCAACATGATGATCCCTAGTGATACAAAAACTGATTTTCCTGCTGATGACTCCTCTAAAATGTATTCAAGCACTATGGATGCCTTAACCAGAGGGACCCAAGCAGGAATTGATATATTCTTAAATGTGGCAGCCATGTTAATTGTAGTAATGGCGTTGGTCTTTTTAGTAAATGCAACATTAGGGGTGCTCCCAGATATTCAGGGCCAGCCCTTAACAATGGAACGAATAGTAGGATGGATTTTCGCTCCCTTAGCATGGTGTATGGGGATACCATGGCAAGAATCGCAAGCTGCTGGTGAATTGCTAGGAGTTAAGACTATTCTTAATGAATTCGTTGCATATATTTATCTTGCTGATACTACTAATTATGTACTCTCGGAGAAAAGCAGTCTGATTATGCTTTACGCCTTATGTGGATTCGCAAATTTTAGTAGTGTAGGGATATTGCTAAGTGGGATGAGTGCAATGGTACCTGAAAGGCGCAAAGATCTAATAGCTGTAAGTATCAAAGCTTTATGGGCAGCTTTACTAGCTTCCTGTATGACAGGTTTTGTTGTAGGGATTCTTTAATTACCTAATTTCTTCTTGTTAAAATGTGCCCTGCATAGAGGTACATATTTTTCGTTACCTCCAATTTCTAACTGCTCTCCTTGGCTTAGAATATTTCCTTGTTTATCCAACCGAACGACCATGGTTGCTTTTCTACCACACCAACAAACAGTTTTAATCTCTTTAAGATTATCAGCCCAAGCCAATAAATATTTACTTCCTTCAAATAACTCTCCCTGGAAATCAGTTCGAATTCCAAATGCTAAGACAGCAGTGTCTAGTTCATCTACGATTCTACCCAGTTGAGCGACCTGTTCCTTCGTTAAAAACTGAGCTTCATCTATTAAGACACATTTAATCTCTCTTTGATCCTTATCTTCTGTTAGGCTTAGAAAGAGATCAGTATCTTTAGAAAATGGCAGTGCCTCAGCACTTATACCTATTCTAGAAACAATTCTATTTTCTTCATATCTATTGTCACCTGAGAAAGTAAACATCTTAGTTTTCATACCTCGTTCTAGGTAATTGTGGTTTGCTTGTAACAATGCAGTTGACTTGCCAGCATTCATAGACGAATAGTTAAAGTAGAGCTTAGCCATACTCTTAGTTTAGGATTTGAGTTGATTTTGGTCCAGTTATAAGTGTGATAGTATGCCACGCTCTAAATGTCACAGATAAAAGATATAGACGAAGATATTCAGGATGAATCTACAGAGATTTCTCATCCAGAAACTCTAAGTGTTTGGGGTCTGGCTTGGCCTCCTATTTTAGGTAATTTACTTTGGTCTAGTGTAGGTATTATTTCAATAAAGGCAGTTGGCACATTAGGTGCAGAGGCAGTAGCCGCTGTCGGTACTGGCCAAAGGATGGTATGGGTATTTCAAGCTCTTTTGATGGCAGTTATGACTGGAACGACCGCTCTAGTAGCTAGAGCTGTAGGATCAAAAAATATGATCGAAGCAGCTCACATAACAAGACTAGCAATTGGTGTCAGCCTAGGGCTGTCACTTTTAACAACTCTGATTATTGTTCTGTTTGCTGAATCATTTATAAGCATATTTGGATTAAATCCAGTTGCTCAAGAACTGGCGGTTTCTTACTTAACAATTTCAATTTTATTTATCCCCTTTATGACTTTTGGAATGGTGATAGGCGCTGCCTTAAGAGCTGCTGGAGATGTGAAGACACCCATGTATATAGGTATATTTACTAATATCATTGCGATTTACTTACTATTAGGTTTAGTTAATGGTCAATACGGAATGCCAAAACTTGGAATAGTTGGTGCAGCATTAGCCATGGGCATTTCTTTTACTTTAGGAACAATAATTCAACTCTATTTATGGGTAGCAGGAAAATTAGTTGTTCCTCTAGGGAAAATGGGATCCTTTACAAAGGAAAGACTTAATCAATTGATAACAGTTAGTTATCCAGCTGGTATAGAAAGCATTGTTTTCCAATTTGGAATGCTTTCTTTTTTCTGGATAGTAGCTATGTATGGCACAGAAGAGGTAGCTGCCTACAATATAGGTGTTAATATTTTGATGTTATCTTTTATTCTAGGTAATGGTTTTTCCGTTGCCGCAGCAACTTTATCTGGACAATTTTTAGGCGCATCAGATCCAGATGCAGCCTATAAGAG
>CAZTLP010000010.1:37096-40754 GCA_964614345.1 uncultured Gammaproteobacteria bacterium | reverse complement strand
AATACTTTGATATATCCTGGACATGATTATTTAACCAATAACTTAGGTTTCACTTTGGATCGTGAACCAGATAATCAAGCAGCTTCAGAGTTAATGAAAAAACTTGAAGGATCTCATGATCCTGAAAGCCCTTTAGTAACAGATCTAAAAATAGAAAAAGAGATTAATACATTCTTTCGCCTGCAGAACCCTGTGATTATTTCAAAGCTTAAAGATACATTTTCTGATATGACAGAAAACCCCTCTCCTAAAGAGGTCTTTCTCAAACTTAGAGAATTAAGAAATAGTTGGTAAAAAAATCTTTTTATTAAAGATTCTTATGAGTTCCGTCACAAAATGCTCCATTGGAGCTATTTTTGCATCCACAAAAGTAAACTTCTTTATCCTCATCAAAAGTTACTTTTTCTGGTAAGAAGTCAGTTCCTTCATGCGAACCATCACAGAAAGGTTGCTTAGAACTTTGGCCACATCTACACCAATAGTAACTTTTATCTGGAACTACCGATTCTTTGTACGGAAATTTTTGAGCAATTTTTGGTTCACTCATACTTGTCCTCCTGCTGATATAGGAAGATAACATAACTAAGTTCTAAAGAGCCCTAATGAAAATGGGAATAATTATCAGAACACTTCTCAAGTTAGACAGGAAACCTAAATTTCATAATTAGGAGGTATTCTAAAACCACCTCTGACATCTCTTATCATTTTTGCAACTTCAATACAGGTTCTGTCCTCCAGATATGGGCCTGTAACTTGAAGTCCAACAGGTAAGCCCGACTCTGTTAATCCTATAGGAGTACTTGTGCTAGGGAGGTTAGCCATAACTGCTGGACCTGCCCATAAAGTTGAATCCCAGTACTCTCTTTCTTTACCATTGATCATGAGACTGCGTTCATGAAAAGGCCTATGGTCATGTTTTAGTGCAGGCTGAACGCAAACAGGACATAAAATTACATCATAATTTTTAAAAAAAGCTCTCCACTGTTGTCTCATAAATTGCCTTCTAGCATTTACAACTACCCAATCTCTGGCAAGAAGGCTGGCGCCTCTGGCTGTTTTAGCCATTGATGACATATCATCGTCTTTTACTGTTTTAGCAATCTCATCAATATTATCAAGAGTTGCCTTAGGCGATCCTGCAAGCATAAGAGGATTAATCAGCTTGCTGTATACATCATCGGAATCCTTAAACGAAAATGGAGGTGTGGCGGTCTCAATATTTGCTCCAGCCGATTTTAAGTCTTCCACTGTGGCTGCTATCAGAGAAGAGGTTTCAGAATCCACCTCGGCGTAATCCTCTTCAGGCCAGACAGCTATCTTTAGATCCTCAATTTTATTTGATCTTGCTTTTGGAAGCTTGAAGCTCCAAGCAATACTGTCTTGCTCCTGAGGAGCAGCTAGAATATCCATCGCAATCTCTATGTCTTCAGGCGATCTTGCTAAAGGCCCTGCAACCGACAGACCATTGCCTGTGGATACATGACCGGGAGGCGGCGGTAAATGTCCAACTTCTGAAACGATATTGTAGCTAGGTTTATGGCCATACAGTCCACAAAAATGCGCTGGAGTTCTAATTGAGCCGCCTATGTCTGAACCTAGTTCAAGAGGCGACATTCCGGAAGCCAAGGAAGCTGCTGACCCACCTGAAGAGCCCCCAGGTGTTCTCTCAAGATCCCAAGGATTATTGGTCACTCCATAGATTTCGTTATAACTTTGTATATCTGAAGAATTTAAAGGTACATTTGTTTTTCCAAAAATAATTGCTCCTGCATCAACTAAATGTTGAACTGCTTCGGCATTCTTTTCAGGAACATTATCTTTCCATGCAGGGTTTCCTCCTGTTGAAACTACTCCTTCTACAGAGTAGGCATCTTTAATGGTCATTGGTAGTCCGTGCAGAGGCCCCATATCTTTGCCTTTAGATAAAGCTTCGTCTGCTTTTTTTGCTTTATCCATCGCTCTGTCAGCATCTAAGGCTACTACAGCATTAAGGTCTGAGTTCACTTGTGCAACTCTATCTAATAAAGTTTCTAATAGTTCCACTGAAGATAATTCTTTCTTCTTTATTAGGTCTACTAACTCGTGTGTATTCTTGTATATCATTTGCTTTTTCTCCTTTACTTAATCTATCACCCATAGACTTTTATTCAAGTGAAAGGTTATTTGTATAATGATCCAAAAAGAAAAGAAATTGGCGATAGAGAAAATAATAAAAATGGGTAATCCTCTTCTTAGAGAGCAAGCTCAGCCTTTTCAGTTGGAAGAAATAACCTCAAATCAAACCCAAGAATTGGTGCAAAGTATGTGGGACACGATGGAGGAATATGGGGGCATAGGTTTGGCTGCACCACAGATCGGTATTTCCAGGCAATTGGCTGTTATAAGAATTAATGAGGACAACGAGAGATATCCAGAGGCTGAAAAGTCAGAGGAAATAGTAATTTTTAATCCTCAAATAACTGTGTTAGATGAGACTCTGCAGGGGTTCTGGGAAGGTTGTTTGAGTGTTCCTGGTTTACGTGGTGTGGTGTTTAGGCCTAGGAAAGTACAAATTGATTTTTTAGATCAATCAGCTAAAGAGGTTAGCTTTATAGCTGAAGACTTTTTAGCAACAGTATTTCAGCACGAATTAGATCACTTGTTCGGTAAACTTTTTGTAGATAGGATTGAGGACATTAGTACTCTCTCTTTTGAAGACGAATTGGTTTTGTCTGAAGAAGAAAAAGAGGTCTAAAAATTAGGGAGTGATTATGGATGTTCAGAAAAGAATAACGGCAGCTTGGCAAGGAAGAATATCTGGATGCCTTTTAGGAAAGCCTGTAGAAGGTATGTCAATGCGAGAGGGTAAAGATTTTATGGAGAGCTATCTCAAGGAAGTAAAGTCATACCCTGTAAGAGATTATATTAACTATGCTGAAAACCCTCACATTAGAGGAATAAATATAAAGTGCTGCAAAGGCAGGATAGATAAAGCAGAACAAGATGATGATATAACTTATCTTGTTCTAGCTCTTATGATGTTGGAAAGGCATGGTTTAGATCTTAGTACAGATGATGTAGCAAGAAGTTGGATAAACCTACTACCTGCTGGAGCAACTTTCACAGCTGAGAGAGAAGCTTATTTGAAATTGTTAACTCATATGGATTTTGCATATCAATTTGGGGGAGAAAGAAAATTTGATTTAGATTTAATTAGTGAAAATGAATTTAATGACTGGATAGGAGCTCAAATTAGAGTCGATATGTATGGATGGGTCCTTCCTGGAAATCCTAGTTTAGCTGCTGATTTAGCCAGAAGAGATGCTCAGTTATCGCATAGAGGTTGTGCTGTGGAATGTTCTGCTTATATAGCTGCTCTAGCTGCTTGCATTCCAGAGAGCAAAGACAGAAAAGAAGCCGTGGTAGAAGCTCTCAACTATATCGATAAAGATTCTGAAGCAGTTGAAGCAGTAAGAGTAGGCCTCGAAAGCAATTCAGAAAATCTTGGTCTCATTTTAGAAAAATATGAAGGCATGTCTCCAGTACACAGCCTAAATAATTTAGCCATCGTGGTATGGGCTTTCTTAAGCTTTCAGGATTCATTTGATGAGGCTATTGGGGAGGCAGTTGCGGCTGGTTGGGATACAGATTGCAATGGAGCAACTGTTGGAGGATTAGT
>CAZTLP010000010.1:0-36996 GCA_964614345.1 uncultured Gammaproteobacteria bacterium | reverse complement strand
AATACAGATATTTTAGTTTTTAACGAATTGGAGTTTTGTCTTTTTATCGGTTTAGAAACTTACGAGCGTCTTGAGATGGATCACTTAAAGATAAAATTAGATGCTATAAGCATTAGTGAGAAGTGTTCATTGATTATTACTTTAGGAGAAAGGGGTCTAGTTTATTTTAAAGATAAAGAAATGAATTACATCAAAGGACATGATGTAGAAGCAATTGATACTGTTGGATCGGGAGACTGTTTTGTAGGCGCTTTATCTTTTTCACTATTAAAAGATAAATCCTTAAAGGAATCTTGTGAGTTTGCAAATAGATCAGCTGCAATTTCAGTGACAAGGAAAGGTGCTGCTGCATCAATGCCGACAATTGATGAGGTTGAAAGCTAAAAGGGGCTATATCGACTTTAGATAATTAATAACTCTTTTATTAAATAGTTGATTAAATTTTTCCACCTCTAACTCCAAGGCTACTTTGGCATTAGGTTTTAAGTTTAATATTTTTCCAAAGATAGATTCATTGAATTCACAAACTGTTTCTCCTGAAGTGTATCTACCTTGAGTTTCAACGCTGACATGAGCATCTTCAAAAGTTAACATTTCAGGTTGAAAGACACTAGCCATAGCCAAAGAATCGTACAAGTGAAGGCCTTCATCACTTACTAAGTCACTTCTGACATTTATCCAAGGCTCTACTGATTCTTTAACGAAATGGCAGAAAGGATGTTTGTTCTCTCCTATAGAGATCATTTCTTCTTTACTCATTCTAGTTTTATGACAAACATCTAGAGGGATCATGGTAATTGGTATACCAGACCTAAAAACCAAGTCCGCAGCTTCTGGATCAGCCCATACATTAAATTCAGCTGCAGGAGTTATATTGCCAGGTACCTTTGCTGAACCAGCCATCATCGTAATGCTATTAATATGCTCAGAGACATCTGGGAATTCTTTCAATGTAAAAGCTATATTTGTTAATGGCCCAATAGTAACCAGGTCTACCTCTTTTGAGTTATTTTTACAGGTTTCATAGATAAATGTAGCAGCATCTTCTTCATTCTCTCTGGGTCTGACTAAAGGCGTTATTTGTTCCATCTCTTCTCTTTGGCTTAGCCATTTTCTTTTTTCGTTTCTTTTTTTATCGAATGTATTAGGCGGTCCGGATCTAAGAGGTATTTCTTTTTTGAATTGTTTAATTAAATAAGCTGCATTGCTGTAGCCTCTTTCTACCGGAACATTACCTTGAACGGTTGTGATGCCAAGAATTTCCAATTCCGGTGAATTGAAGGCCATCATTATGGCGAAACAATCTTCAGGATCTCCACCCTTTGTTCCCATAGCCGGATCAGTATCAATAATAATCTTCTTTTTCATGTTTAAAGTTTAGTCTTCAGTATAGGAAGATCATGAAGTGATTAGTCTATTGATTTCGAGATTCTTCTCTAATGCGCTTAAACTCATTACCTTCATACCATTTAGGCCATGAATCGGAATCAGCTAGGTATTTAACCATATTTGCAGTTATGGTTAATTGGTCAACAAATCCACTTAAATCCCAGTTGGGATCGTATTCATCTGATGCTTGGTGATAATGTTTTGCAGTGTACTCATCCCCAAAAACCCTTCCTGCTTCCATACCACCTTCAACTCTATCGTATCCACCGTCTGCATAAAGTACAGGGACTCCTTTCTTAGCTAAACTAATATGATCTGAACGATAGAAAAATCCCTTTTCAGGTTGTGGATCGGGGACTATGTATTTGCCCACTTTATCAAGCTCTACTTTAAGAATATCTTCCAATTCTGAAGCTCCATGTCCTACCACTATTACATCCTTAGTTTTACCTACCGGCAAAACGGCATCAAAATTAAAACCGGCGACTATATTTGATAGTTTTACAGGTGGGTATTCAGCAAAGTACTCAGATCCTAGTAGTCCAGATTCTTCAGCAGTAACTGCTAAGAACAAAAGGGACCTTTCTGATTCAACTTTACTAAAGTAATTCGCTAACTCTAACAACCCCGCAGTACCAGACGCATTGTCGACTGCACCATTGTAGATATTATCTCCAGGCTCATCTTCTTTAATTCCTAAATGATCCCAATGAGCCATCATCAGAATATATTCATTAGGTTTTTTATAACCATTTTTTACCGCGGCGACATTATGAGAAATGGAGAAATCGACATTATTAATTAGAGCCGCATCTAAGGTCAAACCAGTCATTTCAACTGATTGAAAGTCTGCCTTCAGTGCTTGTTGTTTTAGGGCTTTTAAATCCAGATTAGCTTGTTTAAAAAGATCTTCAGCGACTTCACTGGTAATCCAACCTTCTACTTTTATACGGCTTTTACCCATATCTTCTCGTTTAAGATCGATTTGTTTGCCAGACCAGCTCGTTTCGACAACTTGCCAAGGGTAGGCAGCTGGGGCTGTATCATGAATGATCAAAACAGCTTCAGCTCCTTGTCTAGCAGCTTCTTCGAATTTATAAGTCCATCTTCCGTAATAGGTCATGGACTTACCATTAAAAAGGGTAGGGTCTTCGATCCAGAAGCCTGGATCATTTATTAGCATTACTGCAGTTTTTCCTTTTACATCTAGGTTTTTATAGTCATTCCAACCATATTCAGGAGCTACTATTCCATATCCAACAAATACTAGCTCACTAGCTCTTACTGATACTCCTTCTACTACTCTTTTAGTCCAATAAACAGTTTCAGATCCAGCTTTAAGTATTCTGGGCTTATCATTTTTTGTAATAGACAAAAAGGAACTATCCAAATCGACCGTCATCTTACTGAGAGGTACTTCTAAGTAATAATCACCTTTTATTGAAGGTAGTCCCATTTTCTGGAATTCATTTTTTAGATACTGCTTTGTTTTTTCTCCGCCTTGGCTACCAGGACCTCTGCCTTCGAACTCATCAGATGCAAGAATTTTTATATGCTTATGAAGATTAGATTCTTTAATTTGGTTGACCGGCTGGTCGCAACCCAGAATAACCAAAGACATTAAGATTAAGAATAAAAGTTTCATTTGTATCTCCTTAAATTAAGCTCTCTTTATTGATAGCCCGCCGTCCACTGGCAGAACGGCACCATTAACAAATGAAGCTGCAGGTAAACAAAGGCTCAAAGTCATATGTGCGACTTCTTCAGGTTCACCATATCTTTTTAAAGGAACCCTCCGTCTGGCATAAATTTGTTTGTCTTCTTCAGGTATAGCTGCTGTCATAGCCGTATTGATTGGGCCAGGACATATGCAATTAACGGTGATCCCTTCTGCTCCAAGCTCTGCAGCCAAAGATCTAGTCAAGCCAATAACACCGTGCTTAGCCGAAGTGTAAGGGCTGATTCTAGGGGTTGCACCCATTCCTTCAGTAGAAGAAATATTAACTATTCTTCCGCAAGCAGATTTTCTTATAAAAGGAATAGCAGTTCTGATTAAATTTACCTGCCCTTTAAGAAGAACGTCAAAAGTTTTATCCCAACTTTCCTCATAATTTTCATCATCAATAGTTGTAGGAATTGAAATCCCAGCATTATTTACAAGTATGTCTAACTGACCAAACTCTTTTATTGTATTACTAACAGCTTCGTTTATATTTTCTTGATTGGTGACATCTAGAACTTGTTTGAGACAAGTTCTTTCTGAAGAAATTATTTCATTAGCAACTTCGTCAATTTGCTTTTCGTTAACATCTGAAACCACAACCTTGGCTCCTGCTTCAGCGAACACAAAAGCAGTTGCTCTTCCCATGCCACTGCCGGAGCCGGTAATTAAGGCAACCTTTCCTTCGATGGATCTAGATAGATTTGTAAGTTTGGTCATTGTTAAGAAAATTAGTCTAAATTATTTTTTCATATTAAGCTAAGTGCTAGGATATCCAATCAAAACTTTAAGGGAAAATATTGAGATGACAGATTTAGCAACATTAAAAAAAGAAGGGGATGTTTCAGTTATTACATTAGATGACGGTAAAGTTAATGTTTTTTCACCTGCAATGATTGAACAATTAAATGCTCTTTTAGATGAAGTTCCGGAGGACCAAGGGTCTCTATTGATTCAAGGAAAAGAGGGCATGTTCTCTGCAGGTTTCGATCTTAAAGTTATGCAAGGAGGAGATGCAGATGCCATGACTAAAATGGCTTCAGGTGGTTTTAGGCTTTTAGCCAGAGTTTTCAGTTTTCCAAGACCGGTCGTGGCTTCTTGCAGTGGTCATGCAATTGCCCTAGGGGCTTTTATGCTATGTTGTGCTGATTATCGTGTAGGAGTTAAGGGCGAGTTTATAGTTCAAGCGAACGAAACCAGGAACAATATGTCCATTCCTACTCCAATCTTGGAGATTTCTAAATCGAGAATTGCCAAAGCACATTGGTACAGAGCTATATTAAATGCAGAAGCTTACAATATAGAGGACTCAATTAGTGCAGGGTATTTAGATGAAGTAGTAGATAAAGAAGATTTATCGAGTAGAGCTATGGAAGTTGCTACTGATTTAGCTACATTAGGTCATCCTCACTACAAACTAACAAAGGATTTAGACCAGAAAGATATCTTAGAGAAGGTCTTATCAACGATATCTGGTAGTAATTCTTAGCTAAAGAAAAGGTCTGTAGGCTAAACTAATTACATATTTACTTGGTTTTTGTTAATCTACGCATCCTTTTGGGGCCATAGCTCAGCTGGGAGAGCGTCTGGTTTGCATCCAGGAGGTCGTCGGTTCGATCCCGACTGGCTCCACCAAAATTGACAGGTCTTTTTTTAAGTAAAAGCTTGTATCTAAGCCGTATAAGTAGTAAGTTCAATTCTATATGAGTGCTGAAACCTCTTTTTTGGGGGTTTTTGCTAACAATTTGTAATTTTTTGGGGAGAACCATGAAAAAATTTCTATTTTTACTAGCAGCCTTTGGTCTTGTTTTTCCGGTCGTTTCGGCCGAAGAAGATGAGTTTCAAGGGATAGAAGAAGTTATAGTTACAGCTGAAAAACGTACAGCTTCTATACAAGACACTGCTATTTCTATTACTGCTTTTGATGAATCTCTTATCGAAGGCTTAAATTTAAGGAACCAAGAAGATTTACAGAACTTCATTCCTGCTACAACGATTCAACCTTATGATATTTCCATTAGAGGTATTGGTCGTGTGTTTAGAGCATTAGGGGGAGACCCTGGTGTAGGTACTTACCAGGATGGAGGTTATTCTGAAGACTTTGGTATTGCATCAACTGAAAATGCTCTTTATGACGTAGCTAGAATTGAGGTACTTCGTGGTCCTCAAGGTACTTTGTACGGCAGAAACAGTATTGGTGGTGCGGTTAATTTCATTACCAATAAACCTTCTCAGGATTTCGCTGCTGAAGTCAAAACCATTACAGGTTCTGATGCAATGGCAGAAGGCTATATGTTTATCAACGGTCCTATTACAGATAAATTAAGCGCTAGGTTTATTGCGGTTAATCGTATGAGAGACGGTACTGTTGAGGATATAGCTGGGCATGAAGATTTAGACAGTTATGGAGATGAAAACTACACATTAGCTCTTCGATGGGAAGGTGATGATTTAACAGTTGATGTTAGAGGTAATGCCAGAAGTTACGGTAGGGTATTAGCCTCAGCACAAGGAGCTGGACTGCTTAATACCAGTATGTACAACGGAGGAACGATACCTAATGATCTTATGGTCCATGGCTATCGTCCGGTTGACCCAAGTGTGGCTTGTGCTAGCCGAGTTGATCGAACAGTAGCTAATTGTGCGGTTACCGGAATGGACGTTTTCTCTTTTAATCACAATGGAATAACCAAATCTGCGCAACACCTAGTGCCTGGTGTAGATCCATCAGAAAGTGGTTTTGCTAGACCTAATTATGCTTATGGATACGATCAGAATATTTTAAATCAAATCATATTCGGAGACGGGAAAGGTATTCCTTCTTTAAGAGGTAAACATCTAGTGGCCGCAACTAATGGTATGAATGATGAGTATTTCAATCACTCAGCTGGAACCGTAAATACGGCCTGGGACGTAAATGACAAGTTAACCTTGAAGTTTATTGGTTCTTACACGGATTACCTTTATACACGTATCACTGATGATGACAGATTAGGAAACCAGCTTCTTGATGAACAGTTTTATGCTGAACAGGAAAATGAGAACTGGCAGACCGAGGTACAGCTTTTCTGGGATATTACTGATAACTGGAATTTAACTGTTGGACTTTTTGAATACCACAATGAAATTGACCAAGATCTAGATTTCTGGACTGACACTGGAGCTTTCACTGAGGCAAGACAATCAGGTGCAGCAGATTATGGAATCTTAGGGGCGACAGGATTACCAACAATTGGTAGCGCGTTTCTAGATTGGTATGTTGCTGGTAGAGATGCTGGCCCTCTAGGTCTTCCTGCTGGAGTAGGATTATTTGGACCAGCTACTGGAAGTACTCCAGTAGTAGGAGCCTCGCAAACCATGGTTGGACCATATTCAGCGAGAGATGTGGGTTGTGGAATAGTTGACTTAGTAGGTTTAGTGCCTGGACCAGAGTTTAATGATCCTCATTTAACATCCGTTTGTTTCTTAGAAGGCCCTTGGACTGGAGATGTGGGTGGCTCCGTAAGTAATGGTCCTGTTACACCAGGAACAACTTTTATATGGCAGACTGAGAATAAGACCGATGCTTATGCGGCTTATTTCCAAACTGAGTATCAAATTAACGATACATGGGCTATAACTGTTGGAGCTTCTTGGCACGAGGATCAGAAGGTTGCTCAAGAGAATCTGTTTTTATACACAGAAACAGCTTTAACTCCAGCTGGCCTACATGCGTATAACGTTGCTACTGGAGCACTTAATGCAGATGGAACGCCAACAGGAAACGGAATTATACGTTTTAGGGGCATTCCAATGAGTCGTTCTATTCATAGAGCGATGGAAAGAGATTTTGAAGATGTAACTTGGCGTTTAAATTTCGATTACACTCCAACGGACAATGTTCTTCTTTATCTTTCAAACACCACTGGGTATAGAGCAGGTGGATTTAACTTAGGTTATTTCTCTCCTTTCCCTACGTATGATCAAGAAGAAGTTCTTTCAACTGAACTAGGTTATAAAGGAACGCATTTAGATAATACATTGCAATTAAATGCTTCTGTGTACAGGTATACATACGAGAATATTCATGGTCAGTTTGTAACAGCTAGTTTCTTGGGAGGGACTGGAACTTCGGTACAAGGTTTCCCTGAAGCTAATACCAATGGAGCGGAAATAGACTTTATATATTCTCCTAATGCAGGTTTCTTGCTTGGAGGAAATGCAAGTTATACGGATGCTTCTTATTCTGAAGAATACATTCAACCTACAGGAGTAGCGGGCGTTATAGATGAAAACGATCCAAATGCACCTCCTTCTCTTTATTCTATAGCTGAAAGAACGGTTTCAATGAAAGGTGTGCAAATGTTAAGAATTCCTAAGAGTAAATTTGCTATGTATGCAAATTGGAGCAGGGATTTGTACGGAGGCACTGTTGACTATCTTCTAACTTACGCTTGGACAAGCAGTATTATGTGGGATGATAGTGGACTAGCCTTAGATAGATCTCCAGCTTTTGACAGGATGGACGTTAAAGTTTCTTGGAGAAACGCTGACGAAGATTTGGAAATAATGGCTTTTGTAAATAATATTCACAACAAAATAGGTATTAGGAATACGAGTAGTGATGGTGAAAACCAAGGTTTTAGAAGATCTGTAACTCCTACATTGCCGCGTTCTGCAGGAATAGGATTTACTTACAAGATTGGTGCTTACTAAGAAGCTATCGCTTCATAAAAAAACCTGCCTTCGGGCAGGTTTTTTTATTCTTGATCATTAATATTTTGACTGAATATGATCTAAGCATTGCTTCAGAGTGTTGACCATTAGATCAATGTCTTCTTGATTGATAATAAAAGCAGGACCTAGGCAGATTATGTCTCTGTATTCTCCAGTCCCTCCTGGATAGAAGAAAACTCCGTTTTCTAGGCCTTTAGCAACAATTTGATTGGTAATCTTTTCTTTCTCATCAAAACTGGTAAGGCCTTCTTTTTCTTTGACTATTTCAACACCAATAAGTAAGCCTTGGCCTCTTATTTCTGCAACCAAAGGATGTTGTCCCAATTCAGATATAAGCTTTTGCTTTAATTGATCTCCCAGTGGATTAACTCTTTCACACAAATTTTCTCTTCGGAGTATTTTGAGAACAGTAGTAGAGGCAGCACAAGATTGTGGTAAAGCTGCGAAGGTATGGAACATTACCTCATAACCTGCTTTCAAAATTGAATCTGCTATTTCATCAGTACTATATGTCCCTGAGATTGCGGCATAACCCGCAGCCATTCCTTTACCGGCAACTAGAATATCGGGTCTGAGGTTATAAAAGTTGCTGGAGAAATCGACACCGGTTCTACCAAATCCTGTCATTACCTCATCAGCAATTAGTAGGATGTCGTTCTCTTTCAAGATTTCTTGAGCTTTTTCCCAATACCCTTCAGGGGGGTAAATGGCTCCCCCGCTTGACCCATTAATCGGTTCCATCAATAAAGCAGCAATATTATTTGCCCCTTGGGCTTTAATTACTTCTTTTAAGTTATCGAGGTAATAGTCTTTTGCTTCAGGATGAAAGCTTCCTAACGGACACCTTAAAGGGTAGGGCGTTTCAATCGTTCTAGGCGCTGGAACATAACTCTCTAAACCTCTCTTTCTTGCTGTATGGCCAGAAATTCCCGACATATTCAGGGTTGTTCCATGGTAAGAGAGATCTCTCGTCAGGATGATATTTTTTTCTGGTTTGCCTCTGCTGGCTTGGTATTGAATCGCTAGCTTAACTGCAGATTCATTAGCTTCTGATCCGCCAGAAGATAAGTGTATTCGAGTTAGATGAGATGGTAACCAGTGTTGTCTTAATTCATCTAATAGCTCTTCTCTTTCCGGAGTTAAGAAGGGAGGTAAAACATAAGTATTGTTAAGGGAGGCTTCTTTTATTGCTTCAGCTACCTCTTCTCTTCCGTAACCTATATTGTTTACGATTGCTCCACTGGCAGCATCTAATATCTTGTGTCCTTCTGGTGTAAAAAGATAAGCGCCTTCGGTTTTAGCTATTTCAAGCCCAGCATCTTTTGGAAGGAAAGGCCACTTAACCAT
Organism: uncultured Gammaproteobacteria bacterium; assembly: GCA_964614345.1. Taxonomy (GTDB): domain Bacteria; phylum Pseudomonadota; class Gammaproteobacteria; order Magnimaribacterales; family Magnimaribacteraceae; genus AEGEAN-183. Next base: position 27,824 of record CAZTLP010000010.1, on the reverse strand, counting down.
TTCTTGTAGAAAAATTAATTATTAAACAGCTGATTTCTTATTATTTGTTGCTTCTTTATTTTTGGATTCTTCAATAATTTGACGACCTAAAGCCTCTACATTAGGTATTTCATCATCTTTCAATTCAGCCATCCATTTTTTTCGGTTCATCGCTTCTTCTAAATAAGGAGCCAGTTCTTCCATTTTTTCTTTTTCTCTATTTGCTTCTCTTTCTTTAAATTCAGGCATGACATCAGAAGCGAAGAGTTCAAGTGCTTCGCAAATGTGTTCATGCTTATTCCTACCCCCTTGTTGAATAAAAGTTACTTGGTCAACACCCGTTTTTTCAAATTTCTTGAGATGTGCAGTAAGTTCTTCAGGGGTTCCGATCCCAGGGGTTTCAGTATTAGAAGGTGCCTGTGCATGTATTGTAGAACGACCCTCTGTTTTTATTTTATTCTTTTGAAATTCTTCCCAAATATTAGTCCTGCCAGGCTTGTTAATACCAAAAATATAGTGATGACCAAGGCCATAACTAAAGAACTGAAAGCCTTCTTGCATTCTTCTAACTGCCTCGTCATGATCTTTATGGCAACCAAAAGAAGTAACCATGGCAATATTGGGGTTTATAGTGTGTCCTATGGGAATACATTCTTCTTTTAAAATCTTGTAGTAATCATCTACCCATAACTTAGCTTCATCAGGGTCAACAAAAGCAAAGGTTAAAGCACCAATACCAAGTTTAGCTGCCAATTTAATGGTTTCCCTATTTGAGCAAGCTACCCAAAGGGGAGGGTGTGGTCTCTGCGCAGGTTTAGGTACAAGGTTTCTACAGGGCATGGAAAAGTATTTACCTTCGTAGCCTGGATAAGGTTCCATGGCCATCATATTGCAAGTTTGTTCAACCGCTTCCAGCCATTGTTCCCTTTTTTCTTCAACCGGAATATTAAAGCCTCCTAGTTCGGCTAAGGAAGAAGATTCTCCTGTTCCAAATTCTACTCTTCCATTAGAAACCAGATCTAAACTTGCAATTTCCTCGGCAACCCTTGCAGGGTGATTGTAATTGGGAGGCATCAACTTAATTCCATGACCTAGTCGAATATTTTTTGTTCTTTGGGAGCAAGCAGCTAAGAAAACCTCGGGAGCTGAAGAATGGGCGTATTCTTCTAAAAAATGGTGTTCAACTTCCCAGACGTAATCTATTCCAAGATTGTCAGCAAGTTCTACCTGATCCAAGGCATCTTGGAAAAGTTTTAATTCATCCCCTTCTTTCCAAGGCCTGGGTAATTGATGTTCGTAAAAGATTCCAAATTTCATATTTATCCCCCTAGGGCTACTAACTTAAATATTTTTAAAAACCAATCAGTACATTGTAGGACACAAGTAGAGCTAAAAGAACCAGAAGTACTAAAGTTACCCAGAGAAAGACTTTTATACCTAATTTTGGTTGGAGTTCTGGCTCTAGTTTGCTCACTAAATAAATAGCTACAGCATTTATTAAAGGCAGAACTAGAGCTGCCCATATACCTGCTATTAATAATAGACTTACTGGATTCGGAAAAAGGAAATAAATAGTTCCACTAATGATTGGAACTATACAAGCAAAGGTTCTGGTTAAAGATAGTCGGGTAATTTTTTTTTCTTTAATTATTCCTAACACTAATAAGTAATCTGGCAGAACTCTAGTTTGTGCAGCAACTCCCGATAAAGTTGTTGAAAACAAGATAAAAAATCCACCTATAAGAAACATCCATTTTGCCCAACTACCCAACACTTCAGTAAACATGTTGGAGAGAGTAGATATTAAGTCCCCATTAGGTGGTGGATAAAGGTCTAGAGGGTGAAGGACCGCGGCGCCTAGAATAAAAAATGGCAAAGTACCTATCACCATAAAGAATAAAGTGGCCCAAACATCTGTTTGCATGACTTTGATCCATGTTTTTATGTTTCCTTTGTCGGCATCAACTTCTTTTCCATATCCTTTTTCAAGGCACCAGTATGAGTAGGCCATAATCTCTCCAGAGTTAATTCCTGTGTAGCCGTATACAGCTAGAGCTAAAGCTAAATATTCAAATGGAAAATCAAAAGAAAAACCATAAACCAGCTGGTCAAAACTAACTTGGTATTCTGTAGATTGAATAGCTAAGGAGATAATTAAAGTTATAGCTGAGAAAGCAATGACAATAGTGAGCATTACTTTTTCTAAAGACTTGTATGAACCCCAAAACAGTATCCCAGAAGTAACTACACTTAGAATAACTACCCACCAGCCGGGTGAAAAAAAAGGAACCAAGATGTTTGCAGCTTCTGCAGCAGAACCTATTATGCCCCCACCTCCAGCCAAAGCCGGGATTGCCCCAAAAAGCAGAATCCAGACAGCCCAAGAAGATTTTTTTTGTCCTATTTCCGTGCTGGGACCAGGAATTTCAGAAAAACTTTCTAAAAAGGTTTTCTTAGTAACAATCACATACCTTGCGATTTCTGCCTGCACAATGGATTTACTAATGGTGCTAAATATCACCCACCAGAGGAAAGCAAAACCTGCTGCAGCTCCTAAAAGAGATGTTAAAACTAACTCTCCACTACCTACGACACTTCCAACAACTATAACGCTAGGGCCTACATATTTTAGGCGTTGGATGAAAGTTTTAGGGGCTTGTATCATATTGAGAAACTTTATTTATAGATTTTGTACTATTTTATGAAACAATTCACAATTTTTTAGCAGGATCACTATATATGCACTTTAAAGGACACGGTGGCTTAAAGATCGCAGCAGATGTTTGGGGTTCTAATAACCAAGAATTGGTCATCTTATTACACGGAGGAGGTCAGACCAGACATGCTTGGGGGAATACCGGGAAAAAATTAGCGGAAGCGGGTTACCATTCTGTTGCTATAGACTTAAGAGGTCATGGCGATAGTGAATGGGACACTGATGGCGATTATTCAATCAGAGCCTATAAAGATGATTTAGTCTCTATTATTAATGAGTTAGGTAAGCCAGCAAGGCTGGTCGGTGCTTCTTTGGGAGGTATGGCTTCTTTGATATTAGCTGGAGATGAAATAAATTCAGATTTATGTACAGCTCTTATTATGGTTGATATAGGAATTTACCCAGATCCAGTAGGATCAGACCGAATAGTCAGTTTTATGCTTTCAGGTGAAGGAGGCTTTGATTCTTTAGAAGATGCAGCAAAGTCTATTTCTGATTATTTACCTCATAGAAAAAAACCAAAAGACCTACAGGGACTAAAAAAGAACCTTAGATTGAAAGATGATGGAAGATATTACTGGCACTGGGATCCTAGGTTTATCCGAAGAAGACCAAGTTCAACCAAATTGGGAAACAGAAGATCTAGTTCGAGAGACCAGGGATACTTTGAACTTCAATTAAAAGCAGCCGAAAGAGTATCTATTCCTACCTTATTGATAAGAGGGGCGCTCAGTGATGTTGTTACCATGGAAGATGTAGAGTATTTCTTATCGGTCATCAGTCATGCCAAATTTGTAGAAATAGAAAAAGCAGCCCACATGATAGCAGGCGATAGGAATGATATTTTTGCTGAAGAAGCTATCAAATTCTTAAAATCTCTTTAGTTTTTTGAAAGAAAAAGCATTTTCTATCTGATACCATCCTACTATGTTAATTATTGGACTTACTGGAGGCATAGGAAGTGGCAAGTCAGTTGCTTCTGATAAATTCGCCTCACTAGGTATTACCGTTGTAGATGCTGATGTAGCTTCAAGAACGGTGGTAGAGCCAGGGAAGCCAGCTCTTCAAGAAATAGAATCTCATTTTGGCTCAGAAATTATCACAGAGGATGGACAATTGGATAGAGCCAAGCTTAGAGAAATTATTGCTTCAGACGCTAAAGAAAGGAAATGGCTTGAATCTGTACTTCATCCAAGAATAGGGGAACAAATAGCTAAGGAAATATCAGAATCCACCAGTCCTTATACCTTATTCGTAGCACCTTTATTGTTAGAGACCAATTCTCAAGAAATGTGTGCCCGAGTAGTGGTTGTAGATGTACCTAATGATGTTCAAGTTGAAAGAACAGCCAAGAGAGACAAAGTTCCTACTGATCAAGTAGAACAAATGGTTTCGGCCCAAATGGAAAGAGAGAAGAGGTTAGAGAAAGCAGATGATGTATTGCTTAATACAGGCACGATAGAAGAATTAGAAAAGAAAGTAGAACAGTTACACAAGAAGTATCTTCAGATGGTTGAATGAAAAAAAAAGTTAATTGTCCGCAATGCAAAACTTCAGTTGAGTGGAAAGAGGCTAATGCTTACAAACCTTTCTGTTCAAAGAGATGTCAACTTTTAGATCTAGGATCCTGGGCTAGCGAAAGAAACAGGATTGCTGGGAGTTCTCTATTTGATTCTGAAGAAGATTTAGAGGAAATTACAAAGCATTAGTACGACCAAAATTTACTTATTCCAGCAATACCATAAGCGTCATTTTTTTCTGCCTCTGATAAGTCCTCTTTTCCTAATCCGCCCAATGCATAGACTGGTAGTTTAGTTTCTTGAGCTAACACAGAGAATTGCTTCCAGCCCAAGGGGTTTTGATTTTGATGCGAGGAAGTTTTATTTACAGGGGATAGAAATATGTAATCCGCTTCTAAAAATTCTGCTTTCTTAATATCTTCTTCATTATGACAAGAAATACCAAAAAATTTATTCTTTTCCACTGGCCTTCCTTTTGAATGTTTTAAATCTATGCCGTTTAGATGTAACCCAGAAAATTTACTTTTTAAGCTACTCCCATGATAAGAATTGATTATGAGCGAGATATTGAATTCGGAAATAATTGGTTCTAATAAATCTAGCTCCTGCTTAACTTGGGATTCATCAAGATTCTTTCGTCGGTACTGGAATACGGAAAGGTTATTTGAAGCTAATGATGTAATTTGAGTAAGAAGTTTTTCGAAAGTTTCTGTTTCAGGTGTAATGGGATAGATTTTAGGTAGGTCCATTCCTAACTTCTGTAGTCACTGTTAATCAAAACATAATCTTCAGACAGATCTGAAGTGAGTACAGTAAAGCTATCTTTACCTTCATTTAAGATAACTCTAATTACTATTTTCTTAGACTTTACAGACTTTGAAGCCTTCGATTCATTGTGCTTAGGATCTCTAGAACCTCGAGTAACCAAGGGAGTACCGTTTAATTTAATCGAGACTTTTGAGATATCAGAAATACCATCAGCTCTTCCAACAGCAGCCAAAATTCTTCCCCAGTTGGCGTCGTTTCCGTACATTGCTGTCTTTACTAAAGGGGATTGAGCGATTGTGAAAGCCACTTCTCTAGCCACAGCCTTATTTTTAGCTTTTTCTACATTGATCACAATTTCCTTCTTTGCCCCTTCGGCATCTTTAATAATGTCTTGGGCTAAAGACTGGAATAATTTAACTAACTCTTTTTTAAAGCTTTTCATTTCTTTCGACTTACTTCTTAATTTGATGCCTGATTTACCTGTCGCTACTAATACTGAGGAATCATTTGGTGAAGTATCTCCGTCTACAGTAATTCGTTCGAAGCTTTCTGATAGAGCTTCATTGTGTAATTTATCTAGAAGAGATTGGTTTATATCTGCATCGGTAAATACAAAGTTCAAGAGAGTGGCAAAGTCTGGTCTTATCATTCCGGATCCTTTTGCAAAACCAGTGATGTTTATGCTCTTTTTCCCCTTAACTAAAGTTTTAGAAATAAGCTTAATTTTAGTATCAGTTGTTAATATAGCCTTGGCTACTTTTCTCCAATTTGAAGGCTTTAAAGAACTGTAAGCTTTTTTAAATGCTGTTATATGTTGTTCTGTACTAAGGGGCTCGCCTATAACACCAGTAGAAAAAGGTAATACATCTTCTGTGTTTAGATCTGCAAACTCTGAAAGTTCTTTACAGCATTTAAGTGCATCCTGCTCTCCTGATTTACCATTACCTGCGTTAGCGTTTCCCGCGTTGATTAATAGAATCTTTTCTTTATTGCTTCCATTCAGAAGATGCTTCTTGGCTATTATTACAGGTGCAGCTTGGAAGGCATTGCTTGTAAATTTACAACTAATTTTGGCTTTATCTTGTAGTTTTATAACAACACTATCATCTCTTGTACCATAACGAGAATTACTTGAGGCACTAGACAATTCAACACCTTCTATATTATGTATAGTTGCCATAAGTCTAAGTTTTATTTCTTGTTAGGTTTTTTTCTAGCCATCTTGGCTTCATATCTTCTGAGTCTTCTATTCCCTTGTTCTTGAGGCTGAGGGCTCTGCGCTTGGGATTTATTTTCAACTTCTTCAGAGCTAAATGCAGATTCTGAATTTTGATGCTCCACTGTCTTCTTTTTCCCTAATTTCTGGATTCTCTCTAGTTCTTCTGGCGTATCAACTTCTATTTCTACCCTTGCTAAAAATCTTGTTGCCTCTACTCTGATATTTCCAAGTAACTCTTCAAATAAGGCGAAAGATTCTTTTCTGAATTCCAACTTTGGATTCCTGCTCCCATAACCTCTCAAACCAATTCCTTGCCTTAAGTAATCAACTGCTCCTAAATGATCTTTCCAAGCATTATCAATTATTTGAAGAAGAATTTGTTTTTCAAAATCTTTCATAACTGGACCAATGCTTTCTCCTTTGGCCCTGTAGTTCGTCGTAGCTGCAGAATATATTTTTTCGCTAATATCCTGTTCATTTAAATTGGAATCGCCTTCTAACCAGTTCTGTAAAGGAATCAGAAGACCAAAGATATTATGGACTGATGCCTCCAATCCTTTGATATCCCACTGCTGAACAGGAGCTTGTTCAGGAATGAAGTGATTAATCTCATTTTCAATTACGGTTTGTCTCATGGAGTCTAGCAATTCACTTATTTCTTCAGCTTCTAGTACAGAATCTCTTTGTGAATAAATTATCTGTCTCTGTTCATTAGCCATATCATCGTATTCAAGAAGTAATTTTCTTATATCAAAGTTCCTGCCTTCTACTCGTTTCTGAGCTCTTTGAATAGCTCCACTAAGCATTCTATGCTCTATTGCTTCACCATCTTCTAGCCCCAAACCTTGCATCATGTTCTTTACTTGGTCAGAAGCAAAGATTCTCATTAAGGAGTCTTCTAAGGAGAGATAGAATTTAGATGACCCAGGATCACCCTGTCTTCCAGACCTTCCCCTTAATTGATTATCTATTCTTCTAGATTCGTTTCTTTCGGTTCCTATAACATGCAAACCACCACAATCAATTACCTTCGTGTTTCTTTCTTGCCAATCTGCATATATTTTTTCTTGGGAAATGTTATTCCCGTCTTCTTGCTTTCCAAGCTCTGCTTCCCAGTTACCTCCTAAAACAATATCTGTTCCTCTTCCAGCCATATTAGTGGCTATCGTTACAACTCCAGACTGACCCGCTTGGGCTATTATTTCAGCTTCTCTGGCATGATTTTTGGCATTTAAAACTTGATGATTGATATTTTTTTGTTTTAAAAGGTCTGAAACAATTTCTGAACTTTCTAAAGAAGCAGTACCCACTAACACAGGATTTCCCTTATTCTTGTATTCCTCTATTTCTTTGACAACGGCCTCAAACTTTTCTTTTTCAGTTAGATAGACTACGTCATTATTGTCTTCTCTTATCATTGGTTGGTTAGTGGGGATTTCAAGAACTGAAAGGTTATATATTTCCATGAATTCCTGAGACTCCGTACTCGCAGTTCCAGTCATTCCAGCTAATTTTTCGTACTGCCTAAAATAGTTCTGAAAGGTGCACGACGCTAAAGTCTGACTTTCCATTTGAATAGGAACACCTTCTTTTTGTTCAATCGCTTGATGAAGTCCATCTCCCAATCGTCTTCCAGGCATGGCTCTGCCTGTGTTGTCGTCTATCAGAACTATCTGGTTCTCTTGAACTAAATAATCTACATCCTTTTGGAATAAGAAATGCGCTCTTAGCGAAGACTGAATGTAGTGAAGAAGTCTCAAGTTAGCTGATGAGTAAAGACTTTTTTGTTCATTTAGCATGTCAGCAGATTGCAATAACTTTTCTACATGATCATGACCCAATTCAGTTAACTCGACTTGTCTAGATTTCTCGTCGATTAAAAAATGACCTTCTTCTTTAATCACTCTGTTGCCTTCTTCATCCTCTGAGACTTCTTGCTGGTTTAGTTCGGGGATAAATCTAGATATTTGTTTATATACTTGGGATGTATCTTCTGCTGCCCCTGAGATAACTAGTGGGGTTCTAGCTTCATCGATTAGAATTGAATCCACTTCATCAACAATTGCAAAGTAAAAGTCTGTCATAACTCTTTCTTCTTGACTTATAGCCATATTATTTCTCAAAAAATCAAAACCCAGTTCATTGTTGGTTGCGTAGATAACATCTGCTTCATATGCGGCTTTCCTTTCTTCCATGCTTTGCCCCGATACGACAAAAGCTACTTTCATGCCTAGACCTTCATAAATTGGTTTCATCCACTCCGCGTCTCGTTTAGCCAAATAATCGTTTACAGTTACTAATACAACTTTCCTTTCTGTAAAAGAATTGAGATAAGCAGGAAGAGTAGCCACTAAAGTTTTTCCTTCACCAGTAGCCATTTCAGCAATTTGACAATTATGTAAAGCTATTCCACCTAATAATTGGCAATCGAAATGACGAAGATTAAGCTTTCTTTTCGCAACTTCTCTAGTGACAGCAAAGGCCTCCGATAGTAAATCATCTAGACTTTCTTCAGACTGATATCTTCTAATAAAATCTTCTCTCAGGTTTACGAGTTCAGAATCACTTAAAGAAGAAAAATTCTCTTCTAATTTATTAATAGATTTAACTAAGGGTTCAATTCTCCTTAGTTTCTTGGCTGCTTTAGAACCAAAAATTTTTCCAAAAATATTCATTAATCTAAATTCTCAGGCAAATTTTACAACTTGTAAGGATTATTTTCCGAATAAGGATCAGAAATTATCCAAGACTGGGGTCTATTATCGGGTCTAAATAGGTTATTGGTGAACTTTTAGGGTCTTCATAAGAAAGGATTTCCCAAGCCTCAGGTTTAGAAATTAATTCTCTCAAAAGAGCATTATTAACTGTATGACCAGATTTATAGCCCTCAAAAGAACCCACTAAGTTATGACCCAGTAAATATAAATCTCCGATTACATCCAGAATTTTATGTTTAACCATTTCATCTTCAAACCTTATACCTTCTTCGTTAAGAATTTCATCATCTCCAATCGCAATGGCATTTTTCATACTCGCACCTAGAGCTAGATTTTCTTCATTCAGCATTTCCATATCTTTCATTAGACCAAAAGTTCTAGCTCTTGAAACTTCCTTAACAAAAGATGTGCTATTGAAATTAACGGATGCTACGTTGGTGTGTTTTTTATGAACTGGGTGGTTATAAATCATGGTGAAGGTTACTTTGAAGCCATCAAACGGGGATACTTCAGCCCAGGTGTCGTTATTAAATTCAACCCTTACTTTCTCTTTGATGCGTATAAACTTTTTTGGTTTTTCTTGTTCATCTATTCCTGCGGATTGAATTAAAAAAACAAATGGTCCTGCGCTTCCATCCATAATCGGTATTTCTGCTGCATTCACTTCCACATAAGCATTATCAATTCCCAATCCAGCCATGGCCGAAAGTAGATGCTCAACCGTGGATATTTTTATATCGCCATTACAAAGAGTGGTACTAAGAGTTGTATCTCCAACATTTTCAGCTCTGGCTTTTATTTCTACGGAAGGATTTAGGTCTGTTCTTACAAAAATAATTCCAGTATCTGGTGGGGCGGGTTTTAGTTCTAAAGAAATAGGATCGCCACTATGAAGACCAACCCCGAATGCTTTTATAGAATTTGTAAGGGTTCTTTGTGCCAGCATCGATGTATTCTAAATAAAATTTTCAGATTTACTAACAAATTCAAACAATAAAATGCCGCAGGCAACAGAAGCGTTTAAGCTTTCCACGCTTCCTGGTAAGTCAACTCTTATCAAAGTGTCACAATTTTCTGCTGTCAGTTTCTTTAGCCCTTTATCTTCTGAACCAATTATCAAAGCATTCTTCTTTTCCAGAACTATTTCTTTGTAATCCATCTCTCCATTCTTCTCAGCACCTACAATATTCACATTCGATAGCTTCATTTTCTTTATAGTTCTAACTAAATTTGTGACAACTACAAACGGTACAAGTTCAGAACCACCGGAAGAAACTTTTCTCACCGTAGGAGTCAAATGGCAGGACCTATCTTTAGGAACAATCACAGCATCTACATTTGCAGCTGCTGCACTTCTTAAGCAAGCCCCGACATTATGTGGATCAGTAATATGGTCGAGAATAAGTAACAGCAAAGACTCTTTTTCGAGCAAGTTATCTAAGAATGATTCTTGTTCTTCAATTCTTTTATTGCATAAAAGAGCTAAGCCTTGATGATTTTGATCTTCAAAGTACTCTGAAAAGAAATCCTTAGTTTTTAACGAGACCTCTATTTGACTGGTTTTAGCCGCAGAAAGAATCTTATTTATTCTAGAGTTAGATTTTGAATCCAATACAAAAAGTGTTTTTGCACTTCCTGGTCTTAAATCTAAAATAGTTTCGATGACATTGATGCCACAAATAATTTCTTGGTTCTTGTTTATTTTCATTTGGTAATATCCAGATCTATTCTTTGCATAGAAATATCAACTTCCCTGATTCTAGCTGAGACTGGATCTCCCAGAAAGTACCCTTTACCTGAAGATTTTCCTTTCAAACTCTTAGTCACTTGGTCAAAAACAAAATAATCATTCTTTGGAAGGTTCTTTATATGACAAAGTCCTTCAATTCCTAAATCTTGTAGAAGAATAAAAATACCGAAATTTGTTATTCCAGTTATGGTCCCTTTAAAAGATCTTTGTCTATGTCTAGCTGCTAATTCACACTTTAGAGTGTTTATGGCATCACGAGTTGCTTTTTCAGCTTCACGCTCTTTTACTGATGATTGCTCTGCTATTTCTTTTACCGCTTGTAAATTAAAGGGGTAATTTTTTTCATTGTGTTTTGTTCTTTTTACCTCTCTAACTTTAAGCTCTTCTTTATTGCTTTGATGTATAAGTTCTTTAATAGCCCTATGAACCATTAAATCTGGATATCTACGAATTGGTGAGGTGAAATGTGTATAGGCCTTAAAAGCTAAGGCAAAGTGTCCTGATGATTCTTCGCTATAAGAAGCAAGAGTTAAAGATTGAAGGATTTGCATATGGATTGCCTCTAAATCTTTTCTGCCTGAAGCTAGTTCTATTAATTTATAAAAGTCTTCTACTTTAGCTTCAGGTTTGATCTTTATGTTGATGCTTCTAGACCTTACAAACATCTCGAGGTGATTAATGCTAATTGCATCGGGTTTAGGATGTATTCTGTAGATAGAAGGAATTTCAGAGTTCAGTAGAAGTTGAGCTGCACTAATATTTGCCATCAGCATGCATTCTTCAATCACTTGATGGGCTATATTCCGTTTACCCTTAATAAATTTCTGAATCTCATTATTCTTAAACTTTGGTAAATAATCAGGAATTTCAAGTTCAAGAGCACATCTAGAGATTTTCTGTTTTTTTAGTAGATCGTAAATATTCTTGAGCGGTCTGAGGCAAGGTAAAAGGTGAGGGGGGTAATCATCCTTTTCAAAATAATTACCGGTTTCTTCGTAAGTAAGTCTGGCTTTTGATTCAATTATTGCTTCAAAGAAAGTGGCTGCATTTATCTTTCCTTTACTGTCGAGTTCCACTTTGCAAACTAAACATGCTTTCTTCTCATTAGGCCTTAAAGAACACAATTTATTGCTTAATTCTCCTGGTAACATGGGAATTACTTTGTTTGTAAAGTAAATGGAGGTGCCTCTATTTCTTGCTTCCTGGTCTATAAAGCTATCAATCGAAACAAAGTGACTTACGTCAGCAATAGCAACATATAAGTTGTAGCCCCCTTTCGTAGTTTCTTCAGCGTAAACTGCATCATCAAAGTCTTTAGCATTTTTTCCATCAATTGTTACGAAGGAAAGGGAAGATAAATCTCTCCTCGTACTAGATGGAAGGGGGTCCAATCTTTGTATTTTTTTGACTTCATTTATTATATTTTTATTCCAAGTATTTCTTAGATTAAATCTGGATATAGCAATTTCGTTAGCTGCAGTCTCTGGATTTTTGTTGTCCAACACTTCTTCGATGAATCCTTTAGCTGAAGATCTGTTGGTGGGTTGTTGCGTAATTTTTATCTTAACTAGATTAGAAATCTTGATTGCGTTAGGAACCTTTCCTTTAATATTTACGTAATTGTGTCTTCCAGAATCTAAAGGTAAGGCCTTGTAACTTTTACCAAACCTTTCAAGCTTGCCTATGAAAGTCGTTGTATTGGATTCCAAGACTTTTTCTATTTGTGCCCAACGTTTAGAAGTCAAAGAGCATTGAACCTTGTCACCAACAAAGGCTTTGCGTAATTCTCTTACAGATATTTTGTAGGATTCTTCAGAGTAAGAATCTATTACTCGATATCTATTGCTTTTAGTCTTTTTAAGAATTCCAACAATCTGAGACCTAGATTTATTACTTCTTCTAAGTCTTTTCTTTCTTTTTGAACTCTTATGAGCCATAGCCAAGGTTTCTATTTAGATTTTGGGTTTTTATTTTATTCAACTTAATGATATGTTTCTCTTAAGCAATTATAAGGAGAGAGGCTCTTGTTAGGTGTAATAATATATTTATTCTTTCTTACGATTCTGTTTCTTCTTTGGCAATATTCCAGAGGTGAAAAATTAGGAAGCAGGTTAGGACTATTGGCAGGGATTTGGGGAGTAGTCATAGTCTTCTACATTTTAATGGTTATGATTTTTTAAGGAGAAGGATATGACAGTGAACCATTATGATTGGTCTGCTTATCATGCAAATGTTCGCCCAAATAAAATTGCTATAAGGGATTTAAGTATTAATAAAGAACTGACTTACTCAGAGTTAGATATCAGATCAAATAAATTAGCCGAGTGGCTACAAAAGAATGGAGTAGGTAAGGGCGACAGAGTTGCTATTCTGTCACACAACTGTGCGGAATTCTTTGAACTGGAGTTTGCGTGCGCAAAAATTGGTGCCATAGAACTACCTCTTAACTGGAGGCTGACCAAACCTGAGCTTGAGTACATCTTGAATGACAGCACGCCTACTGTATTAATTTATGATTCTGCTTTTTTGGATATTTCTCTTGAATTACAGAAAGATTGTCAAATTAAGGGATCACTTCAGATTGATAATGAAGACCCTTCAAGTCAATACGAAAGTGCTCTCAGAGAATCAAATGGAAATTATGAAGAAGTGCCTACGACACATGACGATCTGATAATGATTATGTACACATCGGGCACTACAGGACACCCTAAGGGGGCTATGATTAATCACAGAATGCAGCTTTATAATTGTATAAATTTAGCTTCCCCTGCTTTTGTAAGCGCGGAAACTGTGCAGTTAGTGGTTTTACCTCTGTTTCATACAGGCGGTATGAATTGTTATGCCAATCCGGTACTTCATGCAGGCGGTGAATTAATCCTTATAAGAGAATTTGATCCAGGCTTGGCGCTCTCCATTCTAGGAAACTCAGAGTATAAAGTTTCCCATTTCTTCGCTGTACCCGCACCTTATCAATTCATGATGAATCATCCTGATTTTGATAAAACAGATTTATCGTTTTTGAAGATCGCAGGTATTGGTGGCGCACCATGTGCAGAGGCTATTTTGAAGACTTGGTCAGGAAGGGGGGTATCAATGATTCAGGGTTGGGGTATGACAGAAACTAGCCCTGGAGGAATTGGACTTGATGCCGCTGACGCAGAGAGAAAATTAGGCTCAGCTGGAAAGCCATTAATGCACACTGAAGTTAAAGTGGTAGATGATGATGGCAATGAGCTTCCGTGGGGAGAGGTTGGAGAACTTTATATTAGAGGTCCCAATATAACCCCTGGATATTGGAATAAGCCAGAGGCAACTGAAGATTCTTTTGATGGTGATTGGTTAAAAACAGGAGACGCTGCAAGATTTGATGATGAAGGTTTTGTCTACATCGTAGACCGTTGGAAAGACATGTATATTTCAGGAGGAGAAAATGTTTATCCTGCAGAAGTTGAAAACGTCATTTATCAATTACCTCAGATTGCAGAAGCTGCGGTAATTGGAGTACCAGATGAGAGATGGGGTGAGACAGGAAAAGTTTTTATTTCTCTCAAAGAAGGTCAGAGTATAGAAGAGAAAGACATTATTGAGCATTGTTTGAAGAACCTGGCTAAGTTTAAAGTTCCTCAAAGTGTCGAGTTTATAGAGTTACTTCCTAGAAATGCTACAGGTAAGGTTTTAAAGAGAGAATTAAGAGAAGAGGTAGTGGGCTCTAACACCCCAGCCATAACTTAAGATCAAAGGAGAAGGATTATGGATTTAGGGATTTGCGTAGCATCACATATTGGTGATGTAGATTATGTAGTTCGCGCGGAAGAACTAGGGTACAAGTGCGCATGGTTGGCAGATTCACAAATGCTATGGTCAGACTGTTATGCAACTCTTGCTTTAGCAGCAACTCGAACCAATAAAATTCACCTTGGAACAGGAGTGGCCATAACTGGTACTCGGCCAGCTCCAGTTAATGCAGCAGGTATTGCAACTATAAATGCTATAGCTCCGGGACGTACCTTTTTTGGCGTTGGAGCAGGAAATACTGCTATGAGAGTCATGGGATTACCTCCACATCGTATAAAACAATTTGAACAGTATTTACAAACTTTAGTTCCTTTATTAAAGGGCGAAGAGAGTGAATTGCATGTTGGAGATAAAGTTTTACCAATCAAACACATCATGCCAGATAATGGCTTTGTTAATTTTAAAGATCCAATTCCATTATATATTTCAGGTTTTGGTCCTAAATCACTCGCTTTAGCTGGAAAATACGGAGATGGAGCAGTTTTGGGAGTGAATACCCCTGAAGCAGTAAGCGGTATGTGGCATTTAATTCAGGAAGGCGCCAAAGAAATAAATCGTGATCTCAAACCCAAAGAAAATTATTACACCACAGCCTTAACCTCAATGGTGGTATTAGAAGAAGGTGAAGCAGTTGATTCTGATCGAGTTAAATCTGAGTGTGGTGCCATGGCAATGGCAGCTGTCCATTACAACTATGATCAATATAGAAATTTTGGTCATCAACCCCCTAATGCTTTCATGGAGATATGGGAGGACTACACTTCTCTTTTAGAATCTTTTCCTGAAGAAAGACGACATCAAAGGATTCATGAAGGCCATAACTGTTGGGTTATTCCTGAAGAGGAAAAGTTTTTGACACCCAAGGTGTTAACTGCATCAAATATGATTGGAACAAAAGAACAACTTTTAGAAAGATTGCACCAATTATCAGAATCTGGACTAGATCAGGTAATGATTTTGCCCAATTTTGATACAAGGTATGAAGTTATTGAGAGAGTGGCCAAAGATATAATCAACAATATCTAGAATTACAGTGGTTGATTCAAATCTCGAAATAATACGTTTTACTAGTTCTGATAAAGACTTCCAGAAACTTTATGAACTAGAGAAATCTCTGGACTATCATGTCAAAAATTGGGGGGGCGTGGAGATGCTGAAGTATCACGCAAGTAGAATTCCAGAAAAATGTAAACCCGAGACCAATTTTTTAAGTTTAAAAGATAAAGTTTTTGGTTATGGTTACACGGGTCATGACGAATGGGCTTTTGACCCCACATTGTTAGATTCTAGTATTTCGTTTCCAAGCGAAGAGAAATATCTTCCTTATGCCCAAGATCTTCTTAATCACCAAATGTCTTTGGCCAGAAAGATGAAGCAGGTTAAAACATTTCGGGCCCGGTTGTTCAATGG
Source organism: uncultured Gammaproteobacteria bacterium (assembly GCA_964614345.1). Classification (GTDB taxonomy): domain Bacteria; phylum Pseudomonadota; class Gammaproteobacteria; order Magnimaribacterales; family Magnimaribacteraceae; genus AEGEAN-183. Next base: position 11,947 of record CAZTLP010000010.1, on the reverse strand, counting down.
AAATGATTTTTATATAAATTTCTATCTCAAAAATAGCTTTAAAGTGACACAGGTTGAATTTGTATCTCTTATTTCCTTAAAAGAATTTAATCTGAAAAATTTCAGTAATTATGTCTCAAGATTTAAAGAGAGTCCTTTTGAGATTACTAATTTAAAGGAACTTCAGAAAAGTCATAGTAACTGGGAAGAAAAATTATATGAGCTCTGGCATAGGATTGAACGGGATGTTCCTACAGATGTAATAGAACCAGGGGTAGATATGGAATCGTGGAGAGGACATTTGTTTACACCTTGGTTTAAACCTGAAGACTTATACGTTGTTGTGGATGGAGAGAGATGGGTTGCCTTATCTAGCTATGATAGGTCAGATGTAACGAACGATACGGTTTTGACTGATTTAACCGGCGTTAGACCTGAGTACCGCCGGAAAGGAATTTGTACTGCAGTTAAGCTATTTGCATTAGAGGATTTAAAGAAAAAGGGGTTTAAAAAAGTATTCACGGGCAACGAAGAAAATAATCCAATGTTTCAAATTAACTTGAAACTGGGTTTTAAAAAAATAGCTACGGAAGTTGGGTGTCAATTAACTCTTTAATTACTCATAGGTTAATTAATTTTCTTATTTTGTAGGCTCTTTAAAAGGAACTGGCTCACCTGTTTTATAAGCAAAAGAGGAGTGTAATTTCTGAATTCTTTTAGTTATTACTCCAGCTTTTCCTTTTCCAATGTCTCTACCATCTGCCTTTAGAATAGGAGTTATTTCTCCCATGGTGCCCGAGGTAAATACCTCATCAGCTGAATAAAGATCCGTGAGAGAAAGGTTTTTTTCTTGAGTAAGGATTCCTTCTTTAGCAGATATTTCTAAGATCATTTGTCTAGTTAGTCCAGGTAAACAACTATCTGTAGTCGGTGTTAGGATCACATTTTCACTAACCAAGAATATATTGGTGTCATTGGTTTCTGAGATAAATCCATATGCATCCAACATTACAGCACTATCTACATTAGCCGTATTTGCTTCAATTACTGCAAGAATATTATTTAAAAGATTATTGTGGTGTATTTTTGAATCCAAGTGTTGAGGAGAGTTTCTTCTTATAGAAGATGTAATTACGGTTATGCCCGCATTTGAATAAACAGGTGGTTTCCACTCTGCAAGGACTATGAGTGTGCAACCTTTTTGATTAAGTTTTGGATTCATGCCAGAGGTAACCTTTTCACCTCTAGTGAGTGTCAATCTAATATGAGTTTCGTCCCACATTCCATTGGCTTCAAGAGTAGAGAATATTGCCTTTCGGATATCATCGGAAGATGGGACGGAATCAAACGCAAGAGCTTTAGCAGAATTTTGTAGTCTTATAAGATGCTCATTTAAAGCAGCTATACGACCTTTATATACCCTTAGTCCTTCCCAAACAGCATCACCACCTTGCACTGAACTATCAAATACAGAAACCTTAGCTTCATTCCTAGGCAGTAATTCTCCATTTATAGAAATAAGAATATTTTTATTACGTTTATCTGGTAATTTCATATTGTTTCTCGGTTAACTTTAATAGCTTCCGATGATAACTTTTCATAGAAAGGCATGCACTCTGAAAGAATTTGTTTCAACTCAACTGGAAAGCTTGGCTTGGCTTGGTAAGACTGAAAACCATTACTTTTATGAAGAGATTGATACCAATACTTAGCCCATATACCATCTTCCTTTCTGGGTTCAGCAGGCCAACTCAACATAGAATCAGTAAATTCAAGATTCAAATAATTGCATAACTGTTTGAGTATATTTTCTGGATTCATTAATAATTCTCTTGAATCAACAACTATAGGCTTGTTTCCTAAACTTTTCAGATTTTTATATAGCTTCCACTGTAGATCAAGACCAGTATCAGCAAGATCAGGTTTAGGTATATTTACTGCTAAAGAAGGCAACATATCTTTTGGATTCCTGATTAGGAATATATTTTTAAATTTTGGTAGAAAATCATATTCTATATCTACTAGGTGTTTTGTCATTTGTTTTAAAAATAAAACTTTCTTTCCATCAAGTTCGTTCATTTTTAAAAGATCATCCATAACGAACCGACCATCACAATTTACTGTATCCATTATTTCTTTTCTTCCGGGGTGCTTAATGCCTGTCACTAAAAGGTAGTGGCCATATAGTGGTTCATCAACAACCCTTGTGTCGTCTCGTTGCGCAAAACTGTACATAAGAGCAGTAGACACATTCCGAGGACCTGACCATAGGCATATTTTGTTCATAAAATAATTTTATTACAAAAAGAAGAAGTCTGGAGTTTTGGTATAGTTAAGTTATGACTTTAAATAAATTTTCTTTAGAGGGTAAAAAAGCTCTCGTTGTTGGAGCCAGAAGGAATATGGGCAAGGCCTTTGCATTGGGATTGGCAGAAGCAGGAGCTGACGTGGCAGTGACTGATATAAATATGGAGTCAGGTCAGCTACAAAAAGTCAGCAAGGAAATTGAAGCTATGGGCCGCAAGTCACTAGCATTAAAAGCAGATATTTCATCAGAAAAAGAAGTAAAAGAATTGGTAAAGAATGTAGTAGAGGAATTTGGAACTATAGATATTTTAATGAACGTAGCCGTCATGTATCACCCCAAATCAATGGTTGATTTAGATGAGGATTCTTGGGAAAAGTTAACCAACGTGAATTTAAAGGGCTACTGGTTAATGATTCAAGAAGTATCGCCGATAATGATTCAACAAAATAGCGGAAGCATAATTAATTTAACTTCGAGAGGCGGTTTAAAAGCACATGCTGATAAAGCAATGGGGAACTATGCGATCATAAAATCTGGAATTGCAATGATGACTCGACAATACTGTAGATACTTGGGTCCTTACAATATTAGAGTCAATGCCATCGCTCCTTCGTTAGTTGAATGGGAAGAATTCCCTGGTACAGAAAACAGAAAGAAAAATAACAAAGAGGTAAAGAGAAGAAAGAAAGAAGTAACTGAAGCTGAAAAATTTGAAGCTTGGTTAACGGGACCAGAAAACCTTCCCCTTGGTCGAGTGGCTACTTTCGATGAGATGGCAAATGCAGCGGTATTTTTAGCATCCGATGCTTCAAGCTATATAACTGGCACTATACTCAATGTCGATGGGGGCTATATGGCATGAGTAAAGATTGGATCCTTAACCATTTAGGAATGATGGTAACTAACAGAAATGCCGTTCTAAATCATTTTCAGTCTATTGGGATGGGCGTAAGTGTGGGACCCCAACCTTTGCTACCTCATGAAGAAGGTGAGGGTGAGCTCATGTACTTTCAAACTTTAGACGGAGATCCCATAACCCATAAATACAAAACAGGCGGAGCTCACAATTTTAGAGATGGAAATTCACAAATAGGTAATTGCCAGTTAGAGGTTTATCCAATGAAGCCCGGACCCGGAATGTTCATAAGTGAGTATTTAGAGAAAAAGGGACCAGGAATTAATCATGTAGCTTTTAATACACCTGATATTGAGAGAGACACTCAATTGCTTATAAAAAAGGGATGCGAACTGGTTTTTAAAGCTTCTGTAAATGGTAAAACCCTAGAGAATTATCTAGATACACGTGAGTTTGGCGATGTAATGATTTCTCTAAGACCCAGCGCGGGTGAGTGGGAAAATACTTGGAAGGGAAATAATTTAAATCATCCTTTGGTAACTAATTGGAAACTATTAGGTTTGGGGATTGTTGTGGAGAATGTTGAGAAAGCTTCTGAATATTATCTTGAATTAGGCTTTACATTGAATCCAACAATAAAGGAATATGAGTTTCCCAATATTCTTTCAAGTCAGATAGAGGTAGGACCAATTGTTTTTGAGTTTTTGGAACCAACTAATACAAACTCAGTTTACCAAGACTGTTTTGACCAGAGAGGAGAGGGCATAACAGACTTTATTTATCTCGTAGATGATCTGAAAGTTGAAATTGAAAAACTTACTAAAAATGGAGTAAATCTTATTGATTCGAATAAAGACTTTGCTATTTTAGATACGAGGAAGGAAGGCAATATACTCACTCGTCTTATACAAAGTTAGTTGGTTAGAGTCCTGTCTTAAATATCTAAAAAGATAAATAAGACAAGACTGATAAAACTGGAGCTGGCGATTGGATTTGAACCAACGACCGGCTGATTACAAATCAGCTGCTCTACCAACTGAGCTACGCCAGCATAAACTCGCGGCATTTTAGCACACAGCTATAAAGTTACTTCTAGTTAAAGCTAGATTTTCTTAATAGAAACATCTCCGTATCTAAGTTGATGAATTTTTCCATTTTCATTAAAGATCAACTCGCCATTTTCAGTTATTCCTTCAACCAAACCCATTAAACTCACATCGTCTAAAGTGGCTAAACATTCTTTATTCTTTAAGAGATTAAGCTCTTCAAATCGATCTTTATAGTGAGAAAAGCCATTTGTTTCAAAATTATTTTTTAGGTGGAATAGGGCTTCAAGCATAAGGCCTGCAATTTTATTCCTGTCAAAATCTTTACCAAAATGAATACTCAATGATGTCCAATCTTGATCTATCGAATTTTCTACCTTGTCTGACATAAGAACATTTAATCCGACTCCTACGACGATACTTGTATCTTTTTGATTTGATATTGTTTCAACAAGGATACCCCCTGTCTTTTTTTCAGATAAGAATAAATCGTTGGGCCATTTAATTTTTAAGGGTTCTCCTATTATTGGTTCAAGATGAGTTGAGATTTCCACACCACTCGCCAAGCTGAGGCCTTCTAGGTCTGACGGCTTTAGAGATGAATGCCAGCCAAAAGACAGGTAGATATTAACATTGGCTGGGCTCACCCAGGTTTTACCACTCCTTCCTCTACCTGAGGTTTGTTGTTCAGCAAAAATTACTAAGGAATTATTAAAATTCTCAATTTCTGTTAATTTTGTCTTAGCTTCGTCATTTGTGGATCCAATTTCATCGAAAATGGTCAATTCTTTTAAAGATTCTTTATGTTCAGCAGAAATATTCTTAAGTATGTCTGTTTTATTAAGTAATTGTCTTTTTTTGATCATTTTCTTCTAAAGCATAACAAATCTACCAAATTAAGTTGACAAGGTATTCTGAGAGCTCCAGAATTGCCCGCTATTTTAAGCTATAGGAGGGGTTGGGGAGCGGTCAAACCCAGCAGACTGTAAATCTGCCGCCTCGTGCTTCGCAGGTTCGAATCCTGCCCCCTCCACCAGCATGAGAATTTAACTCTCAAAATGTTCAAAAACACTTGCAATAAAGGCCTAAACGGTCTATAAACACGCTCCGAGCTTTGGGTTGTTAGTGGGTTTCGTTGTATTTTTAACTTTGTAAGTTATTAAGGTTATTCTTATCCGTTTATTCGGAACGCTCTTTTCTACCCTGAAAGTCAATGAAACTAAGGTTTTGGCTCATATAGCTCAGGTGGTAGAGCACGTCCTTGGTAAGGACGAGGTCACCGGTTCAAGTCCGGTTATGAGCTCCAGATAAAAATGCTTATTGAATAGGAAAAAAAATGTCGAAACAAAAATTTGAAAGAACCAAGCCCCATGTGAATGTGGGCACTATAGGTCATGTTGATCATGGTAAGACAACCCTTACAGCTGCTTTAACAAAAGTAAGCTCAGAGGCTTATGGGTCTGATTTTACAGACTTTGCGGGTATAGATAATGCTCCTGAAGAGAAAGAAAGAGGAATTACTATAGCTACATCTCATGTTGAGTATGACTCTGAAACTAGACACTATGCGCATGTGGATTGCCCTGGTCACGCTGATTATGTAAAAAATATGATTACTGGAGCTGCCCAGATGGATGGAGCAATTCTGGTGGTAAGTGCTGCTGATGGTCCGATGCCTCAAACTAGAGAGCACATTCTTTTAGCAAGACAGGTTGGGGTACAGCATATTGTTGTGTTTTTGAACAAAGCCGACCAGGTAGATGATGCTGAGCTTATAGAGCTTGTAGAAATGGAAGTCAGAGACCTTCTTACTGAATATGAATTTCCAGGTGATGATACGCCAATAATAACAGGCTCGGCTTTGAAAGCCCTCGAAGGGGATGCTGAAAATGTTGAAAAGATTAAAGAACTTGTGGGTTCTTTAGATTCTTTTATACCCGAACCAGTAAGAGAGCTTGATAAACCTTTCTTAATGCCCATAGAAGATATTTTTACTATTCAAGGCAGAGGTACTGTAGTTACTGGAAGAATTGAAAGAGGTGAAGTAAAGGTTAATGAAGAAATAGAGATTGTTGGTATAAGAGAAACCAGCAAAACAACTTGTACTGGTGTTGAGATGTTTAGAAAGCTTCTGGACGAAGGTAAAGCCGGAGAAAATGTCGGTATTCTTCTAAGAGGAACTGAAAGAGATGGCGTTGAAAGAGGTCAAGTTCTAGCAAAACCAGGATCTATTACGCCTCATACCAAGTTTGAAGCTCAAATCTATGTTTTAACCAAAGAAGAAGGGGGAAGGCACACACCTTTCTTTAAAGGCTATAGACCTCAATTCTATGTTAGAACAACTGATGTAACGGGAGCTGTCGAGCTTCCTTCTGAAGTTGAAATGGTCATGCCTGGAGATGATTTGAGTATATCCGTGGAACTGATTTCTCCTGTAGCAATGGAAGAAGGAATGAACTTTGCTATTAGAGAAGGCGGACGAACTGTAGGTTCTGGGGTAGTTTCTAAAATTATTGAGTAGGCCAGTAGCTCAATTGGCAGAGCGGTGGTCTCCAAAACCACAGGTTGGGGGTTCGATTCCCTCCTGGCCTGCCAGCTTGAGCTCAGAGCTTAAAAGGCAAGAAATGAAAAATGGAAGTTAGCTTAGGATCTATGCAGAATTATTTACGTTGGTTATTAGGTCTTCTTTTTATAGCTTTAGCTATTTATGGTAATTCTTATTACTCTCTAGAACCTCTTCTGTATAGAGTCTTAGGAGTGATAGTACTTCTTGCTATTTCGACAGCCATATTAATAACAACTTCAGAAGGAAAGGGGGCTTTAAAATTAATTTTAGAATCAAGAACTGAAATAAGAAGAGTAATTTGGCCAACAAGAATTGAGACTACTCAAACTACTTTAATCGTAATAGTAGCCATAACAATCGCCGGTCTAATACTTTGGGGCTTGGATTCTTTATTTGGTTGGGTAACTGCCGCTTTACTAGGATAAATATGGCTATGGAATGGTATGTAATTCACGCTTACTCCGGTTATGAGAATAAAGTTCGTGAAGCTCTATTGGAGAGAATAGAAAGATTTAGTATGGAAGAAAATTTTGGAGAAATTATGGTTCCTTCAGAAGAAGTGGTTGAACTGAGAGGGGGTCAAGAAAGAAGGATCCAAAGAAAATTTTTTCCTGGGTATGTGCTAGTAAAAATGGAATTGAATGATTCTACTTGGCATTTAGTTAAAGATACGCCCAGGGTCATGGGTTTCATTGGAGGCTCCAAAGACAAGCCTACTCCAATTAGTGAAGCAGAAGCTAAAGGCATTATGCAACAGTTAGAACATGGAGCAGAAATAGCTAAACCAAAAATAACTTTTGAACCAGGAGAAATGGTTAGAGTAATTGATGGGCCTTTTAATGATTTCAGCGGTGCGGTCGAAGAGGTTAATTATGAGAAGAGTAAGGTAAGAGTTGCTGTACTTATATTTGGAAGGTCGACCCCTGTTGAATTGGAATTTAGTCAGATAGAGAAAGCATAATGGCAAAACAAATTGATGGATATATAAAACTACAGGTTCCAGCAGGTTCAGCTTCTCCTAGTCCTCCTGTAGGTCCTGCTCTAGGTCAGCACGGATTAAATTTAATGGATTTCTGCAATGCCTTTAATGCTAAAACTAACGATATGGAAAAGGGGTTACCAGTTCCTGTGGTAATAACTGTTTATGAAGATAAGTCTTTTGATTTCATTGTGAAGACTACTCCAGCATCTGTCTTGATTAAGAAAGCTGCAGGATTACAGAAAGGCAGTGGAACGCCAAACAGTTTAAAAGTAGGAAAAGTGAGTAGAGCTCAACTAGAAGAGATAGCAAAAATTAAAGATCCTGATCTTACTGCCTCTGACATGGATGCAGCAGTTAGAACACTAGAGGGAAGCGCAAGAAGTGCTGGAATTGAGGTAAAGGGGTAATGGCAAAATTAACTAAAAGACAAGAGTATTTAGCTACTCGTGAAGAAAAAAAATATTCTGTCAGCGAGGCTGTTGAATTCTTAAAATCTGGACCTAAATCTAACTTTGAAGAATCAGTAGATGTAGCTATAAATTTGGGAATAGATACCTCAAAATCTGATCAAACCGTAAGGAGTGCAATTTCTCTTCCAGCAGGAACAGGAAAAACTACTAAAGTCGCTGTTTTTGCTGAGACAGAACAGGCTCAAGAGGCTATGGAAGCAGGAGCTGACGCCGTTGGAATGGAAGATTTATCTGAGAAGATTAAAAAAGGTGAAGATGATTTTGATGTTGTAATTGCTACACCAGATACTATGAAATTAGTTAGTCCTTTAGGAAAAATATTAGGTCCAAAAGGCACAATGCCTAATCCTAAAACAGGTACTGTAACTAAAGATATAGGAAAGGCAGTTAAAAATGCAAAGGCCGGACAGATTAGATATCGGGCAGACAAGAGTGGAATTATTCATGGGAGAATAGGTGATCTTTCTTATAGTTCGGAACAAATTCAACAAAACATAGAAACCTTGTTGACTGATCTAAAAAGAAATAAACCTGCTTCTTCTAAAGGTGTTTTCATAAAGAAATTATCTATAACTTCAACCATGGGAGCAGGTATTGAATTAGACATGGCTTCGCTGAGTTTTTAGAGATGAATATATATGTAATTAAATTCTTAGGTAAGGTGCGGTTAATTCGCATCTATCAAAGACCGTAGGTGTAGAACATTTGTTTTACTTAATTATGAAGGCCTACGCAGATGGAAGTGATCATAACGAAAGTTATGTTTTTGCATCCAATTTTCTAACTAAAAAATTTTTAGTTAGAGGAGGATAAGATAATGCCAATGCGCATTGATGATAAGAAATTAGCAGTGAAAGAGCTAAATGAAATAGCAAATAAAGCTGTTTCAGCCGTAGCAGCCGATTATCACGGCACTTCTGTTTCTGAATTAACTAAATTGAGAGAAGAGGCTAGGAATTCTTCTGTTCATTTAAAAGTTATTAGAAATACTTTAGCTAAAAGAGCTTTAAGCGACACTAAATTTTCTTGTTTTGATGAGCTTTTGGTTGGTCCAACTATATTAGCATTTTCTTTAGATGATCATGCTAGTGCTGCCAAATTGGCAAAAAACTTTAATAAAGTTAATTCCAATTTTGTAGTTAAGGGTCTTTCTATGGGAGATTCTTTAATGGAGTTAAGTAGATTAAGCGATATAGCAAATCTTCCTAATAAGGAAGAAGCTATAGCCCAGTTAGCTGGTCTATTAAATGCTCCTCTAGTTAAGTTGGTTTCGTTGTTGAATGAAATCCCTAGTAAATTAACTAGAACTTTAGCAGAAGTTAGGCAACAAAAAATACAGGCTGAATCTTAATTTTATAAATTTATTGGAGAATAAAAAATGGCATTAAGCAAAGAAGAAATTTTAGAAGCTATTTCTGAAATGAGTGTGATGGACATAGTTGATTTAATTGAGGCTATGGAAGAAAAATTTGGTGTTTCCGCGGCAGCACCGGTAGCTGCAGCAGCTGCTCCTGTGCAGGGCGAAGCAGACGATGCAGGCGAAGCCGAAGACGCAACTGGAGACCTTCATTTATCAGAAGTAGGAGATAAGAAAGTCGATGTGATTAAAGCAGTCAGAGCAATAACGGGTTTAGGTCTTAAAGATGCTAAAGGTCTAGTTGATGAAGCTCCTTCAGTTATTAAGGAAGGAATTAAAAAAACAGAAGCTGATGAATATGCTAAACAGCTTGAGGAAGCGGGAGCTAAAGCAGAATTTAAATAACCATTAATAATTAATAATTTTTAAATTAAAAAGAGGTATTTATGGCATTTTCTTACACTGAAAAGAAAAGAGTAAGGCGTAGCTTTGAAAAGATTTCAAGCGTTATGGATTTACCTAATCTTTTAGCTACACAATTAGAATCTTATGAACACTTTCTTCAAAGAGAAGTTGATCCTTTAAAAAGGAAAAGACAGGGTTTGGAGTTAGTTTTGAACTCTATTTTTCCTATTGAAAGTCACAATGGAAATGCACGAATGGAATTTTCTAGTTATGAATTAGGAGAGCCTATATTTGATGAAAGGGAATGTAAGTTAAAAGGAATTACCTATGAAGCTTCTCTTCACCTTAACTGCGATCTTTTCTTTATAGATAAGGACACAGAGAAGTTAAAAGAAGGCAAATCCCAAAAAGTATACATGGGTACAGTGCCTTTGATGACAGATCATGGAACCTTTGTAATTAATGGGACTGAAAGAGTAGTTGTTTCTCAGTTACATCGTTCACCTGGATTATTCTTTGATCACGATAAAGGAAAAAGCCATGCATCGGGGAAAGTTTTATATGGTGCTCGTATAATTCCTTACAGAGGCTCTTGGTTGGACTTCGAGTTCGATGCAAAAGATCTCGTGTATGTCAGAATAGACAGAAGAAGAAAGCTCTTCGCTTCAATTTTACTTAAAGCTTTAGAGTTTTCTAACCAAGAAATCTTAGAAAATTTCTACGAAACAGAAACTTTTAAGATAAAACCAAACAACGTCTTTCAACTTCAATTAGTACCAAAGAGATTAATGGGGAAAATCACCCCAATAGATATTAAATCTAAAAGTGAAGTTATTGTTAAGAAGGGAGAAAGAATAAGCGCAAGACACATTAGAAAAATTGAAAGCGCCAAAATTAAACATTTAGATTACGATCAAAATGACCTTGAATCCCTAGTCCTTGCTAAGGATATCGTAGATAAAACAACAGGCGAGATTGCCTTAGCATGCAACACCTTGATAGATGAAGAGGTTTTATCAACCATTAAGTCTTTGGGTTTAAAAGAAGTAGAAACTCTTTACATTAATGACTTGGAATCTGGTCCATATATGTCTGATACCCTCAGAGCAGATTCAACTACAAACGAAATAGAAGCTCTAGTTGAAATATATAGGATGATGAGACCGGGCGAACCTCCAACAAAAGAGGCGGCCACAACCTTATTTCAAAGCCTATTCTTTAATCCTGATAGATATGATCTTTCAAATGTAGGTAGGATGAAATTTAATAAAAGATTATCTAGACCTTCGATCGAGGGAAATAGTGTTCTTGAAAAAGAAGATATTGTAGATTCATTAAAAACTCTAGTTGCGATCAGGAATGGTAAAGAACAAGTAGACGATATAGATCATTTAGGCAATAGACGAGTTAGATCAGTTGGGGAGATGGTTTCTAACCAATATAGAATAGGTTTGATTCGAGTTGAAAGAGCAGTTAGGGAAAGATTAACAACAGCGGAAGCAGATGATTTAGGACCGCAAGATCTAATTAATGCAAAACCTGTTTCAGCCGCTATAAAAGAATTCTTTGGGTCTAGTCAGTTATCCCAATTTATGGAACAAGTGAATCCTTTGGCAGAAATTACTCACAAAAGAAGGGTTTCTGCTTTAGGACCTGGCGGCCTGACTAGAGAAAGGGCTGGTTTTGAGGTAAGAGATGTACATCCAACTCACTACGGCAGAGTTTGCCCTATAGAGACACCAGAAGGACCTAATATTGGCTTGATAAACTCTCTTGCTGCTTTTGCTAGAACAAATGAATATGGTTTCTTAGAAAGCCCATTTAGGAAAGCCAAAGAAGGGAAAGTAACGGATGAATTTGAGTACCTATCTGCTATTGAAGAAGGAGATTATGTAATCGCACAAGCTAGTGCGCTTTTAGATGATAGAAATAGATTCATCGAAGAACTTGTGCCTGTTAGATACAAAAATGAATTTTC
>CAZTLP010000009.1:0-43133 GCA_964614345.1 uncultured Gammaproteobacteria bacterium | reverse complement strand
TTCCTTTTCAAGGGATTCTTGTGATTTCGTTCCCCCTAAATTCATTCCTGATAACGTTGTTTTCTATCAATGGAAAACTCAACACCACTTAGACGCTGCTTTTAAAAGATTAAAAAATGATCCTCAGAATTTAAATTTAGAAGACAGCCAAGTAACTAGATTGCCTGAAACATATAGAGGAAGGAGGCTGGGTCACAATTGGTCTATCAGCTGGGTGGCCGATGAGCTAGGCCCCCTAAACTAAAAACATGTCTCCAAAAATAAACCTTATGGGCTTAACCAAAGATGAGTTAAGTGAATACTTTCTAAAACTAGGAGAGAAAGAATATAGGGCCACACAGATCATCAAGTGGATGCACCAAAGGGGGGTTAGTGATATTTCTAACATGACGGACTTGTCTAAAGAGCTAAGAGAAAGCCTAAGCCAGAAATGTGAAATTCGAGCACCAGAAGTAATTTACGAGAGAGACTCTAGCGATGGCACAAGGAAATGGGTGGTTAGTGTGGGAGAGGGCGATTTAATAGAAATGGTTTTGATTCCTGAAGGCAAAAGAGCAACTCTGTGTGTTTCTTCACAAGTTGGTTGTGCGATAGATTGTAGTTTTTGTGCAACTGGAAAACAGGGCTTCTCTAGGAATCTAACTTTGGCTGAAATTATTGGCCAATTATGGATAGCTGAAAATTCTTTTGGTAGCTCCAGAAAGAGAGGAGAAAGAAATATTACAAATGTAGTAATGATGGGAATGGGTGAGCCACTTCATAACTTCGAACCGGTAGTAAAGGCAATGGAATTGATGTTAGATAACAATGCTTATGGTCTATCTAAAAGAAGAGTAACTTTAAGCACCTCGGGTTTAGTCCCTCAAATAGATAAGTTATCAAAACTTTCTGATGTTTCTTTAACCATCTCCTTACACGCACCGAATGATAAATTAAGAGATGAATTAGTGCCTGTTAACAAGAAGTACCCCATAAAAACTCTTTTAAAGTCTGTAGCCAACTATGTTGATCAATGTAACGATAGTCGAGTAACAACTTTCGAGTATATTCTTATAGACAGGGTTAATGATTCGCTTGAGTTAGCAAATGAGCTTGCTGACCTGCTTAAAGATTTCCCATGTAAAATTAACTTAATTCCTTTTAATTCGTTTTCTGGTTCAATTTATAAAAGGCCTTCTGGGAACAGAGTTAAGAGGTTCCAAGAGCACTTACATTCAAAGGGCCATGTGGTTACTATAAGATCAACGAGAGGAGATGACATCATGGCTGCATGTGGTCAGCTAATAGGAAAAGTTAACGACCGAACCAGACGCAAAGAAAGAAAAAAAAAGAAAGAGTTAATCAAAACTAAAATAATTTGAAGGATAGAAAAAATGAATAGAGTATTGCAACACTTAGGATCTAAATACCCAATCGTTCAAGCCCCTATGGGTTGGATCGCACGAAGTAAACTGGCTTCAGCAGTGTCTAATGCAGGGGGCTTCGGTGTGATAGAAACCTCTTCCGGTGAGGTAGAGAATTGCAAAGCTGAAATAAAAAAAATGGCCGACCTTACAGACAGGCCTTTTGGTGTAAATTTACCGCTGCTTTTTCTGCAAGATGACAGTATGGTGGAATTCTGTGTTTCTCATGGAGTTAAGTTTGTTACCACCTCTGCAGGAGATCCTTCTAAATACATTGAAGTCTTAAAATACGCAGATATAACGGTCTATCATGCGGTGCCAAGTGTAGAGGGGGCTGTAAAAGCAGCTAATGCAGGAGTTGATGGATTGGTGGTAGAGGGAACCGAAGGGGGAGGGTTTAAAAACCCGGAAGAGGTAGGGCTTTTAGTACTCATTCAGGCTATAAGGAAAGAGTTAGATTTACCGATAATTGCAGCAGGCGGCGTAGTTGACGGCACTGGAATGGCTGCCGTGTTTGCTGCTGGTGCCGAAGGAATACAAATGGGAACAAGATTCGTGTCAAGTAAAGAGAGCCCTGTACACGATAACTTTAAAAACAAAATTCTCGATTCAACTATTCAAGGAACTTGGATTTTGAATAAAACTTCAAAACCAGTAATTAGAGCCCTGAGGACTGACTTTACAAAAAAAATTCACGAAGCAGGAGTGATGGAAATGAAAGACATGTCAAATATCCAAGACTTATATTTTGGTGGAGACATGAATGCAGCCCCAGCGTTATCAGGTCAGTCAGTGGGGCTTATAGACGAAGTGAAGTCAGTTAAAGACATCATAGACCAGACCGTTTCAGAGTTTAACGAAGCCTGTAATAATCTTACAAAATTTAGACTAGAAGTCTAAAGACAATCTGACTCAGGCCTATTTTTCTTATCAGCTGAAGGCCCAAAAGGCTTGATGGCCGGCTACAAGTCGCCTTCAGCTCTAACTTCGCTTTGGTTTATAGTAAATTCTTTGCCGTATCTAGCTTCAAGTTTTTTTTGATTTTCCAATATCACCTCAACTGGATCTAACTTAAGGGCCATACATGCCGTAACCCAGTACCACATAATGTCACCCAGCTCCCTTTTCATATGAAATATATTCTCTTCATTCGCCGGCTTACCTTGCAAAAACATTTTTTTAACAATTTCTACAAATTCACCTCCCTCACTGCTTAAGCCTAGAGCTGCTGTCATTAATCTGGGAACATCAATGTCGGAGTTGTTTTGGATGTCCTCTAAAGAGGCCTTCAGACTCTCAATATCTAGGCTAGGATCACTGGTGACTTTAGTAACAAAATCACAGTAAGTATCAAAGAATTCTTTTGGATCAGTCATGGGTTTTTCTATCATTTATATTAACTTAAGGAGGGTTAATTCTCATGCGTTTTTTTTCAAGTTTTTTAAAAACCTCTTTAAAGCCAAACCATATAAAATAGTAGTGTGGATGTCTCTGATATTTTAAATAATCTTAATGAAGCTCAAAGAAATGCAGTAACTTCTGAGTCCTCTCACCTCCTTGTTTTAGCGGGAGCGGGATCTGGTAAAACTAGAGTTATAGCCCACAGGGTTGCTTGGTTAGTACAAGCCCTAAACAACAGTCCTCACTCTTTACTAACAGTAACTTTTACCAATAAAGCAGCTAACGAAATGAAAGGTAGGATCGAATCTATGTTGGGTCAAGAAATGGCAGATTTCTGGTGTGGGACCTTTCATGGTATTGCTCATAGGCTTTTAAGGAGACATTGGGAAGAAGCAAGCCTCAGAAGGGAGTTTGCAATTTTAGACAGTGAAGATCAGTACAGGGTTATCAAGAGGGTGTGTAAATCCATGGGAGTTGATGAGGGTAAATGGCCTGCTAGGCAAATTCAATGGTACATCAATAAAGAGAAAGATGAGTGTCGAAGGGCAAATCAAGCTGAATCTGGCGATGATTATTTCGTTGAACAAATGACAAAAGTTTATGAGGAGTATGAACAGCTTTGTGAAAGAGAAAGCCTAGTCGATTTTGGAGAACTGCTATTAAGATCTCTCATTCTTCTATCCACTAACGAATCATTACTTTCTCATTATCAAAAACGCTTTAAACATATCTTAGTGGATGAATTTCAAGACACGAATGAAGTCCAGTATCGATTGTTGTCATTATTAAAGGGCAAAGACAGTAGCTACACGGCAGTGGGGGATGATGACCAATCAATCTACGGTTGGCGAGGAGCAAAAAGCGACAATATTGATAGGTTTACTAAAGACTTTTCCAATACTGAAGTGGTTCGATTAGAGCAGAATTACAGGTCAACACAGACCATCTTGGACGCAGCCAACTCAGTTATTGAAAACAATCAATCCAGAATGGGCAAAGAGCTTTGGACTGAGCAAAAAGAAGGGGAAAAGATATCAGTCTATTCGGCGTACAACGAAGATGACGAAGCAAGATTTGTTGTTGGAACAATCCAGTCTTGGGTGGATCAAGGCAATGCCCTGGATGAGGTTGCAATTCTTTACAGATCCAATGCACAGTCGAGGGCTTTAGAAGAGGCCATTTTAAGAGAGGGGCTTCCGTACAGAATTTATGGAGGACAGAGATTCTACGAACGAGCAGAAATTAAGAATGCGATGGCCTATATACGACTAGTTTATGGGAGACAAGATGATGCTGCTTTTGAGAGAGTAATTAATTTACCCCCAAGAGGGATAGGAGCCAAAACACTAGAAATTATCAGAAAAAAAGCTAGAGATAAAAATAGCTCACTTTGGAATGCAGGTTCAGAGTTGGTCGAATTTGATGAATTAACTGCAAGGGCCAAAACCTCATTGTCTGGATTCATGGGAGATCTTGAGAGCCTAAGTGACGAAGTGAATGGCTTAGAATTGAAAGAAACAGTGGATCATATTATTCAGAGAAGCGGATTGATTGAATACCATAAAAAAGAGGCAGGAGAAAAGGGCAGAACAAGAGTTGAGAATTTAGAGGAACTTGTCAGCGCTGCGGGTGATTTTATTCCAGATATTCAAGAAGAAGACACTCCCATTTTAAAAGCCTTCATTGATCATGCTGCACTTGATGCCGGTGAAGACCAAGCTGAAGAACATGAACAAGCGATACAACTCATGACCCTACATTCAGCAAAAGGTTTGGAGTTTCCTTTGGTATTTGTAACTGGATTTGAAGAAAATCTATTTCCCCATAGGCTTTCTATAGAAGAACCCGGCCAACTAGAAGAAGAAAGGAGGCTTTGTTATGTAGGAATGACAAGGGCCATGGAAAAGCTTTATATCATTTATGCTGAAATGAGAAACTTGCACGGGAATGAAACATTTAATCCACCTTCCCGCTTTTTAAGAGAGATACCGCCTGAGTTAACGCAAGAAATAAGAACAGGAGGTGCTATAGGCAGAAAAGCATATGATTCAAAAGGCATTATCGCTCAAGGAGAAATACCTGAGACTGACTTGGTTTTAGGGCAGAGGGTGGTTCACGAAGTTTTTGGTGAAGGCGTAATTCTTAACTATGAAGGCCATGGGGCTAATGCTAGAGTAGAAGTTAATTTTGATTCAAGTGAAACCAAGTGGCTCATGGCTTCTTACGCAAAATTAAGACCAATTTAATTAAGGAAATTTATGAAGAATAAAATTTTATTAACCTTTCTTGTTTTTCTTTTTCTAGGATGTTCTGACAGTTCAGTAACTTCTTCAGAAGGTAACTTAGAAATTGATCTAAACAAAGTCTACAAGTGGAATATGGTAACCACATGGCCTAAAAATTATCCTGGACTGGGATTGGCAGCTGAAAACCTGTCTAAATATGTAGACGAAATGAGCAATGGCAGGATGAAGATAAAGGTCTATGGTGCAGGCGAATTGGTTCCAGCAATGGGTGTTTTTGATGCAGTGTCACAAGGTAATGTTGAGCTGGGCCATGGTGCTTCTTATTACTGGACAGGTAAGGTTAAATCTTCTCAGTTTTACACCGCTGTGCCTTTTGGACTAACTGCACAAGAGATTAATTCTTGGATTCATTGGGGGGGTGGCCAAGAGCTTTGGGAAGAAGCTTATGCACCCTTTAATCTAATGCCTCTGGCAGGGGGAAATACGGGTGTCCAAATGGCTGGATGGTTTAATAAAGAAATTAATTCTATCCAAGATCTCAAAGGGCTAAAAATGAGGATTCCAGGATTGGCCGGTGAAATCTTTTCGCGAGCAGGTGCTGAGACTGTAGTTTTACCTGGAAGTGATATTTTTCTGGCATTACAGCAAGGAGTAGTAGATGCAGCAGAGTGGGTAGGGCCCTTCAATGATTTAACCTTCGGATTTCATCAGGTAGCAAAATATTATTACTATCCAGGCTGGCATGAGGGGGGCTCAACCCTAGAGATAATAATAAACAAAGAAGCTTATGAATCTCTACCTGACGACTTGAAGGCTATAGTCAAATATGCAGCAAGGGCAGTTAACCAAGAAATGCTTGATGAATATACAGCTAATAACAACAGGGCTTTAACAGAACTGGTTGAAGTGCACGGAGTTGAACTTAGAAAGTTACCAGATGATGTTTTAGTAGAGCTTAAAAAAATTTCCAGAGAGGTAATGGAAGAATTTATAGAGGGTGATGAAATGGCAACAAAGATCTATAACTCCTATGAAGCTTTTAAGCAGGACGTGATTGAATACCATGAGATTTCTGAAAAGGCCTTTATAGAAATGAGAGACCTAGAAGACTAAAAAGTAAAAAATTGAACCTTAAATTAAGAAAGCTAGGCATTCAGGATTATCGCAAGACCTGGGCTTCTATGCAGAACGTTATACTTTCAAAAGGTAAAAAAGACCCTGATGAGCTTTGGTTACTAGAACACTTTCCTGTTTATACCTTGGGATTTGGAGCTTCGGAAGATCACTTGTTAAGTGAGAACAGCATACCGGTTGTACGGTCAGACAGAGGGGGGGAGGTTACTTACCACGGCCCAGGACAGATCGTAGCCTATTTTTTAATCAATCTTAGACGAAAAAAATGGGGCCCCAAAAAGTTTGTGAACGAACTAGAAGCCTCAGTAATAGATTTCTTAAAAGAGTACAACATTTCATCGACAAGGCGATCAGGAGATCCAGGTATCTATGTTAAAGATAAAAAAATTTCTTCTGTGGGCTTAAAAATAAAAAGAGGCTTTTCTTATCATGGGCTAAGCATAAACATTGATATGGATTTAAGTCCCTTTGAGAACATCAATGTTTGTGGGAATAAAAGTTTAAAAGTAACTCACTTGAATAAATTTGCGGAAGTTTCAATAGACAAAGCATTTATAGATTTTGAAAAAACTGCCAAGAAAAGACTTGAAGGAATTATGAGCAGATGAGTCAGGTTATTCCTACCAAGACGATAAAAGATAATGGCACTACAGCCATAAGAAATGGTGTTAAACCTAATAACAATAAAGACATATTTCCTACAAAGAAACCGGATTGGCTTAGGCTCGCCCATTCCTTTACTCCTAAGTTCAAAGAAGTTAAAAGCATTGTTAAAGAAAATCACTTGAACACAGTCTGTGAAGAAGCAAAGTGCCCAAATATCAACGAATGCTGGAGCCATGGAACAGCTACCTTCATGCTCTTAGGTGATGTTTGTACAAGAGCTTGTAAATTTTGTGCAGTAGACACAGGAAATCCAAGAGGCAGGAGGGATAAAAAAGAGCCTTACAAAGTAGCTCAATCGATTAAAAAAATGGCACTTAAATACGTAGTATTAACTTCGGTTAATAGAGATGATCTAGTAGACGGAGGGGCAAGGCACTATTCCAACACAATAAATGCCGTGAAAGATGCCTGTCCTAAGGTTATGGTAGAGGCGCTCACCCCTGATTTTGAAGGAAAAATTAAATCTATTTCTATTTTGCTTTCTTCAAACTTAGATGTCTTTGCTCAGAATGTAGAAACAGTTGAAAGGTTAACTTTAAGAGCCAGAGACCCAAGGGCTGGCTATCAACAAACTCTTGGTGTACTAGAGAAAGCGAAAAGGCTTAACCCCAAGGTTTTAACCAAAACCAGCTTGATGTTGGGTTTAGGGGAAACAACAAAAGAAATTGAGTCTACCCTTGCGGATGTTTACTCTGTTGGCGTAGAGATTTTAACTTTGGGTCAATATTTAAGGCCCACCCTTTATCACTTGCCCGTCGAAAGGTATGTCCCTCCAGAAGAATTTCTTCATTATAAAAATATAGCTAGAGAAATGGGTTTTAAAGAAGTGGCTTCAGGCCCAATGGTTAGGTCTTCATATAGGGCAGATAAGGTTGCCCACTTATTGCAAGGCAATTAAAGTCCGTAGACCGCATCTGGAAGAGCTGTGACTAGAGAGGGGAATGCTGCTAGGCATAGCAAAACTAGAATTTGGATAATTATGAACGGGACTACACCCCTGTATATTGCACCCGTTGGAACGCTGTCAGGCGCAACACCTCTTAAATAAAACAAAGCAAATCCAAAAGGAGGGGTCAGAAAGGAAGTCTGCAAGTTGATGGCTATCATAATTCCTAACCAGAGCGGGTCTATGCCCATTGCAAGCAATACTGGACCCACAATGGGTACGACAACAAATGTGATTTGAATAAAGTCTAATATAAATCCTAGAAGAAAAATTATAATCATCACTATAAACATGGCTCCAAAAACCCCGCCAGGCATTTGATTGAAGATACTATTAACTAATTCATCGCCTCCAAATCCCCTAAAAACAAGAGAAAATATTGAAGACCCCAAAAGGATCATAAAAACCATTGAGGTGATTTCCGTAGTGCTTTGCACAGCCGAGGTTAAATTTTCACGATTTAAACTGCCTTTACTGAGTGCTAAACCCATAGCACCTAAAGCCCCTACGCCCGCTGCTTCAGTTGGCGTTGCAATACCTATCAAGATGGATCCCAAAACAGCCACTATCAAAACTAGAGGTGGAAGCAGGGCAGTTAAAATTATTTTGGCTCTATTTCCTGCTATCTTAATTTCTTGTGCTGGTGCAGTTGAAGGCTGCATGTAGGCTCTAAGAAGTACATAAGAAATATAAGCAAAAACTAAAATGACACCTGGAACTAATGCTCCCATAAACAAGTCACCAACCGAAACAGTCCTTGCAGAAAATATACCAAGACTTAGTTGGGATTGTTGGTAGGCGGCTGAAAGAACGTCTCCCAAAAGGACTAAAGCAATGGAAGGAGGAATGATTTGACCCAAAGTGCCAGTAGCACAAATAGTTCCAGTAGCTAGGCTCTGATCATAATTTCTTTGAAGCATGATGGGTAAAGAAATAAGCCCCATGGCTATAACAGTTGCACCAACAATACCTGTACTAGCAGCAATCATTGCCCCAACGATAATGACAGATACTGCGAGACTCCCCCTAAAGCCCCCAAGGACATCAGCCATATTGCTCAACAAATCTTCAGCGAGATTAGATTTCTCAAATAGTATTCCCATGAAAATAAATAAGGGTACAGCCACTAAATTTGTATTGGTCATATCTCCAAACAGTCTGTTGGGTATGGTCCCAAGTAAGGAAGAATCAAACGTTCCTGAAATAACACCTATGCCAGCGAATATAAGGGCAGTGCCAGCTAAAGAAAAGGCTACAGGGAAACCTGCCAAGAGAACTAAGCAAATGACTCCAAACATCAACAGAGGAATAAGTTCAACCATTTTTAATTCTTAAAATATTTTTTAAAATTTCTGAAAAACTTTGAAGAGCCAGAAAAACGCACAGAGCTATCAGTAGGCTTTTTTGTATATATACAAAAGGAAGTCCATCAGGCTCAGCTGAGACTTCCATAATTCTCCAAGAGAACTCTACAAAACCCCAAGAAAAGAGAAAAACAGCCCAACAAACAGGCTGTAAAAAAAGACAGTGACCAACAAGGTCAATAAAGGCTTTTCGTTTATCTGAAAACTCCCTATAAAAAATATCTACTCTCACATGAGCGTCTCTTTTGAGGGCAAAAGAAGAACCCAGCAGAAACAAAGCTCCGTGTAGATATAGAACAACGTCCTGGAGTAAAACTGATCCTAAGTCTAATCCATATCTCATTACAACAACCACACAGGTGATTAAAGTCATAAGAGCCACAAACCAGGAACAGAACCTTCCTGTCATTTCTGAAAATGAATCTAATAAAGCTGCAACTTGATTCATGAGTTAACTAATTGCGTTGATTCCTTTCTAATTTATAATTAATGGGAGGTTAATTTATATGGACTTGCAATTTACACAAGAAGAACTTGATTTTCAAAGTGAAGTTAGGGGCTGGCTGAAAGAAAATTATTCACAAGATATGAGAGAAAGGCATGACAACAGCCCTAATGGAAGTATATCTAGAGATGAACAGATGCAATGGCAGAAGGCTCTTTACAAGCAGGGATGGGCCGGCATTAACTGGCCTAAAGAATATGGAGGGGCGGAATTTAGTGCTTCTAAGAAATATCTGTTTAATAAAGAAATGGCAGCAGTTAATGCACCTACTGTGATTGCTTTTGGAGAAAAAATGGTTGCGCCTGTAATAATGGCCTTTGGGACTGACGAACAAAAGGAAAAGTATCTTCCAGATATACTTTCTTCTAAGGTTTGGTGGTGTCAAGGCTATTCTGAACCAGGATCTGGGTCCGACTTAGCTTCTTTAAAAACCAAAGCAGAAGACAAAGGCGACCATTATCTTGTAAATGGAGCTAAAACCTGGACAACCAGCGCTCAGCATGCGGATATGATTTTTTGTCTTGTAAGAACAAGCAATGAAGAGATTCGACAAATGGGCATCTCCTTCTTATTAATAGACATGCACTCTCCGGGTATTACCGTTCAGCCAATTGTTACTTTGGATAAAGCCCCTGAAGGACATCAAGAAATTAATACTGTGTTTTTTGAAGACGTTAAGGTTCCTAAAGAAAATTTAATTGGTGAGGAAGGAAAGGGCTGGACATATGCCAAATATTTATTGGAATTTGAAAGAGGTAATGGTTATTCAGCGAGTCTCTATTCTTCATTAAAAAAAATAGTGGACATGGCAAAAACGCCAACTTCAGGAGGCGAACCTTTAATAGATGATTCAACATTCAAAGAAAAATTAGCAGATGTTGAGGTTCAGATAAATGCAATGGAGGCAACTGAATTACGCATATTAGGAAGTTTGTCAGCGGGACAGAATGTAGGACCCGAATCTTCTTTGTTAAAAACCAGAGGAACAGAAATTGGTCAGCTCATTACGGAATTAGCAGTTGAGGCAGTTGATTATTATGCAATCCCCTTTAATAATCCTGGACCTGGCATTGGTCATAACGAGCCCCCTATAGGGAGTGCCTTTGCGAACTCTTCGGCCCCCAGATATTTTAACTATAGAAAAGCAAGCATTTATGCAGGCTCAAATGAAATACAAAGAAATATCATGGCAAAATTAGTGCTAGGACTTACATGATTGTTCTTTTATCCCCAGCCAAAACCCTAGATTATGAGACTCCTTTGCCGCTTCAGTCTTTTAGTGTTTCCGAGCACCTTAAAAAATCAGAAGAATTAATAGGAGAATTAAGAAAAAAGGATCCTCAAGGGCTATCAGGGCTTATGGGGCTTAGTGACAAGCTGGCCAATCTTAACTTTGAAAGGAATATGAATTGGGAGCCTCCAATAAGCCCTTCGGAGGACTCTAGGCAAGCAATATTTGCCTTTAAGGGAGATGTGTATACAGGGCTCTCTGCTTATAGTCTGAATAAGGCTGACATTAAGTTTTTAGACAAACACGTAAGAATTCTTTCTGGTTTGTATGGAATATTGAAGCCCCTTGATCTAATGTCTCCTTACAGATTGGAAATGGGCACGAAACTCAAAAACTCCAAAGGAAAAAACTTGTATGATTTTTGGGGGTCAGATATAAGCGAATCGATTAATCAATCCATTTCAACCCACAAGAATAAAACCATATTAAATTTAGCTTCTGTGGAATATTTTTCTTCAGTAAAACAAGGATCTTTAGCAGGAAAAGTAGTAAGTCCCGTTTTTAAAGATTATAAAAATGGAAAGTATAAGATCATTAGTTTCTTTGCGAAAAAGGCAAGGGGTTTGATGACCAGATACCTTATAGAAAATCGAATAGATTCACCCAATGGCCTTGCTGGCTTTAATTACGATGGATATAAATATTCTAAGTCAGAATCTACAGATCAAAGCCCAGTATTTCTTAGAAAGTAGCTAAGAAATAATCTCGCCGTCTAAATATTTTCTTCTGGGCAGCATATCCTCGAATTCAGGATCCTTTTTCTCAGCCTTAGCTTTAAAAGCAGCCGACATTTCATCGCCAATACCCATGGCATTATTCCAAAGAGCAATATGGTTAAGGGCTTCTTCTGTGGTGTGGTCTCGTCCGTAATTTAAAGATTCTTTTGTGCCAGCTATTGCAAGGGGTCCTTTGGAAGCAATTTCTTTAGCAACATTCATAACTTCAGCCATCATCTCTTCCTTAGTATCAAATATTTGATTAACCAGTCCGTGTTTTAGTGCTTCTTCTGGTAAAAATCTCCTACCCGTATAAGCCAACTCCCTAACAATGCCTTCAGGCACAAGCCTTGGTATTCTTTGAAGGGTTCCTACGTCTGCAGCCATTCCTATATTTATTTCTTGAATACAAAAGAAAGCATCTTTGGTGCAGTAGCGAAGATCGGTAGCTGTCGCCATGTCAACACCACCTCCAATACAAGCACCCTGAATAGCTGAAATTACAGGCATTCTGGCCTTTTCTAAGCAAGAGATGGTATGTTGTAGGTCTAAAGTTACCCTATAAGCTGATTCACTTCTCATTCCGCTATGGGCATTTGGTTGAGAATCTGAAGGTGAAAAATTAGCCAAGTCCATGCCTGCACAAAAATGTTTGCCTTCCCCCGACAAAACAATCACCCGCGCAGAAGCATTATCTGAGAGATCTTCTATTAGATGGGGTAATTCAGACCAGAAAGCCTTATTCATGGAATTGAACTCGTCAGGCCTGATCATTTTAATGTGTGCAATTTTGTCCTCTATTTCACATTCAAAACAGCTGTATTTCATGGGTTTCTCCTTATAATTCGTTGGTTTCTTGCTTCAAGTCGTTAAGCAGTTCTTCAATTCTTGCTTCAAGCTCATCAGTTAATTCAAAAGTTTTGTGATGAGAAAGGACAGTTTTTCTATTCCTTCCAAGTAGCTTAATTCCTCTTTTTAGTACTTCCGCGTTCTCTATTAATTTTTGTTTATTATTCATATCACTTTTATAGCAAGGATTTGTCGGTTATTGTAAAAGAAAAAGAACAGCTAACAAATTAAAGATAGATGTTTATGGACAAAGAAAAGTTACTTGAACTAGCAGATAAAGTCTCCGGAATAGCTTTAAAGGCCTCACAAAGCATTATGGATATTTATACAAGAAACGAGATTGCCCTTGAAAAAAAGGAAGATGGATCGCCCGTAACAGAAGCTGACCTTATTTCTCACAAAATCATAGTAGAAGGGCTAAACAGCTTAAACTCAAAGTTTCCAGTATTATCAGAGGAAGGTAACTCAAAATCTAAGCTAGACGAAGAAACTTTTTGGCTAATAGACCCTTTAGACGGAACAAAAGAGTTTTTAAACAGGAATGGTGATTTCACAGTAAATATAGCTTTAATCGAGAAGGGATTTCCTTTGATGGGCATAGTAAGTGCCCCGGCCAAGGGAGAGCTGTTTAAGGGCATCTTGGGTGTTGGAGCTTTTAAAATTAATAGTGAGGGTCAAGCTGAAATTAAAACCAAAGCCTTAAACAAAGAACTTTTAACAATCACAGTGAGCAGGAGTCACCAAACGGAAAAGGACCGTCAGGTTCTTAAGAGCCTAAGTAAAAATTTCGATGAAATAGAAATAATTGAAGCAGGAAGTTCATTGAAACTTTGTAGGGTTGCAGAAGGACTTGCTGACATATATTGCCGAATGGGGCCTACTTATCAGTGGGACATAGCTGCGGGTCAGGCTGTAGCAGAGGCTGCTGGAGGAATTTTAAAGACCCTGGAAGGGAATGATTTTTTCTACAGTTTTGACTCAGAAAAAAAGAACCCTGAATTTTATTGTGTGGGAGACTCAAGCTTCGCCTGGACAGCCCTTTTTTCTTAGTGAATTAGCTTAATTTGGATAATTTATTGTTAAAAATGTAGAATTCCGCCAATAAATGGCAAAAAAAGTAAAAAAAGAACAACCTAAGCCAGGTACTTCGCTGCAGGAGATGGATATAGCATCGCCTGGAGGAAACCTTGAATCTTATATAAATTCTATTCACAACATCGGTATTCTTTCTCCCGAACAGGAAAGGAAGTTAGCTGAAGATCTTTATTACAACGATGACCTGGATGCAGCAAGAAAATTAGTAATGGCTCACCTTAGATTCGTTGTCCATATAGCAAAGACCTATTCAGGTTATGGGCTTTCAGAGGCAGACCTTATACAGGAAGGAAATATAGGGTTAATGAAGGCAGTTAGAAGATTTAACCCTGAAGTTGGAGTAAGGCTTATTTCTTTTGCAGTTCATTGGATTAAAGCGGAGATACATGAATACGTCCTAAGGAATTGGAAAATTGTCAAAATAGCTACTACTAAAGCGCAAAGAAAACTTTTCTTTAATTTAAGAAGTAAGAAAAAGAATTTGGGTTGGTTAACTGAAGATGAAATTAAATCGATTTCTAAAGACTTGGGAGTTAAGCCTGCAGAAGTGAGAGAGATGGAAAAGCGCCTTAGTGGACTGGATATGTCGTTTGACCCCCTTGAAGGAGATGAGAGTGACGACGCTAATTATGCTCCTGCTCAATACTTGGAAGACTCATCTGCCAATCCCTCTGAGATAATTGAGAAAGAAGACGACTCTGCTTTGAACACAACACAACTCTATGAAGCATTGAAGCAATTAGATGATAGAAGTCGAGATATAATTTATGACAGGTGGCTTTCAGATGAAAAACTAACTCTACATGAATTAGCAGACAAATATGGCATTTCTGCTGAGAGAGTAAGGCAGATAGAACAAAATGCCATGAAGAAGGTCAAACAGAATTTTCCTTTGGATTAATTTTTAGCTAAAGCTAAAATCCACTACATGTTGTTAAGGGTTAACGGCGATTCAGTCGAGATTAATGATGGTTCTAATATTGGAGAGCTATTAGATATGCTAGAAATACCTAAAAACAAGGTAGCGGTTGAACTTAATGGAACTGTGATACCTAACTCTGAACTTCTTGGTAAAGTACTAGAAGACAAGGATATTTTAGAGATAGTTAGAGCTATAGGCGGGGGATAAAAAAACATTGGATGATTCATTAAACTTAGCTGGACGTACTTATAAGTCCAGGCTCTTAGTTGGAACAGGTAAATATAAAGACTTTGAGGAGACCCGCTCCTCAATAGAAGCCTCTGGAGCAGAGATTGTGACTGTCGCTATAAGAAGGACAAATATAGGTCAAGATTCTTCAGAACCAAACATTTTAGATTTCCTTTCCCCTGATAAATTCACAATTTTGCCAAATACCGCAGGATGCTATACGGCTGAAGAGGCAATTAGAACATGTAAATTGGCAAGAGAATTATTGGGGGGTAATAATTTAGTTAAGCTAGAGGTTCTGGGAGATAAAGAAACTTTATATCCAAATATGCCTGAAACACTAAAAGCAGCTAAAAATCTTGTTAAAGACGGATTTGAAGTCATGGTTTATTGTTCCGATGACCCCATACTTGCAAAAGAATTAGAAGAATTGGGCTGTGTTTCAGTAATGCCCCTTGCTTCGCCCATAGGTTCGGGCTTGGGTATTCAAAATCCTCATAATATAGAAATGATCCTTTCGAAAGCAGAAGTTCCAATAATTGTTGATGCTGGAGTAGGCACAGCTTCCGATGCATCTATTGCAATGGAACTTGGCTGTGCTGGAGTTTTAATGAATACAGCAATAGCTAAAGCACAGAAACCAATTCTGATGGCACAAGCGATGAAAAAAGCTGTTGAATCAGGCAGACAAGCTTATTTAGCAGGCAGGATGGAAAAAAAGAGCTACGCTTCGGCTTCATCGCCCATGAAGGGCCTAATAAAGTAGACTCTTCATCAGTTCATTGCCAATGCAAACACAAAAGCATACTAAAAAAAGCTTCGTTCTAAGAAAGGGTAGAGTAACAGTAGCGCAAAGAAGGGCACTTAATTCTTTAAAAAAAGAGCACACCATTGAACCCAGTAAGGGCGAATTAAATGTAGCAGAGGCATTTATAGAGCCAGACAAAAAGCTTATTGCAGACGTTGGTTTTGGGTCGGGCGAAAGCCTACTGTCCATGGCTAATAAATATCAAGAAGCCAACTTTGTGGGCATTGAGGTTTATTCTTCGGGGATAGGCTCGGTCCTAAACCAAATTCAGAAAAATAAATTAACTAACTTAAAAATAATAGAGTCTGATGTTTTTCAACTATTAGAAAGAAACATAGCAGATGATACCTTTGATGGTATTGTCTTTCTTTATCCGGACCCATGGCCCAAAAGAAAACATCACAAAAGAAGGTTGCTATCAGAAGGTTTCCTAAATCTTCTCTACGACAAAATAACAACCAATGGTTTAGTTTTTTGCAAGACTGACTGGGAAAATTACTATTATCAAATTAAAGAAGGGTTTTCTGCTGATAATAGATGGGTAAGTGAAGATTTAACTAATTTACCTGAATATATAAGCTCTTTACCCAAGACTAAATATGAGAGAAAGGCCCTGATTGAAGGAAGGCGGTCAAGAGAATTATTTTTCAGTAAGGCTTGAAGATAGTTTTTCTAGAAGAGAGTTAAAGGCCTTTGCGCGATGGCTTATTAAGTTCTTTTTTTTCTGATCCATTTCAGCCATATGCAACAAAGATCCTTGGGGAATAAAAATAGGGTCATAACCAAACCCTTTATCTCCTTTTTTTTCTTCAGCTATTTTCCCCTCAATAGCTCCCTCGGAGCTAATTAGATTTTTTGTATTTCCTTGTACCAAAACCAAACAACACTTAAATCTTGCTGATCGATCTTTAGAAGAGGCTCCCCTTAACTCATCGAGTAATTTATCCATATTAGATTCATCTGTTGCTTCATTTGAAAATCTTGAAGAATGAACGCCAGGTTTCCCGTATAGAGCATCTACTTCCAAACCTGAATCATCTCCTAAACAAGTTTTCCCAGTTAAGGAAAAAACAAAATTGGCCTTAATAGAGGCATTCTCAAAAAAAGTACTTCCTGTTTCTTCGGGGAAGGAGGGGTTGCTTGGAACTGGAACGAAATTTAATGTTGTGTCTTTAGCCAGTTCATTAAATTCTTCTATTTTCCCACTATTTTGTGTAGCTAAAATAATTTCCATTTTTATCTAGAAAGTCTATATATGACAGCACTACTCAATAGATTAGACCAACCGGAAGAAATAGTACTAACTCTGCCTTCAGCATTAAGAATTTTCTTATCTTCAACAACAACATCCAGCTCTGAACACAAATTCTCAAAATCAGCCACTGTGCATAAATGAATATTTGGTGTCTCATACCATTTCTCAGGAAGACTTTCAGTTATTGGCATCTTGCCCCCTAAAAAAACAGTCAATCTAGATTTCCAATGTCCAAAGTTAGGAATAACTATTATGGATTGATGCCCAATTCTCGTAATTTCTTCCAAAGCTTGTTTAGGGTTTTTTAGAACTTGTATCGTTTGACTAACTAAGACGGTATCAAAGCTTTTGTCTTGAAAGTTTGAAAGCCCTTCATCAATATTTTGTTCAATGACTTCGAGGCCCTTTTCTAAGCAAGCTTGAATATTCTCTTTATCAATCTCAACACCATAGCCATCTATGGATTTATTTAGTTTCAAAGCTTGTAGGATAGATCCATCCCCACACCCTAAATCCAAAATTCTTGAACCAGAACTGACCCAACTTTCAATTACTTCTGATGTCTTCATGAAGGACTCTCTAGAAAAGCTTTGAGAACATCCACATATCTTTGTTCAGGAAATAGAAAAGAGTCATGACCCAATGAAGATTCAATTTCTACATGACTCACTTTCTTCTTTGCTCCAATAAGAGCATCAGTTATTTCTTTTGATCTAGAGGGAGAAAACCTCCAGTCTGAAGAAAATGAAAGCACAAGAACTTGTGCAAGTATTGGCTCAAATGCTTCCATTAAATTCCCATTAAATTCATTGGCCGGATCAAAGTAATCCAGCACCTTGGTCATTAAAAGATAGGTATTTGCATCGAAAGTGTTTGAGAAAACATCACCTTGGTGTCTTAAATAACTTTCAACTTGAAATTCAGCATCAAAACCGAAGCCTAATTTTTCTTCCTTAAGCTCTCTTCCAAATTTAGTTTTCATTGATTCGTCAGACAGATATGTAATATGGCCGACCATTCGGGCTAACCTTAAGCCACTTTTAGGTGAAGTGTTTCCTAGAAGATAGTTTCCTTCTTGAAAATCAGGATCAGAAGTGATCGCTTGTCTGGCTACTTCATTAAAAGCAATATTTTGTGCACTTAATTTAGGAGCAGCTGCAATAACACCTGCTTTCAGAATTCTCTTGGGGTATGCAATACTCCAATCCAATGCTTGCATTCCCCCTAGGCTGCCCCCGATTACCGCATGCCAAGTTTTGATATTCAAATGATCAGCTAACACTGCTTGACTATTAGTCCAATCCCTAACAGTTAAGACTGGAAAATTAGGACCAAAGACTTCATTGGTATCCGGATTTATTGATTTTGGACCGGTAGAACCATGACAACCGCCCAGATTATTAGGAGAAACAACGAAATATTTATTAGTGTCAATTGCTTTATTTGGGCCTATTAAAGCATCCCACCAACCAGCTCTTTTTTCAGAATCTTTATGATAGCCCGCAGCATGATGATTACCACTCAATGCATGACAGATTAGGACGGCATTTGAATTTTCATTATTTAGCTTTCCATAAGTCTCATAAACAATCTCAAAACCCTTGAGCTCTTTGCCACACTCTAAAAGCAAAGGATCTTTAAAACTAGCTGAACTTGGTTCAACTATTCCCACTGAGTCTTTAGTATTCATTTCAAAAAAAAACCTGCCAGCAAAAGCTAAACAGGTCTCATTTATACCCGCTTTAGCCGCAT
This sequence comes from uncultured Gammaproteobacteria bacterium, assembly GCA_964614345.1. Lineage (GTDB taxonomy): Bacteria > Pseudomonadota > Gammaproteobacteria > Magnimaribacterales > Magnimaribacteraceae > AEGEAN-183. The sequence goes on along the minus strand of CAZTLP010000009.1, from coordinate 24,552 downwards.
TTATTTAGCACCCGCAAGCTGGATCAAATCGGTGCAAGCATAATTCTAAGCCATATTTTCAAGAATTCAAAATCTGAAGAGATCAGTCAATCAATTTGATGCACTTAACCACCCATACTAAGGTGGATGGGCAAACCAGCCTCAATTGAAAGGCCAAATACCGCAGTCCAGAGAAAATTAAGAAGTATAAAAGCAAGAATGGGAGAAAAATCTAACCCCCCAACTGGCGGCAAAACCCTTCTGAAGGGTTTACAAATTTGATCTGACATCTGCTGTAGGAGTATAAAAGCAGGGTGTGAATTTCCTCCAGCCACCCAACTGATAATAATACCCGCGATTAGCCCCCACCAAACAATAGTTAATATCAGGAGTAAAACTGAGAATAAAGACCAAGAAATCATAATGCCAAAACTAAATAAAATAGCATCATCTAAAGAGATCAGGTAAAAGCAAAAGGCCTGTATGGCGACTGCCGCTATAAGGCTAGCTAGATCTATCCCAAAAAGAGGCCTGAATGCTGATCTTATTAAAGAAGTAAAAATATCTGCGAACCTTAACATTCCTTGAACTAAAGGGTTGTAGTAATCTACCTTTAAGAGTCGAAATAAAAAAGTTACAAGAATTGCTAACGAGATTACATCTAAAATGGCTTTAAACAAGTATATGGTTGCTTCAGTCAATTTTAAGATTCTCCTAAGGTTTTAGATTTTTCAGTTGCTTTTAATATTGCTTCTACAATTGAGTCACCTACTGCCTTTTCATTAAAAACTTCTAAGGCTTTCTCAGTTACCCCTCCGGGTGATGTGACCTTTTCTCTTAACAAAGAGGGACTATCTTCACTTAAGCTGGCCAAAGTAGAAGAGCCCTTTATCATTTCAGTTATTAATTCTTTTGAAACACCTTCGTCTAAGTTTAATCCTTTTGCAGCTTCTTGCAGGGCCTCTATTAAATAAAAAATATAAGCAGGACCGGAACCAAGAAGTGCAGTGAATAAATCAAAAGCATTCTCATCTAACCAACAAGTTAAACCAACGGAACCAAATACAGATTCAGCTATAACTTTGTCTTCATCAACTACTAGTTTGTTCGGCGTTAAAGCACTAACTCCCATTCCAATAGAGGCGGGGGTATTGGGCATGGCTCTTATTATCTTTGAATTCGAATTTAATCTACTTTCAATAGACGTAATTTTGTACCCAGCAACTATAGAAATTAATAAAGGGTCTTTCTTAAGAATTTCAACTGATAGTTCATCTAATACTGGCTCTATTACATTTGGTTTGACTGCTAGCACAAGGGTTGATGATGACTGAACAACCTCTGCGTTGTCTTTGGTGACATTAACTGAAAAGTTATCCTTAAGTTTTTTTAAATGCTCTTCTTCTGGAGAGCTAACAAAGATCTGTGAACTGTTGTATGTATTATTTACTAAACCGGCAATAAGGGCGCCCGCCATATTGCCTGCACCAATAAATCCTATAGTAGATGAATCTTCGTTCAATTTCTTTCACCAAAAATTTTAGTTCCAATCCTGATCATTGTGGAACCCTCCAGTATAGCTGCCTCATAATCACCAGACATTCCCATTGAAAGGGTGTCCAGTTGAGGATAAATAGACTTAAGGTCTTCAAAACAGGAACGAATTCTACCAAACACTCTTCTTTGTTGTTCAAAATCCTTAGTAGCTTTTGGAATTGACATCAATCCCCTAACTTCTAGTCTTTCCAGTAGAACCAGTTCAGATATAAATTTTTTGCAATCAGAAAGGGGTATTCCAGATTTATGTTCCTCATTATCTGGATTTACTTGGACACACACATTCAGTTTATTCAGTTCTAATGGCCTGTGCTGGTTAAGCTTCTTAGCCACTTTAATTCTATCTATTGTTTGGACCCAATCAAATAAGGAGGCTATTTTTTTGGCTTTTCTGCTTTGAATAGCCCCTATAAAGTGCCAAGTGGGTCTATTCCCAATTTCTAATATTTTAGGTTCAGCTTCTTGAAGAAAGTTCTCTCCAAAGTGATGGACTCCCTCACTCAATGCTTTTTCTATCGAATTGATTCTCTGGCTCTTGCTTGCCCCCAAGACTGTTAAATCTCCAGATTTTTTTCCTGTTTGTTCACAAATTTTATTTATTTCTGAAAGGAATAGATTTAATTTTTCTGGTTTCCCCATACTAAACCTTACATAGATTCAGGGGCACTAATATTAAGAATTTTTAAGCCATTAAACAGGACTTGTCTTACAGCAGAAATTAAAAATAATTTAGCTTGAAGGCTGTTTTCCTCATCAACCAATATGCGCTCGTTGTTATAGTAACTATGAAAAGTTCCAGCTAAATTTCTCAAATAGTAGCAAATCAAATGTGGTTCATAATTTTCTGCAGAACGATTAATTACATCAGGAAATTGACTTAATAATTGCTGAATTTCTACTTCTTGATCACTGCTGAGTTGATCAAGAGACTCTAAGGCAACAGACTCTTTATATGACTTCTTGTTCTCATTTAGCTTATCGAAAACACTGCAAATTCGTGCATGGGCGTACTGAATATAATATAAAGGGTTATCTTTGCTTTCTTCTTTAGCAAGATCCAGATCAAAATCTAAATGCTGGTTACCTTTTCTGTTTATGAAAAAAAATCTAGCAGCTTCAGAAGTTACCTCTTCAATTAATTCATTTAAGCTTATGAATTCGCCAGCTCGTGTAGACATAGACAGTTTTTTGCCACCCCTTATTAAATTTGCAAATTGAATAAAAATTACCTCAAACTTATCTGTATCTTCACCTAGGGCAGACATGGCAGCGCTAACTCTTGGAAGGTACCCGTGGTGATCAGCCCCCCAAACATTAATAATTTTTGAGTACCCCCTGCTAAATTTATTGGCGTGATAAGCAATATCAGAAGCAAAATAAGTAGTAGCTCCATTTTCTCGTTTTACAACCCTATCTTTTTCATCACCAAAATCAGTAGATTGAAACCAAAGGGCTCCTTCTTTTTCATAAAGTTTTTTCTTAGATTTTAGAGTATTCAGGGCTTCACTAATTAAAGATTCTTTTGTTTTAGAAGTGCTAAACATCGAAGATTCTTTAAACCACTTATTATGTTTAACTCCAAAAGTCCGTAAATCTCCCTCTATATTTCTCAAAATATTTTCAAGAGCAAAAGTCTTAATTTCTTCAAAGCCTTCTTCTAAAATTTCTTTTGATCTAGTTATTAAGCCATCAAGCTCTTCTTCAGTTAAATCTAAAGAGAGCAATTGAGATAATTCTTTTTCAATTTCTTTATCAATGCACAGGGCCTTATCTTTATTATTTTTTAGTTCTTTAGCCAGGGACTCAATATAGGCTCCTTGATAGCAGTTATTAGGGAAAAGGCTAGCTTGATTAAAAATTTGTAAATACCTTAACCAAACACTTAAAGAAAGAATTTCTGTTTGGCGACCCTGGTCGTTGACATAGTACTCTTCATCAACTTCATGGCCTGTTGCCTTAAGTATGCTAGCAAGTACTGATCCGAAGGCCGCACCTCTTCCATGACCAACATGCAAGGGGCCTGTGGGGTTACTAGAAACGTATTCAATTAATACACTTTCTTTCTCAGCTTTTTTCTTTGTCCCGAAACCAAACTTATTTTTTTCTTTATTAATTGTTTTAAGAACCTCTGTCCTTGATGCATGTGACAAAAAGAAATTAATAAAACCAGGGCCTGCAATTTCCATTCGATCTATGAAATCCTTTTCTCCCAATTCCTTTAAGAGCATTTCTGCAATATCTCTAGGAGGTTTAGAGAACAATTTTGATAGTGCAAGAGCTAAATTAGAAGAAAAATCTCCAAATTCCTTCTCTTTATTTTCTTTTACTTCAATTTTTACTTTTGTAAGATCTACGTTGTGTTCTTTCCCTAAGGGTCCTAAGGCTTCATGCAAAGATTTTTTTAATTCTTCTTTCATTGCTACTGCTTTCTTCCTTGGTATTCACCACTTCTAGTGTCTACCGTAACGATGTCTCCCTCTGAGACAAACAAAGGAACTTTGATAATTGCACCGGTAGCTAAGGTGGCTGGTTTGTTACCACCCGAAGCGGTGTCTCCTTTAACACCCGGATCAGTTTGAGTAATTTTTAAATCCACAAAATTTGGAAGTATTATAGAAATAGGGGTGTCATTCCATAGAAGCACCTGACAAATATCTTCTTCAGTCAGCCAGTTTTTGTTATCTCCGATTAAATTCTCAGAAATTAGTACTTGGTCATAAGACTCTTGGTTCATAAAGCATCTATCAGTACCTTCTGAGTACAAGTACTGCATTTCAATTTCATTTATGTCCGCAGATTCTAGTGACTCTCCAACTTTGCAAGTTTTTTCACCAGTTCTTTGAGTTAACAGGTTCCTAAATTTAACTTTGCTGAAGGCTTGTCCTTTACCGGGTTTTACAAACTCTTCTTCAATGATTTCACAAGGCTCACCATCGATTAAAATTTTTAACCCAGGTTTAAAATCACTGGTTGAGTAAGAGACCAAAATTTACCTTGTAATTATTTCTTTGACAGATTTATTAATTCTTCACCAAATTTTACAGCTTTAGACTCATACAAGAAATTTTTATCTGCCTCTATACCCGAAGGAAATAACAAAATTATCGTGGAGCCCATCTGAAAGTAGCCTAATTCCTGGCCTTTGTTCACAGCCCTTAGGTCTTTTTCAGGACCCTCGTTCCACATACCAATCAAATTTCTTTTTGTGGGGTTAGTTTCTGTGTTCCAAAAAGGCACTATGCTACCAACCATAGCTGCCCCCACACTAACCAGGCCATAATAAAAATTATCTGACTTTATATAGTAGAAGGTTCTCTCATTATTACTATACAAAGATTTTATCTTTTGAGTTGATTTAGCATTAACGCTGTATAAATTACCTTCTAGATACTTAGTTTTTTCTATAGTTCCACCAAAAGGAGAATGTATTCTGTGGTAATTTGTAGGTGCCAAATAAATGGTTACAAAAAAACCCTCTTTAAAAGTTTTTGCCAATGACTTATCTTTAATCAGATCACTCACACTGTATGTAATACCTTTAGCTTGAATGAGTGTCTCTTTTACTATATTTCCTAGCTGTACAACCGTACCATCAACGGGTGAAGTTATGATATTCACATCTGGGTTTATTGGCCTAGATCCAGATTTCAACTTTCTAGTAAAAAATTCATTAAAACTGTTGTATTTATTTGTATCGCTTTCAATAGACTCGGTAAGATCAGGTTTATAAAAATAACAAAAAAGTTTTATGAGAAGGCCTCTGATAAAAGGACTTTCCAAATTAGAAAAATATCCAGCCAAGACAGTTAATCCTTTAAAGGGCACAAGTGGTCTTAAAGAGGCTAAAGGGCCTTTTCTTCCTATAAAAAGATCAGGGATAAGCTTGTTAGTGCTGCCCGAATAGATTTTATATTCAGTAAAGTTAGCAAGCAGTCTTTTTTCTGTACCTTTAATAGAATTTAACATAAAAAGGTACATAATTAGAGGCCCATAAAAACTCCATTCTCCACCTATCGAGCTGCATGCAATTACATATAGAGCCAACCACTGCAACAGATGACCAAAATAATTAGGATGTCTTGAAAGTCTCCATAAACCAGAAGTTAAAATTTCTATTTCTTTAGGGTTTTCAGCCTTAAAAGCTAATAAATCGTGATTAGATTTAATTTCCATATAAAATCCCAGGGAAAATAGGATTAATCCTATGAAATCAATAAAGTTAAGACTGTTCATGCCAGGAAGGTAGTTAACTGAAATTATTGGAGAAATAACAATAACTTGCAGTATTCCCATTTTAAGAAAATTATCTTTATAAGAGCTTAGGGTCCTTTCATAAGGTTCCTTTACTATGACAGCATTTAGTTTTGCTTTCTTATTTGAAGAAAGAAGAATATTAATTCCGATGACTAAGGCCAGAGAATTAACCAAAATTTGTCTTATATGGAAGTCAAAAATCTCTAAAAAGCCCTGTAAAACAATAGCAGAAAGAGAAAGCAAGATAATACCGCCCCCCCAATAAAGATCTCTTAAATAAAATTGGTCTTTTTCCTTAATTAACAACCACAAAAGGGTGACCATTGACCAATTGATCAAAGTGATATAAACAAAAAATTCTAGAAGCGACATTCAATCGTTGCGTTGTTAAAAAATTCCCTCTATAGTCTACATTCCTCGTTGAGGGAGAGGTTATTTTCTGGTGTATTGATCATATCATTTTAGGTATAAACACTGGAACAAATTACTAAATAAGAATTAAAGGAGATAGTCTAATGAAGCGTCTTAGCACTTTTCCACTGATTATGGTGGCAACCCTACTAGGATCTACGCTTGTTTTCGCTGACCAAATACAACCACTACTGGATATAGGTGAGGAACGCCAAAAATCAGAACAAGCGTCTCAATCAAAAATAGATTCAATGGATGATGACACATCCTTAATAGTCAATGAATACAAAACAGTCAGTAAGCAAATAGAAGGCTTAAGGGTTTATAACGCTCAAATGAGAATGCAAATAGAGCGTCAGGAAGCAAGGCTAAAAGAAATTGATAAAACCATGAAAGAAGCCCAAATTATGCAAAGGCAAATACCGCCTTTTACAAGACGATTGCTGGCGGGGATAGAAAAATCAATAGAACTGGATATGCCCTTTCATTTAGCAGAGAGGAAAGAGAGAGTTGCCTTTGCTAAGGCCGCAATTGACAACCCTACTGTTTCTCCTGCAGAAGGGTTAAGACAAGTTTTAGAAACTTTCAACGTCGAAATGGAATATGGCAGAAAACTGGATAATTACAAAGACACCATAGAAATTGAAGGGCAACAAAGAGAAGTTAATGTACTTAGAGTTGGTAGGTTGGCTCTGGTTTATCAATCTGCCGATGAAAGTCTAACGGGTGCTTGGGATAACAATAAAGACGAATGGGTTGCTTTAGATAGCAGCTACAGAAACCCAACTAGAAAGGGGCTGAGAATAGCAAACAAACTTGCTACGGTTGATATGCTCGAACTGCCAATACAAAATCCGGAGGCAGTACAATGAAAAAATTAACTTACAAACTACTGCCATTATTTTTTATTACTTTATTGGTTTTTCCTGTTAATGCTGAGGAAGAAGCGGAAGAAGTAGCCAAAGATCCCTCAAGTCCTTCAGAGTTGTTGGAACTCGTCCAGAAAGGTCAGTTTGCTGATACTGCGGAGCAGAGAGAAAGGGAAAGGAAGTTTAGGAATGAAAAAAATAAGCAAGCTAAGCTTCTAGCTGATGCAAAGGCTGAAAGAGCAAGACTTGAAAGAGAAGCGGCTAGACTAGAGCAAAAATTCGAGGCTAACGAGGCTTTATTAGTAGTAGCTGAAGCCCAGTTAAAAGAAAGACTTGGCTCTCTGAACGAAATATTTGGTCATTTAGCCGGTCTCGCAACTGAAGCAAGAAACATCTTTGAACAATCTCTTACTTCGGCTCAGTTTGGAAAAGACAGAGAAGAGTTCTTAACCAAATTGGCTGTAAAAATGGGCGAGGGAGTGGCCTTAGCTACAATCCCTGAATTAGAAAGACTCTGGTTTGAGCTTCAAAGAGAAATTAATGCTACTGGAGAAGTGGTGAAGTTTAATGCTGATGTAATTGCTTTAGATGGAACAGTTGAGGAGAGAGAAGTTGTCCGAGTAGGTGTATTTAATGCTGTCTCAGACGGTAATTATCTTACCTATGCTGCAACAAGAGGTATGTATGAGGAATTACCATCCCAGCCAGCAGGCAGATACACTTCAACTACCTCTGATGTCTTTAATGCTGATGCTTTCCCTGTCCAGTTTGCAGTTGATCCTACTGGACCTCAAGGAGGATCTTATCTGGCTAGCTTAATTTCAATGTCTGGAGCTTGGGAAAGAATCAACGGTGAAGGCGGACCTATAGGTATCGTCATTTTCTATGTACTTGGTCTTGGAGGAGTGGGGCTGTTTATATGGAGATTGGTAACTTTGAGGGGCATTCGGGCTGCAGTTGATTCGCAGTTAAGTGCTGAGACTCTTAATACAGATAATCCATTAGGTAGAGTTCTGAAGATAGCCGAAGACAATCCAAAGGCTGATACAGAAACTCTAGAACTTAAAATGGCCGAGCAAATATTGAATGAGAGACCGCCGATTGAAAAACTCAATTGGTTGATAAAATTAATCTCCATAGTTGCTCCATTGATGGGACTTTTTGGAACAATAGTAGGAATGATTGAAACTTTCCAAATGATAACCTTATTTGGAACGGGAGATCCGAAAACTATGGCAAGTGGTATCTCAATCGCTTTAGTCACAACCTGGTTAGGGTTAATGGTTGCAATTCCTATGACGTTTATGTCCGCTATAGTCTCTAATTTCTCTAAAGGTATTTTAGAAACAATTGAAGAGCAGGCTATTGGAATGGCAGCGGAAAGGTCTGAAAAGTAACTTTAACTAAGGAGATAACACAGAACCATGTTCTTCTTCTATGATGCCGCAGATGCCCTCTTTGAATTTATGCAAAAGGGAGGGGATGTTCTCTACTTAATAGGGTTACTTGCCTTCTTTATGTGGTTTCTTATCTTTGAGAGACTTTGGTATTACAGATTTAATCATCAACTAAATGTGAATATAGCCGTTGAAGATTGGTCTAAAAGGAAAGATAAAAAAACATGGAACTCCAAAGCAATAAGAGAAATGTTGATTTCTCAAACCTCTATTAAGATTAATCAAAATTTAACTTTAATAAAACTGTGTGTAGGTGTAGCTCCATTATTGGGTTTGTTTGGCACCATAACAGGCATGATAGAGGTGTTTCACCTTTTGGCCGTCACTGGAGGCGGTGATGCTAAAGCAATGGCCGGTGGTGTTTCCAGATCAACGATTCCAGCTATGGCAGGACTTTCTGTAGCTATAACTGGTACCTTTGCTAGCACTTTCTTAAAAAATAAATCTAAACGAGAAGAAGAACTCTTGTCAGAGTACTTAGTTTCTGAATAATAAAGGTAATAATTATGAGAAGATCACCTATAAGCCAAGCAACTGAAGCAGAAGAAGAAATTAGCTTAACCCCTATGTTGGATGTGGTATTTATACTTCTAATCTTTTTTATAGTTACTGCTAATTTTATTAAAGAGCCAGGTCTTGAGGTTAATCGACCTGATGCAGAAACAGCTAATATTCAAGATAATGCTGCAATTCTCATTGCTATAGGAGCAAATGACGACATTTGGATTGATGGTAGAAGAGTTGATGTGAGGCAAGTTAAAGCCAATGTAACTAAGTTGTTGGCTGATAACCCCCAGGGGTCTGTTGTAATTCAGGCTGATGAAAGGGCAACCGCTGATGCCATTATTAAAGTCATGGACCAGTCACGGGATGCTGGTGTGTATGCAATATCTCTTGCCTCTGAACCCAAGTTTTAAGGACTTATGAATTTTGCTTTATTAGATTATAGGAAAATTACTACTGCAGTAGTTTCTTCAGCAGTTTTAACTCTTATCATCTTTTACATAATGCAATGGCTAATAGCAACAGGGGATGTAGAGCTCAGTGAAAAAGGAATAAGAATAGCAGATGTAACTATGCCAGAACGTGAATTGGAATTGTTACAAGATATAGAAAGACCAGAAGAGGAAGAACCGCCCCCTGAAACCATGCCACCAGAATTTGATATGACACCTCCAGCAGATTTAGATAATGCCACTCCCAGGCCAAAATTTGATATGAAGGGAAGAAAAGCAGGAGTATTTGCTGATGGTTCTTATGTACCAATCTTTAAGGTACCCCCTATTTACCCGAGAAGGGCCCAAGAGAGAGGCATAGAAGGTTGTGTGATGCTTGAGTTTACAGTCACTAAAGTAGGTGCAGTTAGAGACCCGATTGTTGTTTGGGCACAACCAAGTGGTATTTTTGATAGAGCAGCTATGCGTGCAGCTATGAAATTTAAGTACAAGCCGCAAATAAGAGATGGAGAAGCTATTGAGGTACCGGGCGTACTAAATCAAATCACTTTCATAATTGAAGACCCCAATAAGACCTCCGAATATGTACCCGAAGGTTGCGCTTAAAAAGATCTTTATGTATAAACAAACTATGAAATTTTTGATTAAAACTTTGGTTGTAACAATTGTTATAAGCCTTATGCCAATTGTTATTGGTGAATTAGCACCAGAGTATGATGGGTTTAATCTAGAAGCAGCTGATGATACTAAGAAAAAGAAAACAAGAAAAAGAGTAAAACTGCCCAGCAAGAAAGCACAAAAGCTTTTACAAACAGTACAGCCTTTCTTAGAAGAAGAAATGTGGGATGAAGCAATTGAAATGCTTGCTGTTATTGGAACAGACCCCAAGTTTACAGAGACCGATAGAGCTAGAATGCATTGGTATTTTGGTTATATTTATTTTGCTCAGGAAAGATATGATCTTGCAATTACTGAATATGAAAAACTTCTTAGATCTGAAGGCTCAGATTTTAAATTACAGAATCAAGCAAGATTTTCTTTAGCCCAACTAGCTTTCATTAAAGAAGACTATAGAAAGTCAATTAAATACTTACTAGAGTGGATTGAGGAAGAAGAGGAGCCAAGCTCTCAAGGTTACTCTCTTATTGCAACTGCTTATTTTCAGTTAGAAGATTTTAGAAATGCTAAAACTTTCATTGAAAGGGCTATAGAACTAGCAGAAAGCAGAGACATACCTATAAAGGCTATCGACGAAGAGACGGGCGAAGAGTACGAGACAGGAGAGACTAAGAAAGCTGTGGCTAGAGAAAACGACTATTTATTAAAGATAGCTGTCTATAGTGAATTAAAGGAAAATCTTGATGTACTCCCAATATATAAGATTTTAGCTGTTAATTACCCTAAAAAAAGGTATTGGGTAGGCTTATCCCAGCTTTATGGCCAAAAAGATAGGTTCTTAGATCAACTAGGAGCTCTTGAAGCAGCCCACGAAGATAGGCTGTTAGATAAACAAAGAGAGTATGTGGCCTTAGGTCAGCTGTTGTTTATGCATCAAAACCCGCACAAAGCGGCGCAAGTAATGGAATATGGTTTTAAAAATGATTTCATCAAGGAAGAAGAAAAAACATTAAAAGCCTTAGCCCAGTACTGGCATGCAGCTAAAGAATTAAAAAAAGCCAAACCTGCTTATGAGAAGGCAGCAAGTAAGTCTAAAGAGGGAGAGCTTTATATATTTTTAGGTCAGGTACATTTTGGTTTAGATGAATTTGAAGGAGCCGAAAAAGCAATTAGAGCAGGAATTAAAAAAGGAAAACTTAAAGATGAGGCAAATGCCCATATGCTCCTTGGTCAGGTTTTGTTTGAGTATCAGAAATGGGATGAAGCTATAGCTTCCTTTAGAAAGTGTATAGATGTTGCAGAAAAGCAATTAAGCGATAAGAAAGAAGCCCAGAAGAAGAAGAAGAAGAAAATCCAAGACCAAGCTAGGAAATGGATTACCTATACAGAAGGTGAAGAGGAAAGAGTACAAGCACTTATCTTAAAGAAAAAAGCTTTAGGTCTAGGTTCTTCTTAGTAGATTATTTCCTTTTATACTCTAGAAAGCAGTATTTAATATTTTGATTTAGATCTTCTTTATCCTGTCTAGATAATTCCTCCCAGTCATTTTCATTCCATTTAGGAAAGAAAGCATCTCCTTTAGTTTTAATATCAATTTTAGTTAGGTACATTTTTGTTGCCATTGGGAGAAATTCTTCATAGATTTTTTCACCACCTATAATAAACACCTCATTAGAATATGAAGAAGCAATTTCTAAGGCTTCCTTCCTATTACTAACTTCTTTTACTCCTTCCAGCATTTTAGGGTTTTTAGTCATCACTATATTTAGTCTGTTAGGCAATGGTCTTCCTATGGACTCATAAGTTTTCCGACCCATTACAACAGAACATCCCTCAGTTTTATTTCTAAAATGCTTTAAGTCCTCTTTTAGGGTCCAAGGGATCTTGCCATCTTTACCAATGACACCTTCTTCTGCAAAAGCAGCTATTAATGAAATTTTCAATTTAAACAGCTATAGGAGCAGAAATATGCGGATGTGATTCATAGTCTTCTAAAGAAAAGTCCTCATATTCAATATCAAGGACATTTTTTACATCTTTAGTAATACTCATTTTAGGAAGAGGGAAGGGTTTTCTTTTTAATTGTTCATCTACTTGATCAAGATGATTCAAATAAAGGTGTGCATCCCCTAGTGTATGAACAAATTCTCCAGGCTTTAATCCAGTTACTTTGGCTATCATTAGAACCAACAAAGCATAAGAGGCAATGTTGAAGGGTACTCCTAGAAATATGTCTGCACTTCTTTGGTATAGTTGACAAGAAAGCTTTCCATCAGCAACATAAAATTGAAACATAGCGTGACAGGGCGGTAGGGCCATGTTGTCAATTTGAGAAACATTCCAGGCACTTACTATTAGCCTTCTAGAATCTGGATTAGCCTTTATCTGATCAATAACTTCTGAGATCTGATCTATTGAACTTCCATCTTGTGTGGGCCAAGACCTCCATTGGGCTCCATAGACGGGTCCAAGTTCACCCCGTTCATCAGCCCATTCATCCCAAATGCTAACCCCATGTTCGTTGAGATAGTCTACATTAGTAGAACCTTTTAAAAACCATAAGAGTTCATAGATTATGGACTTAAGATGAACTTTTTTTGTTGTAACCAAAGGGAAGCCTTCTTCAAGGTTAAAACGCATTTGATAACCAAATACACTTAAGGTACCCGTTCCCGTTCTGTCACCTTTCTCAGTTCCAGACTCTCGAACATATTTCATTAAATCAAGATATTGTTTCATCCTTTTTTACAACTTTTCTGTATGAATAAAATAATAACATGAGGCCGATTAGTATCATTGGAATAGAAAGAATCTGCCCCCTAGATATTGATCCAAATAGATCAAAGCCTATATGGGCGTCAGGCTCTCTAAAGGCTTCAGTAAAACATCTGATAACCCCATAACCAATTAGAAACACAGAAGACACTGCCATATGCGGCCTGGGTTTCTTGGAGTACCACAGCATAAATAATAAGAGGACTATACCTTCTCCCACAGCTTGATATAACTGAGAGGCATGTCTAACCAACCCCAATGGATCAGAAGGAAAAACAACACCCCAAGATACTTCTGTCGGCCTTCCAAGTAATTCGGAATTTAAAAAGTTTCCTATCCTGACAGTACCAAGACCTATGGGCACATAAGGCGCTATAAAATCCATGACTTCAAAGAATTTAAAGCCCCATTGTTTACTTAATAGAAAACACGATATTAATACTCCTAAAAGGCCTCCATGAAACGACATGCCGCCTTGCCAAAAATAAAATAGAGAAAGAGGATCTGCTATTAATTGACCGGTATTATAGAAAAACATATAACCAGTCCGACCCCCTATAACAGCTCCAAGTAGGCCGTAAAACATTAGATTCTCTAACTGCTCTTTAGAGAATTTGGATAAATTCCTAGAAGCTAAAAAGTAAATAAGACCAAAAGCAACTACCCAGGTTATGCCATACCACCTTATGGCAAGAGGACCGATTTGGAATGCAATGGGATCTATTTCTGGAAGGATCATTATGGCTGTCTTAATCCCTCTACCATTGAAGAAACCTCTTTAGGCGGGGCTGAAGTTAAAGAAGAAACTATCAAAGAAACAGAAACATTTAATAACATTCCAACAAAACCTATTCCTTCAGGAGAAATGCCAAAAAACCAATTGTCAGCTGTGTTTAGCTCGGGAGCTAAGAATTTAAAGTATATGATATATCCTGCAGTAAAGATCAAGCCAATAAGCATACCTGCGATAGCACCTTCCTTATTAAGTCTTTTTGAGAATATTCCTAATAGTAAAACTGGAAATAAAGTAGACGCAGCTAAGCCAAAGGCAAATGCAACAACCTGAGCTACAAAGGCAGGGGGGTAGATACCAAATAATCCAGCTATTCCTATAGCAAAAGCTGTGGCTAATCGGCTATACAGTAACTCCTGTTTTTCACTAATTCTAGGCATAAAGGTTTTCTTAAGTAAATCATGAGAAATTGCTGAAGAGATAGTAATTAACAATCCAGCCGCAGTAGATAGGGCTGCAGCCACACCCCCTGCGGCAACTAATGCGATTACCCAAAAAGGCAGCTTAGCTATTTCAGGATTAGCTAAGACAATAATATCTCTATCAATATAAACCTCATTTTCATTGCTAAAGTCTGGTTCATTTAAAACCAGCCTCTCTCCGGAGCTTCCCTCTCCGTCAATATAAACAGGCTTAACCCCATCAAGTGCATTTCCAGAAGAATACCTAATTAGACCATCCGAGTTTTTATCTTTCCAAGCTATAAGGCCGATAGTTTCCCAATTTTGAAACCACTTAGGCGAATTGGAATATTCTGTATCTTGAATAGAGTCTATGAGGTTCATTCTTGCGAAAGCAGACACTGCTGGTGCAGTGGTGTATAGAAGTGCAATAAAGATTAAAGCATAACCAGCTGATTTTCTGGCAGCCCTAAAGCTAGGAACTGTAAAGAACCTTACTATGACATGAGGAAGGCCAGCTGTTCCGACCATTAAAGCAGCAGTAATACAGAAAACATCTATTTTACTTTTGGTATTTTCAGTATAGGCAGTGAAACCTAAATCTGTGGTGACTTTATCTAGTTTATCTAATAAGAACTCGGGACTTCCAGCTAATGTACTTCCAAAACCCAACTGCGGTATCGGGTTATTTGTCATTATTATTGAAATGTAAATGGCAGGTACTAGATAAGCAAATATTAAAACTGTGTATTGCGCTACTTGAGTATAAGTTATTCCTTTCATGCCTCCCCAAACAGCGTAAACAAAAACAATTCCCATCCCTATAAAAACGCCAAGATTTATATCCACCTCAAGGAAACGAGAAAAGACTATACCCACGCCTCTCATCTGTCCGGCGATATAGGTAAAAGAAATAAAGATGAGGCATAAAACAGCAACCACTCTGGCTGTATTTGAGTAGTACCTTTCGCCAATAAAGTCAGGTACTGTAAATTGTCCAAATTTTCTTAAATAAGGCGCAAGAAGCAAAGCCAACAACACATAACCTCCAGTCCAGCCCATAAGATAAACAGACCCATCTTTACCAAGAAAAGCTATTAATCCGGCCATGGATAAGAATGAAGCCGCAGACATCCAGTCAGCGGCTGTGGCCATGCCATTGACTATGGGATTGACACCCTTTCCGGCTACATAAAAATCTGAAGTGGATTGAGCTCTGGATTTGAAGGCAATTAAAATATAAATGGCAAAGCTCATGCCCACCATTACAAAAGTCCATTCTTGTACTGTCATTAAGAATCCTTTTTGTCTTTTTCTGCAGAAGCCTTCTTATCTAGTTTATCCATCAGAAAAACATAGGTAAAAATGAGAAGTATGAACACATAAATACTTCCTTGTTGCGCGAACCAGAAGCCTAATTTGAAGCCACCAATCCTAAACTGATCTAACCAGTCAGAAAGTAATATTCCAAAACCAAAGGAAACAATAAACCAGATAGTTAAAAGACAAAATAATATCTTAAGATTAGCTTTCCAGTAGTAATCCATTAACTAAATTTTATCTTAGAAGTAAGTTAAGTCCCATAATCAATAATAGTACTGCAAAACCTAACCTAAGTTTTTTTTGTTTTATTCTGTGTGCTGCTCTAACCCCTACTATGGCACTCCATGCACTTGCCAATCCTACTATGATAGCTCCAGGTAAATATACGTAACCCACCGAAAAATCAGGAAGGTCTGAAATATTAGATCCCACGATCATGTAGGAAATTGAACCAGAAAAAGCTATAGGGATGCCGCAAGCCGCTGATGAACCAATGGCTTGTTTCATTTGTAATCCTCTATGATAAAAATAAGGCACAGAAAATACACCTCCACCTATTCCAAAAATACCGGAAAACCATCCTATGCCACTTCCCACAAGAACAGGTCCGATTACATTAGTTTTAGGGTTCTGTGAAGGAGGAGGAAACTCAAAAGCCATTTGAACCGATATCAGAACTAGAAAGATAGCTACCAGAACCTGAAGTGTTGAGCTGGCAATAAAACTAGCAGTCAGTGCTCCAAGGGCAGCTCCTATACAAATACTAGGAACTATTACCTTTAGGACATTCCAGATAACAGCTTTTCGTTTATTATGGGAATAAGTAGAAGCCAAAGAACTAAAAACTATAACACCCAAAGAACTACCCAAAACTGTATGCGCCAAGGCTTCTTCAGGGACTCCCACTATGTTTTCAAATATAGCAAAAAAAACTGGGATAATAATAATCCCACCTCCTATTCCAAAGAGCCCTGCTAAAATACCGGAAAAAATTCCCAGTAAAAAATATAAAATAAGTTCTACTAACACGAAAGAGGAGGCCATTATCTCTTATAGCCAACATAATAAGAACCAGAAATTAACTCCATTAAGAAATTTTTAATTGCATATGTGTTTAGTAGTTTTTTCTTATAAAGAACAAAAAGAAAGCTTAAAAGCTTTCCCAGGATCCCTAATCTTGGCGGCCAATAGAGATGAGTATTATGAAAGACCTACCAAGAATATGCATTGGTGGGAACCTGAAGAAATTCTTGCCGGAAAGGACCTGCAGGCTGGAGGCACTTGGTTGGCTGTATCAAATGATGGAAGATTTGCTGTTTTAACTAATTTCAAGGAACTTGCCAATGGGAAGGAGTCGTTAAAATCTAGGGGGGAGCTGATATCCAATTACATTACCTCTAAAGGGGTGTCTTCTAAAGAGTATCTAGAAAATATTAAAGAAAGAAATTACGCAGGTTTCAATTTATTGTTGGGCGATAAGGAAGGCATTCATTACATCTCAAATAGAAGCGAAGGAATAGAAAAACTTGAATCTGGAATCCATGCATTAGGTAACTTGTTATTGAATACACAAACAAAAAAATCTATAAAAATTAAGAATCAATTTAAGGAATTGTTACAAACCAATCCAAACGAAGATGTACTTTTAGAATTTATGAGGGGAGACTCAGGTGACTTATCAAACCTCGATATGGCTGGATTTAAAGAAACTGAACATGAAGAGATTCCTTATAGGTTTATTAAATCGAATGTTTATGGCACAAGATGTACCACACTTTTAACTATTGACCCCAATGGGAAATATAGAATCACAGAACAAAACTATTCAAAAAAAGGGAATAAAACTGAAAAGATATCCCACGAGATTATTACTTAGAGATAAGTTTATTGTATTCAGGTAAAAGATGGAGCAAAGCCCGACGATAAACTTCTTTTTTAAAAGGGACAATAGTTTTAAGAGGATACCAGTAGCTCGACCAAACCCACTTATCAAATTCTATTGGTCTTGAAGCTCGTAGATCTATCTTAGATTCCTCAGAAAGCAATCTAGCTAAAAACCATTTTTGCCTTTGACCCTTATAGATATTTTTTCTGAAGTACTTAGGCCTTTTGTCTCTTGGTACGTCGTACTTAAACCAATCCCTAGTCTCAAATACAATCTCAAGATCTTGTTCTTCTAGACCGACTTCTTCCTTAGTCTCTCTTAGAACTGCTTCAAGAGGAGACTCCCCTTGGTCTATTCCACCCTGAGGAAACTGCCATCCATCATGCTCTAATCTTTGACACCACAAGACCTGGTTCTTGGGTCCTACAATCACCGCTGCTACACAAGGTCTATATTCTTCTGAGGACACCTCTTCCTAACTCCAATGCTTTTCTAGCTAAATTCTTCCATGGAAGGACAGCTACAAAGTAAATTTCTATCACCATAAACATTATCAACTCTGCTAACTGGGCACCAATACTTATCATTTCGCAGGTTATCGACAGGGTAAGCTGCATCTGATCGCGAATAAGGATGACTCCATTCATCAGCAGTAACCTGTTCAGCTGAGTGTGGGGCATTCTTTAACATATTATCTTTTTTATCTAAATCCCCAGTTTCAATTTGTTTAATTTCTTTTCTAATTTTTATCATTGCATTGCAAAATCTATCTATTTCAGCCTTAGATTCGCTCTCAGTAGGTTCTATCATTAGGGTACCGGCAACAGGCCAAGACATGGTAGGTGCGTGAAAGCCGTAATCAATTAGCCTTTTAGCAATATCTTCTACTTCAATATTTGCACTTTCCTTAAAACTTCTCACATCAATGATGCATTCGTGAGCAACTAAGTCATTTTCTCCTTTATAAAGAATTGTAAAATGCTCTTTAAGGCGATGGGCTATATAGTTAGCGTTTAAGATGGCAGCTTGTGAAGCTTCTTTCAATCCAGAAGCCCCCATCATTTTGATGTACATCCAGCTAATCGGAAGGATGCTGGCACTTCCCCATTCAGTTGCACTCACAGGACCCACTGAGGAATCTTCAAAGTGATTTCCAGGCAGAAAGTCTTTTAAATGTTCAGCCACACCGATGGGCCCAACCCCAGGGCCTCCACCACCATGAGGAATGCAGAAAGTTTTATGTAAATTTAAATGAGAAACGTCACCGCCAAACTCACCTGGATAACACAAGCCAATCATGGCATTGAGGTTTGCACCATCTATATAAACCTGACCCCCGTGTTTATGTACAACTTCACAAACCTTTCTTACATTTGTTTCAAATACACCATGAGTAGAAGGGTAGGTGATCATGATGGAAGAAAGCTTATTTGAGTTTTCTTTTGCTTTCTTTTGTAAATCAGTTAAATCAATATTACCTTCTTGATCACAGTTAATGGGGATGACTTTCATACCAACCATCTGAGCAGATGCAGGATTTGTTCCATGCGCAGACATAGGAATTAGGCATATATTCCTTTCATTATCTCCTCTACTTTTATGAAAGGCATCGATTGCCAAAAGACCAGCATATTCTCCTTGAGAACCTGCGTTTGGCTGTAAAGACACCCTTGAGTAGCCTGTGATACTTACTAGCTGTTTTTCTAATTCATCAAATAATTGTTTATAACCTTTAGTTTGGTTTTCTGGAGCGAATGGATGAATAGAAGAAAATTCAGGCCAACTGATAGGCAGCATTTCTGAAGTAGAATTTAGTTTCATGGTACAAGAACCCAGAGGAATCATGGCCCTATCAAGTGCGATGTCTTTCTCATAGAGTCTTTTTATGTAACGTAACATTTCCGTTTCTGAACGGTATGTATTGAAAACGGGATGTTGGAGGTATTTGCTTGTTCGCAAAAGGTTTTTTGGAATAGAGCCAGTCTCTTGTTTAGATTCTTTTACAGACTGAATTGAAAAAGCGGAAAGGATATTTTTTAAAACTTGTTCATCAACACTTTCATCTAAAGAAATACCTATAAGGTTATTGTTTATTTTCCTTAGATTAATTCCTTTTTGTAAAGCAGCTTCTAATAAAGCGTCAGTTTTCTTACCTGAATCTATTGTTATGGTGTCGAAAAAGTATTTAGTTCTTATCTCAAATCCTTTTTCTTCGAGTGATTTAGCTAACTTAATGGTATTTTTGTTAACTTCGGTCGCTATATTTTTTAAACCTTGCGGCCCATGATAGACGCCATAAAATCCTGCCATGATTGCTAAAAGAGCTTGAGCTGTACAAATATTACTAGTGGCTTTTTCTCTTCTAATATGTTGCTCTCGTGTTTGGAGGGCTAATCTGTATGCCACCTTTCCTTTTTGGTCTATAGAAGCACCTACCAACCTGCCCGGTAAGAATCTTTTAAATTCTTCCTTCACAGACATAAAAGCTGCATGTGGACCTCCGTAGCCCATTGGAACCCCAAATCTTTGAGAAGAGCCTACGGCAATATCAGCTTCAAGTTCGCCTGGGGATTTTAGTAAACATAAAGCCAACAGATCTGTTGCTAGAATTACTACGGCATTTTTTTTCTTCGAAAAGGCGATTTCTTCAGAAAAAGGATTGATTTCTCCTTCTGCGTTGGGGTATTGAAAAATAGCCCCAAAGTACTCTTCTTTCTTACAAGAGGCTGAAGGGCCAATAATTAGGTTTATATTTAAAGGTTTAGCTCTTGTTTGAATGACTTTGATGGTTTGAGGAAAACACATTTCATCAACAAAGAAATTGTTAGATTTTGATTTAGAAACTCTTTTAGCCAAAGTCATAGCTTCTGCCGCTGCAGTGGCTTCGTCTAATAACGAAGCATTTGAAATATCTAAGCCAGTAAGATCACTAACCATCGTTTGGAAGTTTATTAAGGCCTCTAATCTACCTTGAGAGATTTCCGGTTGATACGGGGTGTAAGAGGTGTACCAGCCAGGATTTTCAAATACATTCCTTAAAATAACTGTTGGGGTGAAAGTGTTGTAGTAACCCTGTCCAATAAAAGAGTGATGCAAGATATTTTGTGAGGCTAAATGTTTTAGTTCTTTTAAAGCCTTCTCTTCAGAAATTCCTTCACTCAAACCCAAAGGATCGGTATTTAGTATGTCTTTAGGTACAACTTTCCTTATAAAATCGTCATAGTTTGAAAAACCAAGCTCTTCGAGCATTTGGTTTCTTTCGTTGTCTCTTGGACCAATGTGCCTTGTGGAAAATGACTTTAAGGTCGAAGGATTATCCTGAAGTGGATTTTTTTTAGATTCAGACATTCAATTAGTCTTCACATTGCTCGTTGTACTCTTCTGGTGTAAGTAAATTTTCAAATTCAGAGCTGTCTGTTACTTCAATTTTAAAGAACCAACCTTCTTCAAAGGCTGAGGAGTTAACAATTTCAGGGGAATCTTCTAAGGATGGATTCAAGTCTACTATTTTGCCACTCATAGGAGAGTAGATTTCTGAAGCCGCTTTTACGGATTCAACAACAGCAACTTCATCTCCTTGATTGACCTCTGAATCCAATTCCGGTAGCTCAACAAAAACTATATCTCCAAGTTGATCTTGGGCATAGTCACTAATTCCAACAGTAACTATTCCATCTTCTTCCAACTTTGCCCATTCGTGGCTAGACAAAAATTTATAATTTTCTGGTATGTCTTTCATAAAGTTTTATCCTTAAAAAACTATTTTTCCTTCTTTTAAAAACCTTGGTTGACCAATAGCAGCAGTGAATATTTTACCCCTTACCTCTGCAAAGCACTTTTCTTGATCAGAAGGTACTATTCTAGCTAAAGCTATAGATTTTTTCAGTGTAGGAGAGTAAGTGCCACTTGTAACAACACCCCTTTGATTCTTTTTTTCGTCAAAAAATATTTCTTGATTAGACCTAACTATGCATTTGTCTTCAAATAGAAGACCCTTTAACAAATTATGGTCTCCAGCTTTCTTTTTAAGTTCAAATGCCTCCTTCCCAATGAAGTTTCTATCTTTATCTTTTAAAGAAACTGTCCAGGCCATATTGCATTCAAGAGGTGAAATCTTTTCGTCCATTTCAAAACCATAAAGATTCATTCCAGCTTCCAACCTTAGAGTATCTCTTGCAGCTAGTCCCACAGGACTTGCTCCGGACTCTATGGCTCTTTGCCATAAGGAATTAGCTTTCTCATTATCTATCATTACTTCAACACCCCTTTCACCGGTGTACCCAGTAGTTGTAACTAATGTTCCTTTTTCCATTAAACCTTCAAAAGGTTTTTTCTTCATTAATTCATTAGATGTGTCAGTGGAAAAACATCTCGATAAAACTTCTAAAGCATCTGGCCCTTGGATAGCTATAATTGATAAGTCAGTGCGCTCTGAAAAAGATACATCCATATCACCCACTTGAGAAGCTATCCAACTTATATCGGACTCTCTGGTTGCACAGTTGACCACCAACCTATAGCCTGATTTCATCTTGTAAGCTATTAAATCATCTAAAATTCCTCCTGACTCATTTAATAAAGCTGAATACAGGCCATCAAAGTCATTTTCCAAAGAACTTATATCATTAGCCAAAAGTTTTCTTAGGAGATCTTTTGCATCTTTGCCTTCAAAATCAAGAATCGTCATGTGCGAAACATCAAAAATACCGCAAGAGTTCCTAACCTGTTCATGTTCACTGAGTTGAGAGCCGTAATTTATGGGCATATCCCACCCATGGAAATCGACCATCTTTGCAGAAGAGTCCAAATGTTGGTTGTGTAGAGCTGTTTTTTTCAAGACTAATATGTAGAAGTTAGTATTTTACTTCTTTTTTTGTTATCTGTTATCCACTCTTACTGTGGATAACTCTGTGCAGTATTTTAAGAAATCCTTTAATGAAGCCATAATTCTGCACTGGTTAAAAATTAACCAGTTGATTTCAAAGCTGTATTGAAATATTAGGGAGTGATATTATTTATTTCCGGTAAAATCACTTACCGAATCCAACAAATGAATCAAAATTTAACTGTTCAAGAGGCTGAAGATCACTACCAAGAGCTAAAAGCTAAAGGTAGTCAGCTTGATTTAACTAGAGGCAAACCTTCAAGTGAACAACTAGATCTATCCCTAGATTTAGAGAATCTACCTGTTGACAATTTTATTGAGGATGGAATTGATACTAGGAATTATGGAGAACTATTGGGGTTAGAAAAAATGAGGCAATTGGGCTCAGAAATACTTGGATGTAAAAAGGAAATGGTTATTGCGGGTGGTAACAGTAGCCTTACTCTAATGGCTCAATATATTTCTAGTTTATATTTTCAAGGAAATGGAGAGGGCCCTTGGTCAATGCATGAAAGGAACTCTGTCCTATGTCCAGTACCTGGATATGACAGACATTTCGCTTTATGTGATGAATTTTCAATCAATATGATATCTATTCCCTTGACAGGTAATGGGCCAGACATTGAGGCAGCCAAATCTATTGTCTCAAATGATCCATCTGTTAAGGGAATATGGTGTGTTCCAAAGCACTCAAATCCTACTGGAGAAACTTATAGCAAAGAATGTATTGAGGGGTTGTTAGAAATAGCCAGTCAAAGAAGAGGATTTAAGATCTTTTGGGATAATGCTTATGCGGTGCATGATTTTAAAGAATCAACTCCACTACCCAATATCTTTTCTTTGGCTAAAGAAAAAAATATATTGGATTCAATTATAGCTTTTGCCTCTACTTCAAAAATCACATTTGCCGGATCAGGAGTAAGCTTTATAGCCATGAGCGAAGCTAATTTGAATAACTTCATTAAACATTATGCATCCATAGTGATTGGACCTGACAAGGTAAACCAAGCAAGACACATGAAGTTTTTTAAGAACATTGAAGGACTTAATAATCACATGCTTAAGCATGCACAAATACTAAACCCTAAATTCGAATTAGTTGAAAAATGGCTTTCAAAACAAAATTTTGGATCTTGGACTAGACCCACAGGAGGTTATTTCGTTACCTTTAAAAGCGAACCAGGACTGGCAAAAGAAATAATCAGTTTGGCTAAAAAAGCAGGATTAAAACTAACCCCAGCTGGAGCTACTTTTCCTTATGGAGTAGATCCCCAAGATGAAATAATTAGACTAGCTCCTACTGCCTGTACCATTCAGGAATTAGAACAAGCAATGCAGATTTTTAACGCTTGTGTAGCCTTAGCTAGTGTAAAGAATACAGTTAGTTCTTCGTAGCTTCTAAAATATTATAAGATTCGCCGTTAAACTCGCCGAAGAAGATTGGGACGTCAGGGTGTTCAACAGGAACTAGACTGTCATCTATTTGTAGATTCTGCTGAGAGACATAAGCAGAATAAAAAACCTGATCATTCTCAGCAAAAACATGATAAAAGGGCTGTTCTTTCTTGGGTCTGATTTCAGCAGGTATTGATTGATACCACTCCTCAGTATTATTAAATTCTGGATCTACATCGTAAATCACACCTCTGAAATCAAGGTATTTATGTTTTACAACTTGTCCTATGGAGTACTGTGTTTCAACTATTTCTTTCATTTGAGTAAGTCTTTTAGTTCAACAGATTGGTCGCAAAGCACATCTGAACTTATTTTTAGTTTATTTGCAACCAGCTTTTTTGAAATTAAAAAATCTTTGGGATTATTGACAGAATCAACAGCAATTAGTTCTCCTTTCTTTAGGTAAAAAAGCATAAATAACCTTTCTTCAATCGACCCCCTAACTACTGTTTCGTCATGGTCTCCAGAAATGCCAACTATCTGAAGTTTATCTTCAAACTGGTCTGACCAAAACCAAGGGACTTGATCATACTTTTCTTGTTTACCCAGTAGCGATAGTGCAACTGTTTTAGCTTGCTCAAGTGCATTGTGTACTGATTCTAATCTGATGTTTTTATTTAGGTAAAAATTAGGATGATTAGTGCAGTCTCCGCAAGCAAATACAGAAGAGTCTTCAGTTCTTCCAAATTCGTCTACGAGAATTCCATTATTGCACCTGAGCCCAGCTGCCTCTGCTAACTCCTGGTTAGGTAATATCCCAACTCCCACAACCACACTGTCTGCATCCAATGTTGTACCATCAGTACAAACAACTTTTTCAACAAAAGTTTTTCCTTCAAATTTTTTCAAAGTCGATCCTAAGATTATTTCTACTCCCTTTTTACAGTGTAAGGCATCAAAATAGTCAGAAATAATAGGATCTACTGTTCTACTC
>CAZTLP010000008.1:11513-45429 GCA_964614345.1 uncultured Gammaproteobacteria bacterium | reverse complement strand
TTTTCATCCAACTCAATGCCTATCCCTGGTCTGTCAGAAACTATCAAATCCCCATTCTCCCATTCAAAAGGTTCTTTAATAATTTCATTAAAAAAGCCATCGGATTTATAAATACTTTCTTGAATTAAGAAGTTCGGAACATTGGCATCTATTTGTAATGCCGCCGCAGTGATTATTGGACCACCCCACACATGTGGCGCCATTAATATGTAGTTTGCTTCGGCTAGAGTGGCTATTTTTTTACAGGCAGTGATGCCTCCACAGCTTCCTAAATCAGGTTGCGCGAAAGCACAACCACCTTGATCAAATAGGTTTTGAAACTCAAATAAAGTAACTAACCGTTCTCCTGAAGCTATAGGTATTGATGTACTTTGCGCAATCTTACCCATTTCTTTGTAATTTTCTGGTGGACAGGGCTCTTCTAGCCAAAGAGGGTCATACTTTTCTATTCTGGCTGCTAACCGTTTAGCAGAGGAGGGCGTAATTTGACCATGAGTACCAATTAAAATATCAGCTTTTGTGCCCACGGCTTCTCGAATGCACTGAATTGATTTTTCAGCATGGTCATACTCCTTTTGTGACACTTCCCATGGAGGAAAGGGTCTTTGTTTCCATACTTTCTGAGGCAAGGGATCGTATTTAAGGCCGGTAAAGCCTTCATCTGCTAGATCCGCTGCAAGTTCGCCTAAACGTTGCGGGTCTGTGGTCCAAGCTCCTATGGCTTCATGAATGGTGGTTTTTACTTCTCTTTCATAAATGTAGGTATAAGTTCTGATTCTGTCTCTGTATTTACCACCTAAAAGGTTATAGACAGGAGTATTAAAGTATTTTCCAGAAATATCCCAAAGAGCTATATCAAGAGCACTAATCATTCCCACTGTTATGTAGTCTGGGTGTTGGTCAGTAAGGGCCGTATAGAGAGTGTGATAAAGAGATTCTCTGTTTAAAGGATCTTCTCCTTTTAAGTAGGTATCAAAAATATCTTTCATGTTCTTCTCATACCCATCCTCTACGCCAAGTAATGTGTAGAGCACTGCAGTTTCACCCCAACCTACTAATCCTTCATCAGTTTCTAGTTTAATGAAAAACCAGAAAAGGCCACCTAAGTTAGGTTCAGCCGTTTTAATTACATAAGTTTTTATACCAGTGAGTTTCATGTAGTTCCTTTATTTGGAATGAATAAATTCTATTAGCAATTTTGATAGTTCTTCTGGACGACTCCATTGATAGAAGTGACCTCCGCCAATATGAGGCGCACTTTTAGCATTAGGTGCCATTTCCAAAATATCACTTTCTATCCCATTAGTAACCGGATCATCTCCAGCAAAAACAGATAAAAAAGGTTTATCTGAAGTCTTAAAGAATTCTCTAGCTAATCTTTGCGCTTCCAAAGATGAGTCAGGTAATGTTGGTACATGGCTTGGCATGGCTCTCGGGCCCATTTTATAAGAAGGATCTGGAAATGGCGCTTCGTAAGCATTAAGAACATCTGATTTAAAAGGAGAGTATTTTTCTAGACCTAGCCTTTGTAAGAAGTAATGAGCCGCTACCATTGGTCTAGATCTTTTATCCATTTGTAGAGAACAGAGGGTTCCGATGGGTAAATTTGGAGTATCCCAGCAGAATTTTTGCCAATACATAAATTTTAACGCTGGGTGGAAGTCTTCATTCTCAATATCACTACCGTCCACTTTTCCATCCATTTGCTGAACTTGTCTAGCCATGGAAAAGAGTGTGAGTTTAATCTTTTCTTCTCTAAAAGCCTTTACTTTGTTTTGGAGTTCTTCTGAAGCATCAGGGTTGTAGGGTAGGCCTGTATTTCCCATCGAAACTTTTATAAACCTATCCGGCTCTTCTGTAATCATTCTTAGCCCAATCAATCCACCCCAATCTTGACCAAAAAAAGTAAGCTCTTTGAAATCATTTTGAATTAGCCATTGCGTCATCCAATCAACTTGTCTTTGATAACTGTAATCTTCTCGTGAAGCCGGTTTGTCGGACTTTCCATAACCCGGAAGATCAGGTGCAATAACTCTAATCCCACCTTCAACTAAGTAGGGGATCATTTTCGAATACAGATAACTCCATACAGGCTGACCGTGCATTGCTAGAAGTAATGGGCCATCTTTTGGGCCTTCATCTATGTGATGAATTCTTAGATCAGAGTCGTCATGAGTTTTAATTGTTGTGTAATGCGGCTTGAAAGGGTAGCCCTTAATGTTTTCGAATCGTTCATCGGGTGTTCTTAATATTTCCATTTAAAATTTCCTTCACAAATTAGTTAGACCAATAAATATATTCATCACCTTCTTTATACTCCTGTCCGTCGTATTTATCTATCATGATAGGAGCATCATAGGATGCTGGGAATAAAGGATCTTCTTGCTCAGAGTTAAATTTAACTAAGAGCTCTTCAATTAATCTTGCTTCTTCAGGGTGACTTTCAATGAGGTTATTTTTTTCTAACGGATCCACCGAAGTATCAAATAACCAACGAAAATTTTCTTTTTTACTAATTATGTATTTCCAGTTTTCATGCAGAACTGATTGATGATTCCCAGATCGCCAAAAAAGGGTTTTATGAGGCTCAGAAGACTTTTCATTCTTTATGTATGGTAATAAATTTACTCCATCCAATTCATTCTCATTGGACGATTTAGTTCTTGCAGCTGAAGCAATAGTAGAAAAAATATCAAAATGATGAATAGCACTATCAGATTTTTGTCCTGGATTAATTTCATCAGGCCAGCTAACTATAAAAGGAACCCTTATACCTCCTTCAAAAAAACTTATTTTCCAACCTCTAAAGGGTTTATTAATATCATCTAATTCAATGTAATTAGCTCCACCATTATCACTGGTAAATATGATTAGAGTTTTGCCATGTATATCTAGACCTTTTAACTTCTCAATAACCTTTCCGACACTTCTATCCAATGCAGCAATCATTCCGGAATAAACTTGAAGATTATGGCCATGCATGTGACTCATTTGTTGCACATCACTTCGCAATGCTTGAAGCGGATTGTGAATTGCCCAGTGGCTCAAATATAAGAAAAAAGGTCTATCTTTATTATTCTCAATTACCTTTAATGCTTCGTCAGTATAGTAATCTGTCAGATATTTATCTGGTGTGAATAGATCGCCTCCATTAAACCTCGCTGAATATTGACCAATACCCCAAATCATCCTGTCAATTCTTGTATCAAACTTGGCATTAACGACATCTGGATGATCTTCAGGTAAATACAGTGGTCCCACCATTTCCAAAGAGTCTTGAAAGCCTTGACTGAGTGGGTCCATGCCATAGGCATTGCCAAGATGCCACTTTCCTATGTGTGCCGTGTAATATCCTGCATCTCGCAAAACCTCCGCAATAGTAATCTGTTCGGTGGGCATTCCTTGTTCCATATAAGGAGGTATGTTTGCTGCCACTTCTCTATCAATCCTTGCTCTAAGTTCTGAGTCATCCTCTTCAGCAAGCCATTGCATAATTAACCTTCCCTCAGCAGGAACAGGAGTGAATTCATATCCAAATCTTGTTGGATATTTTCCCGTCATTATTGAAGCTCTAGATGGCGCACAAGTTGCATTTGCTGCATAACCTCTAGAGAACAAAATGCCGCTGTTTGCTAATGAATCAATATGAGGAGTTTGAAGAGATCCATCAGCCGCTCCGCCGTTATGCATGGATATATCGTTATAACCCATATCATCGGCCAAAATTAAGATTATGTTTGGTCTATCATCTTGTGCTGCAATCTCCGGACCTTTGGACCAAGAAGTTGGGATGTTTTCTTGTACAGGCATTGTGAAACTGGCTATCTTTGGTATGGACCAAATAAGAATATTTACTTTGTATTCCCAGATTAAAAATCCTGAAATTACAAGTATCAGTAAAAAATAGGATAGCTTTTTAATCATTCTTTAGTATTTCCTTTTTTTGCTTAAGTTAATCTGATATAAACATTAACAGATGAAGTGCCTTATAAAAAGGGGGGTTATTTATGCCGGCATTGACACAAAAAGAACAAACAGAATTTTTAGATGAAGATGGCATATTAATGCGCATTGGAGTAGTTAGGGAGGATGGAACTCCATTAGTTACGCCCATATGGTTCATTTATGCAGAAAATTGTATTCTCTTTACCCCAAGAGCCAAATCAGAGTGGTTCAGTTGTTTAAAACGGGATTCTCGCGTTTCTCTTTGTATTGATGAACAGACTCTTCCATATAGAAAGGTCATTATCGAGGGTAATGCTGAACTCTTACATGATTTAGGAAATGATGACACTTGGCGGGAGCTGTATCTAAACATAGCTAAGAGATATGGTCCTGAAGAAATGGCGGAGGCTTATGTTGAAAATACTATCGATCAAGAGAGGGCGTTATATTCTGTAAAATTGGACGAATCGAAAGTTAAAACTTGGAGAATGCCTGTAACAGGAGAGGCTCCCGAGGGAATATGGCATGATCGATATTATGCACCTGGAACAAAATTTTCTAAGAGTTAAGAAATTATGGTTAAGTTATTAGATAATAAATTAAAAAGCAGTAAAAGATGAGTGAAGCAAGAGATAAATTAACTTTAGAACAGAAGCGTGATTTGTATCATGACGGTTTTTTAGTACTTAAAAAAGTTATACCTGATGAATTAGTTGAAGCTTCACTAGACCGAATCAAAAGAGCAAAGAAAGGTGAAAATTTAGGCGGAGAAAAGGAAATGACCAATCTAGTCAATGCTTCACCGTTGACTCCTATATTACATGAGGCTATGGGTTATTTTGATCCGCCAGTGCATTGTCAGGTAGGTGTAATTAAGCAAGCCCAACCTGGAGAGCACTTTAATAGTCTTGGGTATAAGGATAAAGATATGCCTTATTACGGTGCTCAAGTTCATATGGATGGCAGTCAAACTATAAATGTTCCTCAAGAGGTGCAAGAAGGGACAGAAGAAGAAATTTATTACAGATACATTGCCTCTGGTCCAAAAGGTGATCTAGGAAGAAGTCCAGATGTTATGGGGCACAATATGGTCCCCTTGTTCCAAGATCCTGAAATGACCTTGGCATTGGGTAGCTTTACAGCCTTTGTTTTTGTCTGTCTTAACGACCAAACTGAAGAAGGTCGAGGACAAACCAGCCTTTTAAAAGGCGCTCATCATGAAATGGAGAAATTCTTTAGATGGCAATATGAAACCAATGGACACCTTGGTCCTGAAGGCCCAGGTTGGCCCAGAATAAATTATGAATCTGCTAATAGGTGCGGCTTATTTTATATACCTGACTCAGTACAACAAAAATTCGTGGACGAGACCTCTGAATCTACACCGGATGGAAAAAAATGGGCTAGACCAACTCAAATTAAAATGGACAAGGGCGATGCCTGTATAGCCATGTATCACATCCCGCATTCTGGTTCACGTAATGAGAATGGAACTGAATCGAGAAAAAATATAATTTTTAGACTAAGAAATAAAAAAAGACAGCCTGATAAGATGGTGAATGGAGTTTCTGACCATCCAGATAGGGGCCAAATGGGTGAATGGTTAGAATATGAGGAAGGAAATGATCCCTGGGAACGCTCCAAGCATGCAATGTGTAATATGTGGGAAGAATGGGAAGGTATGCAAGGGGTAGTTGCGGAGGAAAAAGCTAAAACATCAGAGTGATATGAGTGTAGAACTAGAGAAACACGATAAAGTCACTGTAGTTACTATAAATCGGCCTAAAAGAAAAAATGCGGTCAACAGGTCTACTGCAGAAGATTTAGCTAATGCGTTTAAGCAATTTGAGGAAGACTCAGATAGTAGCGTTGCCATATTGACTGGAATAGGGGGTGTTTTTTGTGCGGGTGCCGATCTTAAAGCTTTTTCAGAAACTCAAGAAGGCAACAAGGTTGAACTAGATGGTGATGGGCCTATGGGTCCTACCAGGCTCTTGTTATCAAAACCAGTAATCGCTGCAGTTGAAGGTTTTGCTGTCGCTGGAGGTTTGGAACTATCCCTATGGTGTGATTTGAGAGTGGCAGCAGACGATGCAGTATTTGGAGTTTATTGCCGAAGATGGGGAGTTCCCTTAGTCGATGGTGGGACTATAAGGTTGCCTAGAATGATAGGGATGAGTCATGCGATGGATTTAATTTTGACGGGTCGAGGTGTTTCGGGAGAAGAAGCAAAATCCATGGGCTTAGTCAATAGATTATGCCCCCCTGGAAAAGCTTTAGAGATTTCAATGGCATTGGCACAAGAGTTACTCAAGTTCCCTCAACTTTGCATGAGAAATGACCGTATGTCTGCCTATCAACAATGGAATATGTCTCTTCCTGAAGCCATCTTAAATGAAACAAAATTAGGTAAGGAAGTAATTGAATCAGGGGAGACTAAAGAAGGAGCGGCAAGGTTCTCTAGTGGAAAGGGGCGACATGGAAGTTTTGAGGATATTTAGATAAAATTGAATGTAAGGTTAAAACCATGAAGATCATAACTTTATTCTTTGAACATATAACTAACTGGGGATTGGTTTGGTTCGGACTAATTTTCTGGGGAAGTATATTTAATGCAATATTCCATTATTTCTTGGGTGACAATCACAGTTTATCTTTTGCATTAACAGCTTATTTATTAGGGCTTATTTTGGGCCTATTAGGTAAATATAAGGGTTGGTCATGGATCAATTAGCAGGAGATTCCCAAACAAATTTCTCCATTGAAGAAGAAAGGAAAGTGGCTCGTACTTTCATGGGTAGGATTGAGTGGGAAATGATAGTCGTTGGACTCGGACAATTTACTGTTTGGGTAATTACTTGGGGTCTAGTTGTAAATAATGTAATTCCACTATGGGCTGGATTCCTTATCTCAACTATTTCAACAGCTTGTTCTTATCTACCTTCGCATGCTGGACAGCATGGCCACCTATCAGGAAAACATAAACATCTTAACTGGCTCAATACTGTTGTTGGCCAAATATCTCTTATTCCATTAGCTCAGTCTCACCATATCCTTAAGGCGACCCACATGAAACATCACGCTCATACTAATGATCCTGAAAGAGATCCAGATTACCGCCACACCCATGTTGATAACTGGTTTCAATCAGCAATACAAATTCAAAACCAGACTGGAGAGGGTGGACTCATTGAAGTCGTAGAGAAGCTTAGTGAAGAAGATCCTAAATTTGCAAAAACTCTAGAAGCAGGAAGTCTTGTAGGTTTTGTATTTTTCTTTGCACAAATGGTAGCTGCAGTAATTTATCCACTAGAAACACTCTTATTGTGGTGGTTACCTAGAAAACTTGCAGTTTCTTATCTTGGTATTATTTTTTCTCATGAACCTCATAAAAATTTGCCGGTAGGCCGATATAAAGATTCCCGATTTTGGTCTAATTCTATGCCTAGGTATTTAAATCATTCAATGCAGATTCATGTCATGCATCATATGTACCCAAATATTTGTCACTATGATGAACCTAAGGCAATAGAAGCTCTAAAACCCTTTATGGTCGCAAGAGGCATTCCAGGTGCAGAAGAAATTCCAGAGAAAGTTAAGCTAAATCCTCTAATCAGGGCTTTTTCTTAATTGGATACTTTTACAGCCCTTAATCTACTCATTCTAATTATCATCCTTTCTGCTGGAGCAGTTGATATTTATAGAAATAGAGATGACTACAAAACTTGGCAAAGCTTCGTTTGGATTCTCCTAGTAGCATTAATTCCGATAGGAGTTTTAATCCTCTATTCACCTTAAACTCAATAAATAAGTTACTTATTTATTAGGATTCACTAAATATTTTTCTCCAGTGGCTTGCTTGGCATACACCTCAATGTTCTCAGGGTGTAAAACTTCAGCCAGAGAAATTTCTTTTGTGTAGTGGCTTGCAAAAGTGGTTTTAATCTCATCGGCAACTTTTTGCTTAAGTTCTTCAAACCTTTCAGGCCCTATACGTCCAATGAAAGGAGTTAATAGCCAGCCTCCCAAACTCCAAGAGAACCCAAACGCTCTGTTTAGAGTAGTAGGGGATCTGTCCAGGCCACCATAAATGTAGACTTGTTTAAATGTATTTGATCCATATCGATTGTATTCCGTTGCAGTCTGATTTGCAGCTACCTCCATAGCTGTAAGGATTTGCCCTGAGAGTTTACCTCCACCAGTTGCATCAAAGCCAATGGTTGCTCCAGTTTCAACTAATGCCTTTACAAGATCTTGCATAAAAGTTTCTTTGCTTGAATTGCATACAAACTTAGCACCAAGATCTGTAAGCATAGTTACATGCTCTTCTTTACGAACGATATTCACTAAGGGGACATCTTCATGAAGGCATATCTTTATTAACATTTGACCTAAGTTAGAAGCTGCAGCGGTATGGACAAGGGCAGAATGGTTTTCCAACCTCATGGTTTCTACCATCCCAAGTGCGGTCAGTGGATTAACAAAGCAGGATGCACTTTCTGCCGAAGTAACACCTTCATTCATCACGAAACAAGCTGACGCATTTACACAACGGTATTGCGAATACATTGAACCGCCTGCAACACCGACTGTTTTTCCAACTAGACCTTCTAATTCTTGACTACCTGCTTTAACCACTACTCCTCCGCCTTCATTACCGACCGGAAGAGACTGGTCTAATCTTGTCTCTAACATCCTTAAAAGACCTTCAGGTATATCCATGGTAACCACCGCAGCTTCACCTTCTCCTGAGACAGTCATAGTGGATACATCAGCTGGTCCTATTAATAGCCCTAAGTCAGAGGGGTTTATAGGTGAAGCTTCAATTCTTATGAGAACTTCATCTTCTTTAGGTTCAGGGATTTCTGTATTTTCTATGTAGATTAATAATTTGCCTTCTTTAGTTACCTCAGACCTAATTTGTTTTGAAATATTTTCACTCATGTTTTCTCCTTTATTTTGAAATGGGAAATTCGTTTCCGGCCCAGCTACTGAATCCACCGCTCATGGAATAGACATTCTTATATCCCATTTTCTTTAGACTTTCAGCAGCTAAAGCCGATCTAAATCCACCCTGACAGTAAAGTATTAATTCCATTTCTCTGTTTTTAGCTACAGATTCTATGTCTCTTTCGATTATCCCTTTACCTAAGTGTATTGCTGTAGGAATTCTGCCTAAATTCCATTCATTATCTTCCCTAACATCAATCAGATTCAAGTTATTCCCCTTATCCAGTCTGTCCTTTATTTGGTATACATCCACTTCAGGGACATCTTTCAGAGCTTCTTCAACGAGACCTAAAAATCCTTTAGCATGATCTTTCATAGTTCTAAGACTATAAAGGTCTAAGCTTTAGTAATAAATACTTTTTTTACTTTTTACAAAGCAGATCTAATTAGCTGGGGCACATTAGTTGTAATCGAAGACAAGCCCAATTGTTGGTAATTTTTAGCTTGTTCAATGTCATCCACAGTCCATACATGAACTTTTTTATTTGCCTCTAGGATAGGAGTTACAAAGGCACGAGAGAGCCTAGTATGATTCTCTGCTCCTACACCATCCAGTTTGAGCTCTATTAGTTTTCGAAGTACTTCTTCATTTTTTACTTCCCCTGGACCGCTAAATGCAATGAGGAGATTGACGTTAAGAGATTCCATGGACTGCTTTACTTCCTTAACAACTTCCTGATTGAAAGAGATAACTGTAATGCAATTGCTGTCGATCTTACTTTTCTGTATTTCTTCCATAAGAGGGTCGATAGATTCTGTCCCTGTTTTGATTTCTACGAAAATATTTTTATTCCTTGGTATCTCCTCTAAGACTTCTTCTAAAGTAGGAATAGTTTCACCTTTCCATTTCACATCTTTCCATAGTCCAACATCGAGAGACTTCAGTTCTGTAACAGTGCTTTCTTTAATAAGTAGTTCTTTGCTAGCTGTTCTTAGTGCAGTCTTATCGTGCATACACACAAGCTTTTGGTCTTTAGTCAATCTGACATCGACCTCAATTCCATCAGCGTTTTGCTGAAATGCTAGACGGTTCGCAGCTAGAGTATTTTCCGGTGCTTCTGAGGATGCGCCTCTGTGTCCAATGACCTCAACCATCAATCCCAGTTGAGAGCGCCTCCCGTTTGATATTCAATTACGCGAGTTTCAAAGAAGTTCTTTTCTTTCCTAAGATCCATTATTTCAGACATCCAAGGGAATGGGTTCTCAGCTTTCGGAAATTCCTCAGGTAACCCTAGTTGAACCAGTCTTCTGTTCGCTATGTAGTTCAAGTATTCTTCCATCATACTGGCATTCATACCCAGAACACCCCTGGGCATTGTGTCCCGCGCGTACTCAATTTCCAGCTCCATCCCTTGTAGAATCATTCCTGTGGCTTGATCTTGCATCTCTTCGTCCCACAAATGAGGATTCTCTAATTTAATTTGATTTATCATGTCGATGCCAAAATTTAAGTGCATTGATTCATCTCTCAAAATGTATTGAAACTGTTCTGATGTTCCTGTCATTTTATTTCTTCTTCCCATAGAAAGAATTTGTGTAAATCCACAATAGAAGAAAATTCCTTCAAGGACACAGTAGAAAGCAATTAAGTTCTTTAAGAGTTTTTTATCTTGTTCTGCATTCCCAGTCTTAAAATGAGGGTCATCAAGCTCTTTTGTAAATTGTAATCCCCAAGAAGCCTTCCTAGCTACAGATGGAATCTCCCTGTACATATTGAAGATTTCTCCTTCATCCATTCCTAGAGATTCAATGACATGTTGATAGGCGTGTGTATGTATAGCCTCTTCAAAGCTTTGTCTAAGAATGTATTGGCGACACTCAGGATTAGTTATATGTTTGTATGTTGATAAGACTAGGTTGTTGGCTACAAGAGAGTCAGCAGTAGCAAAGAAACCCAGATTACGTTTGACTATTAATCTCTCATCCTCTGTTAGACCATCTTCAGATTTCCATAGAGCTATGTCCTGTGTCATGTTAATTTCTTGCGGCATCCAATGGTTGGCACAACCGTCGAGATATTTCTGCCAGGCCCAGTCATATTTAAAGGGAACTAGCTGGTTTAAATCAGCACGGCAATTTATCATGGCTTTTTGGTCTACCTGGACTCTAGTTTTTCTTCCATCTAAAGCTTCCTCACCCAGCCTATTATCAAATTTCTCAATGGCTTTCCTTGCTCTTTCTTTTTTATCTGCTGGGCCTTCTGCACCAATCTTTTCTGCGGTTTCGGTCTTTTCTTTAGACGGACCTTCTTTAACTTGCTCATGTAAATCTTTTGGTTCTAAAGAAGACTTTATTTCTTTTTCTTTTCCTTCAAATTCTTCCCAACTTAACATATTCCTTCTCCTTTATTTTACTGACAAGCATCACAGTCTGGGTCCAGGATAGAACAAGCATCTGGTGCCTCTCCTGTCATTGGCTCCTGCGAAGCTGAAACCGCATTTAACTCACCAGTTGCTATGGTAGATTTCTCGGTTGTTGTTGCTCCTCTCGACCTTAAGTAATAAGTCGTTTTCAACCCCCTTAACCAGGCCATCCTGTACATAACATCTAATTTCTTTCCATTTGGTTCATCTATATAAAGATTTAGTGACTGACTTTGATCTATCCACTTTTGTCTTCGACTAGCAGCATCAACCAACCATCTGGGTTCAACTTCAAATGCTGTGGCATAGATTGTTTTGATTTCCTCTGGCACCCTGGATATTTCTTTAACACTTCCGTCGTAATATTTAAGATCATTTACCATAACGGAATCCCACAAGCCTTCTTCTTTGAGAGCATTGACCAAATGTAAGTTAGTTACAGTAAATTCACCTGAGAGATTGCTTTTAACATAAAGGTTTTGATAAGTCGGCTCTATAGATTGTGAAACTCCCGTTATATTGGCTATGGTGGCAGTTGGTGCTATTGCCATAACATTGGAGTTTCTCATTCCTTGATTTAAGACCAATTCCCTTAAAGAGTCCCAATCCAATGAGGTGCTTTGGTCGACCTCTGCATAGCCATCTCCTCGATTCTCCTTCAGATAGGCTACAGAATCTATGGGCAACACCCCTTTACTCCAGAGCGATCCTTCATACGACGAGTAAGTTCCTCTTTCTTTAGCAAGATTGCTTGAAGCTTTAATTGCATAGTAGCTGACAGCTTCCATGGACCTGTCTGCAAACTCTACTGCTTCGTCCGTGGCATAAGGAATTTTCAGCATATACAGAGAGTCGTGGAAACCCATAATCCCTAATCCTATTGGTCTGTGCTTCATATTAGAATTTTCTGCAGCACCCACGGCGTAGTAGTTAATATTAATCACATTGTCTAACATCCTGATCGCTGTGTTTATCGTCTGTTCTAGTTTCTCTTGATCCAGTTTTCCATCTTTTAGGTGGTGAGTAAGATTTACGGAACCAAGGTTACAGACAGCTATTTCTTCTTGGCTTGTATTCAGGGTTATTTCGGTACATAGGTTAGAAGAATGCACCACTCCTGTGTGTTGTTGTGGTGATCTTAAGTTACAAGCATCCTTGAAAGTAACCCATGGGTGTCCTGTCTCAAAAAGCATAGAAAGCATTTTTTTCCAGAGTTCGCCTGCATCTACCTTTTTGTAGAACTCGATTTCTCCACTTTGCGTTAGATTTTCATAGTGTTCATATCGTTCCTCGAAAGCTTTTCCAAATAGGTCATGTAAGTCGGGGGTGTCATTAGGAGAGAAGAGAGTCCAGGGTTTTCCCTCAAATACCCTTTTCATAAATAGATCCGGAACCCAATTCGCCGTATTCATATCATGGGTTCTTCTTCTGTCGTCTCCGGTATTCTTTCTCAACTCTAAAAACTCTTCGATATCTACGTGCCAAGTCTCAAGATATGAACAAACTGCGCCTTTTCTTTTTCCTCCTTGATTAACAGCCACTGCTGTGTCATTTACTACTTTAAGGAAAGGAACTACTCCTTGAGACTTTCCGTTAGTCCCTTTAATGTGTGAGCCCAATCCTCTCACCGGGGTCCAATCATTACCTAGACCGCCAGCCCATTTAGAAAGCATTGCGTTATCTTGTATGGCTCCATAAATACCGTGTAGGTCATCAGGAACTGTTGTTAGGTAACAGGAAGAAAGTTGTGAGTGTATTGTTCCTGAGTTGAACAGGGTAGGGGTAGAGCTCATGTAGTCGAATGAGGATAATAGGTTGTAGAATTCTATTGCCTTTTCTTCTCTGTTTTCCTCATTTATTGATAGTCCCATAGCAACTCTCATAAAGAACACCTGAGGCAGCTCATATCTAACATCATCTTTATGTATAAAGTACCTATCATATAAAGTTTGTAGGCCCAGATAAGTGAAGTTTCTATCTCTTTCAGGTTTAAGTGCTGACCCCAATTTTTTAATATCCATATTTAGGAGCTCGGGGTTAACTATTTCATTCTCTATTCCTTTTTGTATGAATGTTTCTAGTACTACAGGGTAGAGCTTTTCCATTTCAGCTTGTGTAGCTTCTCTTTTTACCTCTAAAAAAGTAAGGGCTTCTGTTCTTAGGTTATCGAGAAGGATTCTTGCTGTAACAAATGTGTAGTTTGGTTCCTTTTCTACCAGTGTCCTGGCTGTCATAACAAGGGACGTACGCACGTCTTCCATCGTTACTCCGTCGTAGAGATTCTTCTTTGCTTCTTCTATTATTTCTTCGGCTGAGACATCTTTTAGCCCTTCACAGGCTTCCTCAACAATTGTGTTGATTCTTTTGATATCCAAAGTTGCCTCTGCGCCGTCATCAAGGATTACTTTTATTCCTGGTTCTGTTTGTTGCGGTTCTTCCTGCGCTGTCTCTTCTTTCCTTACCCTTGTTCTTTCTTCTCTGTAAAGAACATAAGATCTAGCTACTGTTCTTTCTTCTGAACGCATTAGTTCAAGTTCAACCTGGTCTTGTATTTCCTCTATATGTAATGTTCCTCCAGAAGGCATTCTTCTAGAGAATGTCATTGTTACGGCATTCGCAAGTTCATTGACCTTGTTATGTATTCTGGTTGAGGCTGCTGCTGCTCCGCCTTCCACAGCAAGAAAAGCTTTTGTTATGGCTATCCCTATTTTTTCCTGATCATAAGGAACAACGGATCCATTTCTCTTAATCACTCTCATTTGCCCTGGAGTTATGGCCGTCGTTTCTTTTTCTTTTTCTGGTGTGCTTATTTGCTCTGTGGGCTGTGTTTCTCTTAAATTATCCATTTTTTTGGCGCTCTTCGGTCTTATCTTTATTTTACTAAAAATCTATATATAGTGGTATTTTCTCCCTAGAGACACAAGATACTGTGTTTTAGTACTAATTACAAGCCAACAAATACTAAAAAGTTTTGTGGATTTCTTGTGGATAACAAGTTACTGAATAAGCAGATTCCTTTATGATTATTTATCTGAAGTTTCATATATCAATTGATGCCAAAAAAAGTTGTAGCGATAGACCAAGGGACCACTAGTTCTAGAGCGGTTCTTTTTGATGAGAAAAACAATTTATTGGATTTTGAGCAAAAGGAATTCAATCAATATTTTCCAAATGATGGTTGGGTTGAACATGACCCAGAAGAAATATGGGGATCGGTATTTGATGTTACGGATAAGCTTCTTAAGAAACATTCTCTTAAATCTTCTGATATCGCTGGTATCGGAATAACTAATCAAAGAGAGACCACCGTCGTGTGGGACAAGAAATCTGGAAAAGCTATTTATCCTGCAATAGTGTGGCAAGATCGAAGGACCTCTGAGCTTTGTGATGGGTTAAGAAACGAAGTTGGTATCGAACAAAAAATACAACAGAAAACAGGTTTGTTAATTGATCCATATTTTTCTGCTACTAAGTTGGCTTGGATTTTAGACAACGTTACTGGCGCTAGGAAAAAAGCTGAAAACGGAGAATTAGCTTTTGGAACAATAGACTCTTTTTTAGTTTGGAGACTTACCGAAGGAAGACAACACAAGACAGATGCCACTAACGCTTCCAGGACCATGCTGTTTAACATTGACAGTCATTGTTGGGATGATGAGCTATTAGATTTTTTAAAAATACCTAGAAAAATATTACCGGAGGTTTGTGATAGTGCTCATGACTATGGAGATACCTCTCTGTTTGGCGGTAGTCTTAAGATAGGAGGAATAGCAGGAGACCAACAATCCGCCTTAATAGGACAATGTTGCTTTAATCGAGGAGAAGCAAAAAGTACTTATGGAACAGGTTGTTTCCTTTTATTGAATACTGGAGATAAGAGGATTTCTTCAGCAAATAAGCTCTTATCTACCATAGCATATAGATTGGATGGAAAAACAACCTACGGTCTAGAAGGAAGTATTTTTGTTGCTGGTTCTGCGATTCAATGGCTTAGAGATGAACTGAATTTTTTTGAGTCAGCCAAGGACTCTGAAGAGATAATTAGCCACAGAAATACTAAATCTAAAGTTTTAGTTGTACCTGCCTTTACTGGCTTAGGAGCTCCGCATTGGGATCCAGACAGCAGGGGTTCTATTTTCGGTTTGACACGGGATACCAGTATTGCTGATTTGACTGCTGCTACTTTGGAATCAATAGCTTTTCAAACCAAAGATTTAATAGGGGCAATGGAAAGTGATGGCGCTAAATTTTCAGAACTAAGAGTGGATGGTGGCATGGTGGCTAACAATTGGTTTTCTCAACAGTTAGCTAGTATTTTGAATATTGATGTTTTACGACCTAGAGTTATCGAAACAACAGCACTGGGTGCATCTTATTTAGCTAGTATGAATGCAGGTTTGTGTCCTAACATTGAATCTTTAAATTCAAGCTGGGAAAGTGAAAAAAAATTCCAGCCTCAGCAAAAAGAAAACAAGAACCTTCAAGAAAAATACAAAACCTGGCTTTCTGCTGTAGAGAGAACTAAGGGTCTCTATTAATAATCTAGAAGTTTAAGAAGTAAAGCCTTTTGCGCATGTAGTCTATTCTCTGCTTGAGTCCATACTTTGCTTCTTGGGTCTTCTAACATGTCCTCTGAAACCTCCTGTCCTCTATTTGCAGGCAAACAATGTAGAAAAATGCAATCAGTCTTGGCTAGATCCATTATTGCTGGAGAAACTTGGTATAGATTAAATTCATTTAACCTGTTTTCAGAATCTTCTTCATGTCCCATAGACACCCAAACATCTGTTGTAATTAGATCACTCTCTGCGACTGTAGATTCTAAATCTTCCGTAAAGGTTGCACCTGATTCTTGTATTACTTCATTTGATGGCCAGTACTTTTTTGGACAAACAATTTCTAGATTAAACTGAAACAACTTTGATGCTTCTACATAACTAAAACAAACATTGTTGTAGTCACCGACCCAAGTCACTTTGGCGTCTTTTATTTCTCCTTTACATTCATAAAAAGTTAGTAAGTCTGCCAATAATTGACAAGGATGAGATAAATTAGTCAAACCATTTATAACGGGAACAGATGAATGGTCTGCAAAAAGACTTAAAGTTTCGTGAGAAATTGTTCTTAAAACTACTGCATCTGCCATAGAACTTATTACTTTAGCTGTATCTTCGATAGGCTCTCCTCTGCCTAACTGCAAGTCATTTGTTGAAAGGAAACTTGCTTTCCCACCCAATTGAGTCATACCCACTTCAAAAGAGACCCTTGTTCGTGTAGAAGCTTTTTCAAATATTAAAGCCAAATACTTTCCTTTTAATAGGCTGTTCTTGTCTTTATTGTTTTTAAGCGAAAGAGCTTCTTTCAAAAGGCTTTCAGCCTCGAAAGAAGACAAGTCGCTTAAGTTCAAAAAATGAGTCATAGCTTGTAAAAAAGGGGCAGAATTCTACCGGTTATCGAGAATGCAAGCAAATGATGTTATCCTGCGCCCTTTTTCGGTTAACAGAAAATGTCAGAGCATAAAATTAAGACTTTAAGCAATATTTCTCCAATAGGCTTGGAAGCTTTATCTAAGACAGAATGTGTTTTGGATGAAGAATTTAAAGATCCAGATGGTGTTTTAGTAAGAAGTACTAAATTAAATAAAAGCAACTTGAATAAATCTTTGAAAGCTATCTCTAGAGCAGGAGTAGGAGTTAATAATATCCCTGTTGATTTGTGTACTGAAAGAGGCATCGTGGTTTTTAACACTCCAGGTGCCAATGCTAATGCTGTAAAAGAGCTGGTATTAGCCGGCTTAATGCTTTCTTCTCGTAATGTTTTTTCAAGTATAGATTTTGTAAATAGTTTAAAGCACATAGAGGAGATGGAAGAGCTTGAGCCATTTCTTGAAGAGAACAAAAAGAAATTTAAAGGAAGAGAATTATCTGGTTCAACTCTAGGTGTAGTGGGCTTAGGTTCCATAGGTTCGAAAGTAGCAGGGATGGGTGTGACATTAGACATGAAGGTAGTTGGATATGACCCAGCTTTATCAGTGGAGGCGGCATGGAAGTTACCCAACCAAGTGGAACCAGCAGATTCGATAGAGGAAATATTTTCTAGAGCTGATTTTATAACATTGCACATACCAGCTATAGAAAGCACCAAAGGCCTAGTTGATCTTAAGCTTTTAAAAAATGCAAAGGGGGCTTCATTGTTAAACTTTGCCAGACATGAAGTGGTGAACAATGAGGCAATATTAGAAGCTTTAGAAGAAGGACTGCTCATCAATTTTATTACGGACTTCCCAACTCCGAATCTAATTAAAAGAGCTAATGACCATGGAGATGTAATTCTGTTACCACACATTGGTGCCAGCACAGCGCAAGCTGAAGAGAACTGTGCAAT
This sequence comes from uncultured Gammaproteobacteria bacterium, assembly GCA_964614345.1. Lineage (GTDB taxonomy): Bacteria > Pseudomonadota > Gammaproteobacteria > Magnimaribacterales > Magnimaribacteraceae > AEGEAN-183. The sequence continues at coordinate 27,727 of CAZTLP010000008.1, read as the reverse complement.
TATGGCTGTTGAGCAACTTTCTGACTTTCTTCAAAATGGAAACATAAACAACTCAGTAAATTTTCCTAGTGTTAATCTACCGAAATCCACAAAAAATCGAATTGCTATTACTAATAGAAATGTTCCAGCGATGATTGGTCAAATTGCAACATCTCTAGGAGCGTTAGGATTAAATATAGTTGACATGACCAATGTGAGTAGAGGAGACCTAGCCTACAACTTAATAGACATTGAAAATGGGGTAGATGAGACAGTTTTAACCAAATTATCTGCAATTGATAACGTCATCAACGTAAGGTTAATTTCTTATTAGGCATATCCAATTTTCAGCAACTTAGATTTTTAAAAAATTCACCTAACTATTTGTCTTTATGAGAGAAATTTCTCTCGAAAATAAGGCTATCTCAACTTATAAGTGTGTTTCTTGTTTTACACACTCCAAAATTCATGAGATTTTAAACATAAAACTAAAAATTAAGAAAAGCTTAAAATTTGCACAAATTTTATAAGTTATTGATTTTATTAATAAAATTAAGAATAGATCAAATTTCGATCAATTCGTTGATAAAGCTCAAATGCAAGGCCTTAGTATTTGATCTTTAATGTTATCCAAAGAGTTATCCACAGAAATTGTGGATAAAAATTTATAAGATTTTGCTTTCAACTAAATTTCTCCTACCATTAAAAGATCTTTCTGGATTTTCGATGAATTTGGAGTTAAAAAATAGCATAAAACTAGATAAGTCTTGGTTGCAAGAACTTGAGCCTGAATTTAAGAAGCAATACATGCAAGAGCTTAAATTGTTTTTACAAAGTGAGAAGAAAAAAGGAAAAGAAATTTATCCCAAAGGGAAGGATATGTTCAGGGCATTAAATCTTACTCCTTTGGATCAAGTTAAGGCAGTTATCATTGGCCAAGATCCTTATCATGGTCCCGGTCAAGCACATGGTCTTTGTTTTTCTGTACCTGAAGGCGTAAGGATCCCTCCTTCATTACAGAATATATTTAAAGAGTTAGAAAATGATATTGGTTTAGCTAAACCTAGTAGTGGTTGTCTTGAGTCTTGGGCAAAACAAGGGGTGCTTTTATTAAATAGCGTACTTTCTGTTGAGAAAGGGCTAGCCAATTCTCACTCATCGAAAGGATGGGAGCTTTTTACAGACTCTGTTATAGCAAAAGTTAATGAAAAAGAGGCTGTAGTTTTTTTGTTATGGGGTAAATATGCTGCACAGAAGGGAAATAGTATTGATTCGAACAAACATTTAGTTTTGAAATCGGTTCATCCATCACCACTTTCTGCTCACCCTAGCTTTTTTGGGAATAAACACTTTTCAAAGTGCAATGAATTTCTAGAGTCTAAAGGAATAAGTTCTATTGACTGGACAATAAACTTTTCAGCTAATACTAAGGGTTGAGTTAGTTTCTTTTACTTTAAAAGATTTTTCTAAATAATTTTTCTCTTTTGCACTAATCAGGCAGACACTTTTATTTTCTAGATTGATAACCTTCACAAGATTTCCTATTTTTTTATCTTCTGTATTGGTAAGAGTCATCTTCTCAGTGATGCTTAGATCAGAGCTTTCAGCTATATTCAAACGAGGCAGATTTTTACTTCTGTATTGCATTCTTGCTACAACTTCTTGACCTGTGTAACAACCCTTTTCAAAATCAATTCTGTTGTTTACATCGTAATTAAGTTCGTGGGGAGTGAATTTACCTATATTTTCTTTAGATATCTCTACATTTCTATTCAGAATTTCATCAAGGTTCCATTGAGTTCTTTCTTCAATCAGCACAAATAGATTTTTAAATTCAGCTAACTCATTTTCATTACAAAAAGCTAATAAGAACTTTTTATCTAGGTAACTAATAAATCTGCAACCACCTATTTCAATGGTATTTTCTGTTTCGGTTACTTGTTCGTTGTAGACGTCTTCAAATGCTTTTTTGTCCACTCCAAAGAACGAGAAAGATTTGTTCTCTTTTATTTCGACTTCATAAAAGGGACTATATTTTCTTAACTCTTCTTCTGTTTTTAATAAAGCTTCTGTATGACCTATAAGCGCATAAGAGCTATCTTCTAAATGACATAGATTAAAAGAGCTTATTATTCTTCCTTTTGCATTACAAAGAGCTCCTAATTCACTGTTTTTAGCTGAAACTTTAGTAACATCACATGTAATTTGTCCTTGAAGAAGTTCAAAAGAACCCTCTCCATTAACTTCTAAAATGCTTAAGTGATTAAGATCAATAGCTTTATTTTTATCCATACCGGGCCTAAACTATTATAAACCTACAGTGGATTCAAATTTACATAAAAAGGCCTATTTCCTCTCCAGAAGGGGCTTACAGGAACTAGATATTATATTTAAGCCTTTCGTTGAAGAAAGATTTGAATATCTAAGCGATAAAGATAAGTTGTCTTTTCTTGATTTATTACAAAAAAATGATGTTGATCTTTTAGACTGGATATTAAATGACTTGCCTGTACCTGAGGACTTTAACAAAATAGTTACTCAGATTAAGGACTACTTAAATAATGACCGAAGATAAGACTACTCTAATTGCTGAGCTTGGTGGGACCAATGCTCGCCTTGGCCTTACTAAAAATGGAAGTAGTCTAGTTGAGTCAAGGCAGTATCTTTTAACTGACTTTGATTCTGTAGAAGCTTTACTAGATCGGTATTTCCAAGAAATTAATCAAGTAGTGTTTAAAGGTATATTTGGAGTAGCAGCCCCTGTGATAGAGGATGAAGTAAGGTTCACAAACAATGAAATAAAGTTTAGTCAGAACGCATTAAAAAATAAAATGTTTCCAAAAGGACTTATAGTTTTAAATGATCTCGAGCTTCAAGCTCATGGTTTAAATGATCTGAGTGGTGAAGAAGTAATAAAAATAGGAAAAACCAAAGAAGAAAAAAAAGGTTCTAGAGTATTAGTTTCTCCTGGAACCGGTTTGGGGCTAGCTGGAATTGTTGGCACTAAAGTTATTTTCACTGAAGGTGGTCATTTAAATATACCTCCCGATTCTCAAGAACTTGAGGCTATATTAAAAAAGTTTAGAGAGGACAAGGGAAGGCCACCGACTTTTGAAGATCTTTTATCTGGGAAGGGGATAAGTTTTATCTTTCGGAGTTTAGATGGTTCTTCTGGTATTCAATATAGCAATGAAGAAATTTTAGCTAATAAAGACAATCCAGTCTGTGTTGAAACAAGAAGACATATTCTTTATTTATTAGCAATTTATTGTAAATATATAGCCTTGATTTGGGGCGCAACTTCTGGAGTGTTCTTATCTGGTTCTATTGCTAATACTCTGTTAAAACCTGCAGATTTAGATACTTTTAGGTCACAATTTGAATCTAGTGCGACGATGCACGATTTATTAAAGATAATGCCTCTGTATCTGATAAAGGATACTAATCTTGGTTCAAGAGGTGGTCTAGTATTAGCCTCTGAAGGCTAAAAAATTATAAAATTTAAGAACTTTTTGATTATTTTAAAGTCTACCTGATAAATGCTATGAAAGCTGATAAGAAAAAGAGCAACAAAGATATTGATCTAATACTTGTTAGGAGAGCTAAAAGAGGCGATTACAAGGCCTTTGACCTTTTGGTTCTCAAATACCAATCTAGGATTATTGGAATTGCAATGAAATTTGTGAAAGACCTACCAACAGCAGAAGATGTGGCGCAAGAATCTTTCATCAAGGCTTACAAATCATTAGATTCTTTCAGGGAGGAAAGTGCTTTTTATACTTGGCTTTATAGAATAACTTCCAACACGGCTAAAAATTATTTAATTTCTAAGAAAAGAAAAAAAGAACTTCTAGAATCAGAAGTTCTTTCTTCAGAAGAGATGGATATTTTTGATATACCAGGAGGGAGCTCTCCTGAAGAGATACTAGAAGCTAATAATTTAAGGGAAATGATTTTTGAATGTTTGAGCAATCTTCCTGAAGACATTAGAACTGCCGTTTCTTTAAGGGAGTTTGAGGGTTTGAGCTACGAGGAAATTTCTGAAGTTCTCGATTGCCCGATTGGAACAGTAAGGTCAAGAATCTTTAGGGGTAGAGAAATAATTCAAGAAAAGATCTCCCCATTGCTAAGCAGTCATGTGGAATTAATTAAAGGATCAAAAAGAATATGAATGAAGGAATAAAAGAAAGAATATCTGCTTTGGTGGATGGAGAGCTCTCTGAGTTTGAAGCGAGGAGAGTACTAGAAGAAATAGAAACCAAACCGGAATTAAGAGATTATTGGAAGAAGCTGCAAATAACTAAGTCAGGACTAAAGGAAGAATCATTAGGTTATTTAGGTAGAGATATTTCTAAACGAGTTGCTAGAGAGTTAGGTGAACATGCTTACGAACCTAGTAATACTAAGAACATTAGTGGATTTAATTTGTCCATGGTTGCTGCTGCTTCAGCGTGCCTTGTTCTTGTTTTGTCATTTGGAGTCTTTAATTCAGCTGAAAATCCTTTGTCTACTGAAGAAATATTCGCTTCCCAGGCTTCTAAGAAAATCGAGCAAGCTATAGCCAGTCCTCAGGCAATGCAAGTATTAGACAAAGCTCTGATGGGGATGAATGTGACTCTGGAGGATCTAAACTCAGGAAATGAAGGCCAGGTTTATGCAAATTATAGACTTCCTTCAAATGGAAAAACTTTTAGGGTTAGTTTATCTCCTGCATCCATAGGTATGCCGGAATTGAGAAACACTCAAGCCCCTAAGCTCGCTTATTTAAAAACTAATAGTGGGGTTTTTATCATTTCTGTTAGTGGTAATATCTCATCAGAACAGAAATCCCAGATTCTAAGAAATGCAAATTTCACTATTAATAAACTAAAGTAACTAAAATAAAAAAATTTTATGGGTAAATTATTAACTCTTTTTCCTTTAATTACGCTTTTCATCTCTTTAAACATACAAGGCGCTAATCAGCAATTACCAAGTTTTTCAGAACTTGCCGAAGCTTCTTCTCCTGCTGTTGTAAATATAAGTAGCAGTAAGACAGTAAAAGGGAGAAATTATGCTCCGAGAGGGTTTAATGATCCTTTTTACGACGATTTCTTTAAAAGATTTTTTGGGGAACCACCCAGTCAAGGCCAACGAGAGAGGGAAGTAAGATCTGGAGGTTCAGGTTTTATTATTTCTAGAGATGGATACTTGCTTACTAATAACCATGTAGTTGATGAAGCTGATGAAATTATTGTGAGTTTAAGTGATCGTAGAGAATATAAGGCTGAATTAATAGGCTCAGATGAGAGGTCTGATTTAGCTTTGTTGAAGATTGAGGCAGATAATTTACCTGTAGTAAAAATAGGTAATTCAAATCAATTAAAAGTAGGTGAATGGGTTGTCGCAATAGGCTCACCTTTCCAGCTCAACTTTTCGGTCACAGCAGGAATTGTTAGTGCAAAGGGAAGAAGTATTCCCAATGGGTCTGATTCCACTTATGTTCCTTTTATCCAGACCGATGTAGCTATTAACCCTGGTAATTCTGGAGGACCCTTGTTTAACCTTGAAGGTAAGGTCGTAGGCATAAACTCACAGATATATACAAGATCAGGTGGTTATATGGGTGTGTCTTTTGCTATACCCATAGATTACGCCATGGACATTGTTAACCAACTTAAGGAAGGCGGCTCTGTTGCAAGAGGTTGGCTGGGAGTGAGCATACAAGAGGTAACTAGTGATTTTGCTAAAAGTTTAGGTATGTCAGTTCCTAAAGGAGCTCTTGTCAGTCAAGTTATGCCTGATAGTCCTGCAGAAAAAGCTGGTCTCCAAGTTCGCGACGTTATTGTGGAATTTGATGGAGTTGAAATAGTCTATTCAGGGGATCTTCCTCAAACAGTAGGAAGTGTTAAACCTGGCTCAAAAATAGAAGCTGAGGTTATAAGAGAAGGGAAAACAAAGAAGATAAAGATTGAAGTTGGTCAACTACCAGAAAACTTTAGTGTCGCAAGTACTTCTCAAGGTAATAAATCTAATGATCTAGGAATTGTTGTACGAGAGCTTACCTTTGAAGAAAGAAGGGAGATGAATATTGGCCATGGAGTTATTATCACAGAAGTAAATCCAGAAGGCTTAGCAGCTGAACAAGGTATCCGCAAAGGAGATATTATTACCTATTTACTCAATGAAAAAATAAGAAATACAAGAGATCTTTCGAGTGCAATAGAAAAAGCTAAAGAAAACTCTGATGTTGCTATGATTGGGATAGTTCGTGATGGCGTGCAAACATTTCGTAGCTTAAAACTAACAAAATAGTTACCCTTTACTCAAATTTAAGCAGAATACATGCTTAATGCTTATGGATATAAGAAATTTTTCAATTATTGCTCATATTGATCATGGTAAGTCTACTCTGGCTGACAGAATAATAGAGCTTTGCGGTGGTTTAACTGATCGTGAGATGTCAGATCAGGTTTTAGATACCCTGGATCTGGAAAAGGAGAGAGGCATAACTATTAAAGCTCAGACCGTTAATTTGAATTATTCTGCCGACGACGGAGAAACTTACGAATTAAATCTAATAGATACCCCTGGTCATGTAGATTTTTCTTATGAAGTTTCAAGATCTTTATCAGCATGTGAAGGGGCTATTTTATTGGTGGATGCTTCCCAAGGAGTGGAAGCTCAAACTTTATCTACTTGCTTTAGTGCAGTTGATGAAGGGCTTACCATAATACCTGTATTAAATAAGATAGACTTAGACCAAGCAGAACCCGAACGAGTAAGAAAAGAGATTGAAGAGATTATAGGCATAGATGCCTCTTTGGCCCCATGTATAAGTGCTAAAGAAGGAACGGGCATAAGAGAAGTTCTAGAAAAAGTAATCAGAGAAGTTCCCGCTGCTTCAACTAATACTGATTTTCCTTTGCAGGCTTCCATAATAGATTCATGGTTCGATAATTATTTGGGTGTAGTGTCCTTGGTTAAGGTGGTTAATGGGTCATTAAAAAAGGGAGAATTAATTGAGGTCCATTCTAAAAAAGAAAAGCACTCTATTGATAAACTGGGAGTTTTTACTCCCAAGAGGAAAGAGTTAAATGAACTGACTTCTGGTCAAGTTGGTTTTGTTTGTGCTTCCATAAAAGAAATAAGAGGAGCTCCTGTTGGAGATACCATCATAAAGAGCAACTCTAATACCCCGCAATTATCTGGTTTTAAGGAAGTTAATCCTCAGGTTTACGCTGCTCTTTTTCCTCAAAGTGCAGATGATTTTGAGTCTTTTAGAGAGGCACTAGAGAAATTGTGCATAAATGATGCTTCTCTACATTATGAACCAGAACATTCTGATGCTTTAGGCGCAGGGTTTCGGTGCGGTTTTTTGGGCACCTTACATATGGAAATAGTTTCAGAAAGATTAAACAGAGAGCATGGAATTAATTTGATAACTACAGCACCAACGGTTGCTTATAAGATACTAGATAAAGAAGGCAATGAAATAAGAATAGAAAGCCCGAGTTCTTTACCTGAGCCAAATAAGATTGATGAAATAATGGAACCAATCGCAAAAGCTAATATTTTAGTTCCGGAAAAATTTATTGGATCAGTAATGGCACTTTGTAACGAGAGAAGGGGTAGGCAATGTTCTTTACGATATGTTGCCGATCAAGCTGAACTAGTTTACGACATTCCCTTAAGTGAAATAGTTATAGATTTCTTTGATCGACTTAAATCTGTGAGTAAAGGTTACGCTTCTTTAGACTATTCTTTAGATAGGTATGAAAAAGGGGATGTCATTAAACTAGACATACTTTTAAACGGAGACCGAGTAGATGCATTGGCAACTATTGTTCATAGAGTAGTGGCACAAGCTAAGGCTAGACAATTAACGGAGTCTCTAAAGGAAGTTATACCAAGGCAACAATTTGACGTTGCGATACAAGCAGCAATTGGAGGAAAGATAATCTCCAGACAGACAGTAAAGGCTTACAGAAAGAATGTAACTGCTAAACTTTATGGAGGGGATGTTACGCGGAAAATGAAGCTTTTGGATAAACAAAAGGCAGGTAAAAAAAGAATGAAAAAGATTGGTAAAGTTGAAGTACCACAAGAGGCTTTCCTGTCTGTACTAAAGGTTAATCACTAATATGGAGTTTTCTTCACTTTTAGTTATGGATAAAACACTCATCCTATTGTTAGTTTTAGGACTAATTAGTTACTTTTCTTGGATCTTTTTCACCATTAAAGGAAATAACTTAGGTCCTAAGATAGCAAGTGGGTCTATGTTTGTTATTGTCTTGTTATTACTTTGGAGGGTATTTCAATTAAATTTAGATTTTGGATTAATTCTAACTGGAGCAACCTTTTTTGCTGGTTTGTCTTGGGTTATAGGCTACTTCATTAAATTAAAGATTTTGATTTCTGAAAGTAGATCTTATTTTTTTATTTTACTTATAATTTTAAGCATTAGGTCTTTTGCTTATGAGCCATATCAGATTCCTTCTAGCTCAATGGAGCCGGGTTTACAGGTGGGAGACTTTGTCCTTGTTAATAAATTTGCTTACGGCATAAGGCTGCCGGCAATAAATAAGTTAATTTCTAAAGAAAAGTGGCCCGAAAGAGGTGAGGTTGCAGTTTTTTTACCGCCGCATACTTTATGCAAAGCAACGCCAGAAGAAGCCAGGCCTGAGCTGTCTTCTATGTCAGTTAGAGATAGTCAATTTTTCTTAAATAGATTTATGTCATTACAAAAAGCTAGATGTACTGCTCTAGGTACAAAATATATTAAAAGAGTGATAGGTCTGCCAGGTGATAAGGTTGAAATAAGAGGCTATGAAATTTTTATAAATGATAAAAAGATTAAACAAGAACTTTTAAGTCGAGATGAAGCAGAAAGTCTTTATCTTGAAACAATTAACGGCTTTGATCATATTGTGCGAATTCTGGGCACAAAAGAATATGAGAACTTTATTTGGGAAATACCGCCCAATAAATATTTAGCTATTGGTGACAATAGAGATAATAGTCTAGATTCCCGAGATTGGGGTTATTTCTCAAAAGAACACCTTATAGGGCGAGGTGAATTTATTTGGTTGCACTGGGGTTCCTATTCAGAATTACCTCATTTTCAACGAAACAGACGAATCAAATAAGTTACCTGTGTCTACAAATCTTAAAAAGCTAAAGTCAAATTTTTCTGATAAGGAGCTTTTTGATTTAGCTTTAACCCATAAGAGCGCCTCTACAAAAAATAATGAAAGACTAGAGTTTTTAGGAGATGCCATTATTAACTTTTATATAACTCAAAAGCTTTATGAAAATTATGCTGACTTGCAGGAAGGAAAACTAACACGATTAAGAGCAAGTCTTGTGAGTAGAGAGTTTTTAAATGACTTAGGGCTGGCAATTGGACTATCTCAAGCAGTTCAATTGGGGAAAGGAGAATCTACTAAAAATAATTCAATTGTGGGAAACGCTTTTGAGGCGGTTGTGGGAGCAATCTTTTTAGACGCTGGACTAGATGGTACAAAGGAGTTTCTTGATACACTCTACTTTGAAGAGTTCTCAAAACTTAAACCGTTAGAGGATTTGAAAGATTCTAAGTCTCAATTGCAGGAAATTTTACAAAAACAAGGCTTACCTTTACCAAAATATAAAGTGGTAGATCATGGGCCGAAATATAACCAAGATAGGTTTGAAATCATCTGCACTTCATCAGAATTGAATATATCAGCAACTGGGAAGGGCAAGAGCAGAAAAATTGCAGAACAGGAAGCTGCAAAGCTGTTACTAGAAGAATATTTTCATAATGAAAAATAAAGAAGAAAGAATAGGCATGGTTGCCTTGATAGGAAAAACTAATGTTGGCAAATCAACTTTATTAAATCAGTTAATAGACCAGAAAGTTTCAATCACCTCGAGAAAACCACAAACTACGAGACACAGACTTTTGGGTATAAAAACCAAAGAAAGAAACCAAATAATTTATGTGGATACACCTGGTTTTCATCAAGGACACCAAAGAGTACTAAATAAATTTATGAATAAGGTTGCTTTATCTTCAATTGAAGGTGTGGATATAGTTCTTTTTATAGTTGATGCCCTTAATTTTTCAGAGCCAGACAGGCATTTATTAAAGCAAGTCCCAAACGAAAATAATCAAGTCATATTGGTCGTTAATAAAATAGATAAGATAACTAGAAAAGAAAAATTAATACCATTTGTTGATGAAGTTTCAAAATTATTTCCTTTTTTAGAGGTCATTCCTGTATCGGCTCTTAAAGGCAAAAATATAGATATTTTAGAAGAAGAGATCTCTTCGAGATTGCCGTTTGGCAATCACCTTTACCCTAAAGACCAAGTAGCAGACATTTCAGAAAGGTTCTTAGCCAGCGAAATAATTAGAGAGAAATGCATTACTAGGGTTGGAGATGAGGTTCCATATAGACTTACAGTAATAATAGATAGTTTTAAGGAAGAAGAGACATTAATAACCATAAACGCGACAATCTATGTTGAGAAAAAAAGTCAGAAAGGCATAGTTATTGGAGAACAAGGTAAGCGTTTAAAATCCATAGGCACAGCAGCAAGAAAAGATCTAGAAAAAACACTAGATAGTAAGGTAATGCTTAGACTTTGGGTTAAAGTTAAAAAAGATTGGACAAATGACCAGGGGGCAATGAATTCTATGGGGTATAAGGTTGTTTAAAACTCTAACACTCGAACCAGCTATCGTATTGCATACAAGGGCTTTTAAAGAAACAAGTCTAATAGTAGATGTTTTTACACGAAATTACGGAAGGATTTCCATTATAGCCAAGGGTGCAAAACGACCAAAGAATAAACTAGGTGTGATAAAAACCCCTTCAAGCCTATTCTTAATTTCTTGTCGCGGTAGGAGTGAACTTAAAACCTTAACTCACTGTGAACTTAATAAATATTTTGACCTCTCTCCAAAAAGCTTTAGTTCTTTAGTCTACTTAAACGAACTATTAGTAAAGCTTTTAGAGAAAGAAGATTCGCACCCAGAAATTTTTGATCATTATTTAAAGGTGTGTGATAGTTTAAGTGAACCAGGGAGAGGAAATTTAGAGATTCACCTCAGAACCTTTGAACTTAATCTCTTAAAAGAAATTGGTTACGGACTTGATTTAAAATTCGAAGCCAACTCCAATAATGAAATAAAGGAAGAAGGACTCTATGGCTTTGATCCTATAATTGGCTTTCAACCAGTAAATGATGAGTCGAATAGAAAAAATCATTACACAGGAAAGGACATCATCAATTTTTCTAAAGGAGACTTGAGCAGCCCTGAAAGTCTATCGGCATCTAAACAAATTATGAGAGAAGCTATAGACTTTCATCTAGGTAATAAACCTCTGAAGATAAGAGAGTATTTCTCCCTTCAAGGAAGTTAAAAATGATTAAAGGAATCGGAACAGATTTATTGGAAAAAAAGAGGGTAGAAAAATCTATTTCAAAATTTGGCGATAAATTTATTAAAAAGGTTCTTACTGAAAAAGAGCAAAAAGAATATCAAGCCAAAAAAACTTATGAAAAAAAAGTTTCGTTTCTGAGTAACAACTTTGCTTGTAAAGAAGCCGTTTCTAAAGCTCTGGGTACTGGTTTTTCAGAAGGGATCACACTAAAGAACATAGAAGTTTTACGAGAAAGTGGCGGTAATCCTTGTTTACAGCTTAAGGGAAAAGCAAAAAAGAAAGCGTTGGAATGTGGTTTTGAAAATTTTACTTTAAGTATTTCTGACACTAAAGATCATTCGTTAGCCTTGGTTATAGGAGAAGGTGAGTGAAGATTATTCTTTTAGGCCCCCCAGGAGCTGGAAAAGGAACTCAAGCTGAATTCCTTTGCCGAGAATTTAATATTCCTCATATCTCTACAGGAAATATCTTAAGAGAGGCAATTAATGCAGGGACTGAATTAGGTGCAAAAGCTAAAAGTCTAATGGATGAAGGTATTTTAGTGTCCGATGAGGTTATTGTCGGAGTAGTTGTAGAGCGTATAGCGCAAAAGGACTGTGAGTCTGGTTTTTTATTTGATGGCTATCCAAGAACTATCCCACAAGCAACGGCTTTAGACATGAATTCTGTAGAAATAAATTTAGTTATAGAAATTAAGGTTCCAGATGATGTCATTGTTAGTAGGATGTCTGGTAGGCGAGTGCATTTAAGCTCAGGTAGAAATTATCACGTTGATTTCAATCCACCTAAAGTAGCTGATGTAGATGATTTGACTGGTGAGGCGCTTATACAAAGGGAAGATGACAAGCCGGAAACAGTAAAAGATAGACTAGAGGTTTATCGCACTCAGACTTTACCCTTAATTGATTTTTATTCTGAAAGAGCACAAAAGGGGGAGTTAAATTATTTAAAAATATCTGGAGTGGGTTCTCCAACTGAAGTTTCTAATTTAATACTGGAAAAAATCAAGAAAGGTTAATGCCCAACATCCTGGCTATAGAGACCTCAAGTGAAGCATGCTCTTTAGCTGTATCTAATGGAGACAGACTTGAAGTCTGTCATGAAGTAATACCCCAACAACATACAGAAAAATTGTTGCCTTTAATGCAAGAATTAATGAACGATGTAAATCTAACTTATCAAGACCTTGATGTTATAGCTACAGGGTGCGGACCAGGTTCTTTTACTGGTACTAGACTGGCTTGCTCGATTACCCAAGGGTTAGCTTACAGCATTGGCATACCCGTTATATCCGTTTCCAGCATGCAGATATTAGCTCAAGGCATGAACAGGGAGTTTCAATCCTCAAAGGTAATAGTTTTAATAAATGCTCATATGGAACAAATATACGTTGGTGAATTTGAGTTTGTCGAAGGAAAGATTATTTCTTCAGCTGAAAAAGCATTGAATCTAGATCAAATTCATTCAATTGTCCCCCCTCAAGGATCTTTTTTTGTGGGTGATGGATGTGAACTTGTGGATGAATATTTAAGGAAACTAGATGCTCAAGTCTATGAAAGATATCCAAATGCAAAGGATCTACTGAGAGAAGCAGAAATTAGATTAAGTAAAGGCATTACTCTTGACCCTAAAGATTTAGCGCCTGTTTATCTTACTGGGGAAGAGCATTGGGCTAAAAATTAAATGGATATTTTCCAATTAATTTTACTTTCTTTTATCCAGGGGCTTACAGAATTTCTTCCGGTTTCCAGCTCAGCTCACTTAGTCTTGTTAAGTGAATTCCTTGGTGAAGAAGACCAAGGTATTATTTTTGACGTAGGAGTTCACTTCGGGACGCTCTTAGCGGCTTTAGTTTATTTCAGGTCGGATCTGCAAAAAATGGTTGCTAATCTGAGCTCTCACAATTTATTTAGCCAGGAAAATAGTTTAACAATTAATTTAGTAATCGCTGTAATTCCCATCCTACTTATAGGCTTCCTCTTAAGAGATTTTGTTGATTTGTATTTAAGGAATAGTCAGATAATTGCTTACGCTACCATTGTTTTTGGAATTTTTTTATATGTCGCTCAATTTAAAAAAGCGAAAGGGGGTTTAGATACTCTCAATATAAAAAAAGCATTTATTATAGGTATTTTTCAATGCCTGGCATTAATTCCAGGAACCTCAAGATCCGGCATTACGATAACCGCAGGATTATTGCTTGGATTAAATGCTAGAGAAGCATCAAGGTTCAGTTTTCTTCTAGCCATTCCAACAATTGGAGCCATAGCATTGGCTGAACTTATAAGAGTTAGTTTTATCGACTTTTCACAAAGCGGCATAGAACTTAGTGTTGCTTTAATTATTTCTTTCTTAGTTGCCTATATTTCTATAGATATGTTTTTAAAGTTAATAGAAAGAATTGGTTTTACACCATTTGTGATTTATAGATTGTTATTAGGAATAGGGCTTTTAATGTTTTGGGTATGAAAGAATTCAAACTCCTACTTACTTCCGAAAATGAAGACTTAAATCAAAAAGCAATAAAACTGTCAGAGAAAATTAAACTCCCATTTATGGGCCATTTAACAGATTTAAAGAACAACCATGAAGACCACCAAGATTGTTTTTGGTTAATTGTCTCGAAGGATTTAATTTATCTAAAGAAGGGTCTAACTGGAACTTCTAAACCAATTTACTGTGACTTCTTCAAATGGAGCAAAGAAAATAAAAGAAATAACTTAATAAGAACTATGCGTGGATTGTCTAAACAAGGTGTAATTATTGACGCTACTGCTGGCCTCGGAAGAGATGCACTAATACTTAGTTCTTTGGTTGACAAAGTCATCTTAATTGAAAAAGTTCCTTGGGTTTCTGCTCTTTTGGAAGATGGGCTGAGGAACGCAAAAGAATTGTTGCCTCATTTATCCAATACACAAGTTGTTTGTTGTGACTCCAAACAATACCTCTCAAATTTGAAGACTAAACCAGATGCTATTTACTTAGATCCTATGTTTGAAAACGTGGGTAAATCTAAAGCAAAACGAGAAGTTCAGGCATTAAGGGAGTTGACCACCCAATCAAACGAAGAAGGATTATTAGAAGTGGCTTTGAAGAGAGCTAAAGACAGGGTAGTAGTTAAAAGACATAAAAAAGTAAAAAATCTTGCTGGCTTAAAGCCTACTTTCTCTTTGACGGGCAGGGTAGTTCGTTATGATGTTTATTCTATAAGTTGAGTCTATTAACCTCATTCATAAACTCTTGATTAAAGAACTGTTGGAATTCTTTTTGGACTCGTTCAGTTATTCTTGAAGCTGATAGCTTGTTATTCGTGTTTTCTTTGACATATCTGTCTTCTAGGAGCTTAGTTATGAAAGATTTAAATTTAGAAGCATCTGAGAACTCTGTGTACAACCAGCCTTCAATTTCTTGTAACTTGTTAGCAATCGCTTCACACTTATCTTGTAACTCAAGTATATCTATCTCCTCTTTCCATAAAGTACTCATAACAATATAGAACCTCTTGATACTTGGTTCACTGATATTGCTTAGAGCTAAGAAATCTCTATATTCTTTACTATCTTTTTCTGGTTTAGTTAAAAGATCTTTATCTTTTTTAACAACCAAGCCTAATTCAATTAATATTTTTAAATTATTAACTACCACCTTACCTACTTGTTTATTACTCCAAGGTAAATAGAAATCACTTTGAAGAAACGGATAAACAAGGTTTGTGAGTCTTAAGATTTCTTTTTCAGACAAATGTTCTACGTACTTTAGTGATAAACAAACCAATGAATAAAGAAGGAAGAAATGTGAAATATTATTCTGATAAAAACTCAGAAGAGCAGCTTCATTTCTTGAAGGCCTAAATACTTTTTCTCCTCCAATTAACTGACTGTTTATTAATCCCAGTTGTTCAGTTTTTGCTATGATTTTTTCAGGAGAATCCTCTGTTAACCACACGTCTTTAAAGTTTTGGTTTCTTTTAATAAGATCAACAAACAGTTCTATTCGTTTCTTTATATTTTTCGAATCTAAAGATTGTGTGGTTTCTGTAAGAAGGCTTAGAGAAAATAAACTTGAAGTAGTAATAGCAGAGGATTTATTTATACCCTTCATCACCTCTATACCTAATTTGTTCGTAGCTTTTTTAAGCCAGATAGGACGATCTAAAGGCGAATCAATCCTATAATCTTTTAGATCTACTTCCTGTTCTAAGAAATCTTTAAGATCTATAGGTTCTCCAAAATTTATGTAGGCATTACCAAGAAAATTACCAAAATCCTTAATGGTTTTAAATAAGTCTAAAAAATTTTCTCTCTTCTTTTCTTCACCCAATAACTCAGACAAGTAGCTATTGCCTTCTATAATTTTTTCATAACCTATGTAGGTCGGAATCAATTTAACTTTCTCATTGCTTAAGCTAGCAAAACTTCTAATTGTCATTGATAAGAGACCAGGTTTAGCTTGAAGCGAAAACCCACTTCTACTTCTGCCACCCTCTGGAAAATATTTAATAGAAGATCCTCTTTGTAATAACCTTCTGAAATACTGAAAGAAGATAAGGCTGTAAAGCTTGTTATCTCTAAATGATCTGCGCATAAAGAATGCTCCACCGCCTTTACCAATTCTTCCTAAAATAGGAAGATTGAGATTATTCCCTGCAGCTATGTGGGGAAGCATCAATCCTTTTTCTAACAGAATATAAGACAAAGCAAGGTAGTCTATATGGCTTCTATGGCACGGAACGTAAACTAGACTGTTGTCATCTGCGATCGATTTAATTTTATCCAAGTTTTGTAAGTGAATGCCGTCGTACCTCTTATTCCAAAACCAACC
>CAZTLP010000008.1:10292-11413 GCA_964614345.1 uncultured Gammaproteobacteria bacterium | reverse complement strand
TCAGAATCTCAGGTAAGTTTTCAGGTAAAAACCTCTTAATCTTTTGCGCACCTATATCAAATTTTGGAGGTATTAAACGAATGAATCTTTGTAGATTCGTATCTTCAAAACTTTCTATAGGCGATGCGATATTTTGTTTATTTGTGTACTTATCTAGAGCAACTAATTCACTAATAGACTTGTTGGGAAGCGCATAGATTGTTTTTGGGTTAGTTAGATCTTTTTCTGAAATCCCTTCTTCAAACTCCACTTCAAAGCTAATAAAAGGAGAGACGCAGTATTTAACCGCTGAAAAAAACTTTTCTCTAATCCAAAATCTCAACATAAGACTATAATTTTAGAATAGAGTTTAACCTTTCGAAGTAAACTTTTTACTAAGACTTTTGCCGGAGTGGCGGAATTGGTAGACGCAGGGGATTCAAAATCCCCCGCCCTTTGGGTGTGAGAGTTCGAGTCTCTCCTCCGGCACCATAAGGAAAATAATTGAAACTTGAAGATTTTAGCTTTGTACTTCCTAAGGATCTTATTGCCTCTTCTCCCCTCGAACAAAGAAGTTCCAGTAGACTTTTAATGGTTGGACATAATCTTAAAGATTTAGTCTTCTCAGATCTTCCAGGCCTTCTTAAGCCCGAAGATGTCTTGGTGATTAATGATACAAAGGTACTAAATGCTAGGTTAGTTGGACAAAAGGAAACAGGGGCAAAGGTAGAACTATTAATAGAAAGAGTTCTCGATAAGGAGAATTCACTGGTGCAACTGAGGTCAAATTCTCGTTTGCGAGAAGGTGACAAGATCTCACTTTCTGAGAGTAAAGAATTTGTATCTTTAATAAAAAAAAGGGGGGATGTTTGGGAAGTTAAATTTTCGCAACCAGCAAAAAAAATAATTGATAGTTTAGGTTTAGTTCCTTTACCTCCCTACCTAAAAAGGGATGCTGATACTTTAGACGTAGAGCGATATCAAACGGTGTATGCAGATCCTGCTAAAAACTATTCAGTGGCAGCACCAACCGCAGGGTTTCACTTTGATAATGAATTATTAGATTTAGTAATGGATAAAGGAGTGAATATTGCAAAAATAACCTTGCACATTGGCATGGGTACTTTTAAACCCATTAAAAG
>CAZTLP010000008.1:0-10192 GCA_964614345.1 uncultured Gammaproteobacteria bacterium | reverse complement strand
CTAATTACAAACTTCCATTTGCCTAAATCTACCTTACTTCTTTTGGTGAGTGCTTTTGGAGGATATGAGAAGATGAGAGAAGCATACAAGTATGCAATACAAGAAAAGTACAGATTTTATAGTTATGGAGACTCAATGTTTATCAATGCCAATCCAGATTAGATTATGACATTTGGATTTAATCTTATAGCAGAAGATAGGCAAGCTAGATTAGGAGAGGTCATTACTTCTCGTGGAAAGATAGATACTCCTGTCTTTATGCCGGTAGGTACTTACGGTGCTGTCAAAACGCTTTCTCCTAGAGAGTTAAAGGATTTAGAAGCACAAATAATCCTTTCCAACACTTATCATCTTATGGAGAGGCCAGGAATAGAAATAATTAAAAAGCATGGCGGGTTGCACAACTTTATGTCTTGGGATAAACCAATTTTGACTGATTCAGGAGGTTATCAGGTCTTTAGTCTGGCTAAGAAGAGGTTAATTTCAGAAGAAGGGGTTACCTTTAATTCACCTTTAAATGGGGATTCTATTTTCTTATCGCCTGAATCCTGTGTGCAACTTCAAGCTGATTTTGGAGTTGATATCGCGATGGTTTTAGATGAATGCACTTCGTTCCCTGTGAAAAAAGAAAAAGCAGAAGAATCTATGTTGTTATCTATGAGATGGGCTCAAAGGTGTAGAGATAGTTTTTCATCAGGCACTTCAGGATTATTCGGAATTGTACAAGGAGGCATGTTTGAAGACCTTAGAGAAGAGTCACTTGATAAGCTTGTTGATATAGGTTTTG
This sequence comes from uncultured Gammaproteobacteria bacterium, assembly GCA_964614345.1. GTDB lineage: Bacteria > Pseudomonadota > Gammaproteobacteria > Magnimaribacterales > Magnimaribacteraceae > AEGEAN-183. The sequence goes on along the minus strand of CAZTLP010000008.1, from coordinate 9,405 downwards.
AAGGCTATGCAATAGGAGGCTTATCGGTAGGAGAGTCTAGGGAAGAAATGCTGAGGGTAGTCGACTTTATGGCATTGAGGATGCCCAAAGAATCGCCAAGATATCTAATGGGTGTTGGTACGCCATTGGATATCTTAAACTGTGTTCAGAAGGGAATTGATATGTTCGATTGTGTAATTCCAACCAGGCATGCTCGCAATGGTTATCTTTATACGTCCGAAGGCGTAGTTAAAATTAGGAATTCGAAGAACAGGGAGTCTATGAAGTCATTAGACCCTAATTGCGATTGTTATACCTGTACTAATTTTTCTCGAAGTTATCTATTTCATCTTGATAAGACTAAAGAAGTTTTAGGTTCTACTTTAAATACGATCCACAATGTTCATTTTTATTTGAACTTAATGAAACAGATCAGGGATTCAATTAAACAACATAAATTTAATGCTTTCGTGGATAAATGCAGAGATACTTGGGATAATTCAGATTATCCCCATATAGAGAAATGATATGAATGAAACACCTACTTTTTTTGATCCAACTTTCTTGCTGTTAATTGGTTTTTTTGTACTGATTTATTTCTTAATGATCAGGCCACAGAATAAAGCAAGAAAAGCACATGAAGAATTAGTTGCTGGTATTGAGGTGGGTGATGAGGTCGTTTCTTCTGGGGGCCTTTTAGGCAGGGTAACCAAGATAAGTGATCAATTTTTCGAGATTAATCTGGGTGACAACAACCGAGTGAAGATTCAAAAAGCTGCAATTTCTAATGTTCTTCCTAAAGGAACAATTAACTCCATCTAATAAGCAAAGTGAAACCCTTCGGTATCTGGAAATATCTCCTTATCTTAATAGTTTTAAGTTTTGGAATCATATACGCTCTACCTAACCTATATGCGCCTGATCCAGCAGTCCAGGTATCGTATAACGACAGCACTCAAATTCATGATCGGAAACTTCAACAACGCTTAAGTAAGGTCTTAGAAGAAAATGAACTTACCAATGGTGTTCCTGAAGTAGAAATACACAAGAAATATGCGCTTATAAGGCTTTCTTCTACTGAAGAACAATTAAGAGTTAAAGATCTCTTATCTTCTGTAGGCGATGATTTAATTGTTGCACTTAATTTAGCCCCTACAACCCCTGATTGGTTGAAAAATATCGGCGGTGAGCCTTTGAAACTAGGCTTGGATTTGAGAGGAGGGGTTCATTTTTTAATGGAAGTGGATACAGAAACCGCTCTGAGCAACAGACAAAATGGGACATTGCAAGATATAAGAAGAAAATTAAGAGATGAAAAGATTCGTTATAACTCATTATTTGTGGAAAAAGATCAAACCATAAAATTAAAAGTTACAGGAGAGACAATATTTGAATCAGCAACTGAACTTCTTGAGGACAATTACCCTCAATTTAGTATCACTTATGCTGAATCAGGAGACCAATTTAATATTTCTTTAAGCCTAACAGAAGATGAGATTGTTCAGATAGAGAAAGATGCCATTGATCAAAACCTAACTACTCTTCGAAACAGAGTTAATGAATTAGGAGTTTCAGAGCCTATAGTACAAAAACAAGGAAAGAAAAGGATTATTGTAGAGCTTCCAGGTATACAAGACACTGCTGAAGCCAAGAAAATTTTAGGTAAGACAGCTACGTTGGAATTTCATCTAGAGGCAGAATATGACACACCTAGAACCAGAAAGACTTCCTATCCTCACAGAGATGGTAGATATGGCGAAAGTGAATTACAAGACCAAATAATATTAGGTGGAGATCAGGTAGCAACCGCCCAAGCTAGTTTTGATGAGAGTGGATTACCACAAGTTAACATTACTTTAGATGGAGCTGGTGGAGCTAGGATGCATCGTGCTACAAGAGGAAATATAGGGAAGAGGCTAGGTGTTTTGTTTGTGGAGCAAAAAAATAAAACTACCTTTCGAAGAGATGCTGATGGAAATCGGGTGGAAGTTCAAGAAACCTTTGAGACTAAGGAAATAATAAGCCTAGCTACTATTCAGGCGGCTTTGGGCACTCAATTTAGGATAACAGGTTTAGATAGCTCGCAAGAATCTTCTGAGCTTGCCTTGTTGCTAAGGGCAGGGGCCCTTGCAGCACCAATGCGTTTTGTTGAAGAAAGAACAGTAGGACCCAGCTTAGGTCAGGACAATATAAATGCTGGCATACTTTCCATGCAATTGGGCATGGCTCTGGTACTTTTATTCACACTCTTCTATTACAGAATTTTTGGGGTCGCGGCTAGTCTTGCACTTGGCACTAACATCGTTCTATTGGTAGCGATTATGTCGATACTTTCAGCAACTTTGACGCTGCCAGGTATAGCGGGGATTGTTCTTACAGTGGGTATGGCTATTGATGCAAACGTTTTAATATTTTCTAGAATTAAAGAGGAGCTAAAACAGGGAACTGAACCTCTACAAGCAATAGACCAGGGTTACGACAAAGCTTTCCTGACTATTTTAGATGCTAATTTAACTACTCTCTTAGTTGCAGTTATTCTGTACTCGTTAGGCACAGGGCCTATAAAAGGATTTTCTGTAACTCTTTCTATAGGAATTCTAACGTCTATGTTTACAGCTATTCTCGGTACGAGAGGATTTATTTACCTCATATACAGGAATAAAAAGAATCTAAGCAGGATAGCGATATGAATTTCAACTTAGACTTTATGGCTTGGAGAAAGATAGCTCTAGGAGTTTCTATAATTTTAGTTATTGTTTCTATTCTGTCTTTAGGGCTAAAGCAATTAAATTGGGGATTAGACTTCACTGGCGGTTCTTTAGTAGAACTTCATTACCCCAAAGAAGTTAAAGTTGGAGAGATAAGACAAAGTCTTACAGAGGCAGGTTATCAGGGAGCCCAAGTTGCTTTATTTGGATCTACTCAAGACGTTTTAATAAAACTACCTGGAAGTGTAAGTGACACTTTAGGCACTGAGATCATTGAAGTATTAAGACAGGAAACTTCTGATCAAATTGATTTAAGGCGAGTTGAGTATGTAGGCCCTCAAATTGGTGCTGAACTGAGAGATGATGGAGGCCTGGCCTTGATATTGGCCTTAGGGTTAATGATGCTGTACATCGCATTTAGGTTTCAATCTAGATTTGCTGGGGCAGCAGTACTCGCATTAGTTCATGATGTGGTAATCGTCTTAGGGATTTTTTCTTTATTTAATCTCGATTTTGATTTAACGGTATTGGCTGCCTTATTGGCTGTTATTGGTTATTCATTAAATGATACGATCGTAGTGTCAGATCGAATAAGAGAGAACCTAAGAATTCAAAGAAACTCCGATACAGAAGAAGTAATTAATCTTTCCTTGAATCAAATGCTAAGTAGAACCTTAATCACTTCATTGACTACCTTGCTGGTTTTATTTTCTCTATATTTATTCGGCGGAGAATTAATTAAGAATTTTGCTTTTGCACTAATATTTGGTGTGGTGGTGGGAACTTATTCTTCAATATATATTGCATCCAATGCTTTAGTAATTATGGGCTTAACTGGAGAACACCTGGTTGTCCCTGATAAAGAAAACGAAGATTTTGACGGTTTACCTTAGTCTTCTGCTAGATAAGCAAAAGGCTTTATAGCTTTTAACATTGGCTTAAAGCATTTTGTGGTGGATGCGAGAATATTCCCACCTTCTCGGTATTCTACTTCTCCGAAATAGTTACTAACTAACCCCCCAGCTTCTTGTACTAAAAGGCCTCCAGCAGCTATATCCCAGTCTTCAAGACCACTGCCCCAGAAACCATCCAGTCTTCCTGCTGCGACATTGGCTAAATCTAAAGCTGTTGATCCTGTTCTTCTGATTGTTAGCCCATGAGAATAAAGAGCTCTAAAAGTAGCAATATTGTCATGGCGTACTCTTCCTGATTCAGTATTGTGAGAAGAGTTGCTGAGGAGCGCTCCTCTAATTCCTTTTCTTTTGCTGACTCTGATTCGCCTATTATTTAAATAAGCGCCTTTACCTAAACTAGCAGTAAACTCATCTTGCCTAGAAACGTCCAAGGTAATCGCATGAAGCGTTTTGCCTTTTTCTACATAAGCAATTGTGATGGCGTAGTAAGGAAAACCATGAATGTAATTAGTCGTTCCGTCTAGGGGGTCAATTACCCAGATCGATTCAAGATCTTTCCCTTTCCCTTTTGTTTCGCCTATTTCTTCTGATAAGTAACTGTGCTTAGGATAAGTCTTTTTTAAAGAACTTATGATGATATCTTCAACCCTTTTATCCAACTCAGTAACATAGTCAGCAGGTCCTTTTTCAATGATATCCATCTTATCTACTTCGTCTTTAAAACGAAGTAGTTCTTTGCCTCCTTTTCGAGCTGCTTCCAGAGCTATGTTTACTTTTGGTTCCATTATCAATTCAAAGGTGGCGTATTCTATCAGAAGCTTGAAATTAGCCTGATAGAATATGGACATGGCTAATAAAAAAGATGTTCTTCAATTAATTCAACAGAATATCAATTTCATTTTGGTAGGCACTACCCACCCAGGCAATATAGGTGCTGCTGCAAGGGCAATGAAAAATATGGGAATATTTCAAATGGGGTTGGTTTCGCCTAAGGAATTCCCTCACGAAAAAGCTTTTTTTCGAGCTAAAGCAGCAACTGATGTGCTTGAAAAAGCATCGATACACAAATCTTTAGATGAAGCCATCTCTGAAGCTAAGTTAGTAATTGGGACAAGTGCTAGAAATCGCAAAGTACCTTGGCCAATAGTGAGCCCTAGGGAAGCAGCAGAAGAAATGGTCTCATTCTGTAAAACTAGCAAAGATAAGGTAGCAGTGATATTTGGCAGGGAGGACAGGGGGCTAACTAATGAAGAGCTTGGATTATGTAATCTCCATGTCCATATCCCCTCTAGTGATGAATATCCTTCTTTAAACTTGTCTCAAGCTATTCAAATCATTGCTTACGAAATTAGGTTGAAAGCTTTATCTAATGAAGGAAAGTTAAAAAAACAAGAATGGGATGTCCCTTTAGCTGAAAATGCCGAAATAGAAAGATTGATAGAGCATTTTGATGAACTTATGCAAGAAGTGGAATTTTATGAAACCGATAACCCAAGGCAATTACTTACAAGAGTAAGAAGGTTCTTCAAACGATCTAAGTTAGATCATATGGAAGCCAATATTTTTAGAGGAGTTTTTGCAGCGATACAAAAAAAGTTAAAAAGATAGTTTTACTTGTAAGTGTATTACTTTACTAATACACTTGTATAAAAAGTGTTCACATGCAATGGACGAATGACCAACCTATCTACCAGCAGGTTCGAGACCATGTTGTTTCTCTTATTATTGATGGAGTCTTAGACGCGGGGGAACCTATTCCTTCTGTGAGGCAGATGGCCGTGGAAGGAGGGGTTAACCCCTTGACTGTTTCAAAAGCTTATCAGGAATTGGTAGATCTCAAAATTGTCGAAAAGAGACGCGGTTTAGGAATGTTTGTAACTGAACCGGCCAAAAAGCAGTTATTGAAGATAGAAAAAGAAAAATTTTTAAAAGGTGATTGGCCAGCGGTATTAAAAAAAGCTGATCAATTGAACATAGACTTAGTTGAATTAGTTAATAAAGTTTGATGATGGAAGAAAATAGAGTCATTAAAGCCAGAAATATTTCAAAAGCATATGGGGGCAGCTCTGCTTTATCGGGTTTTAATTTAGATGTTCATTCAGGACAAATAATGGGTCTTATCGGTCCTAATGGAGCAGGTAAATCTACTTTTTTACAAGCTGTACTAGGCCTTGTAGACACCTCGGGCGAATTAGAGGTCTTGGGGCTTTCTCCTAATAAGGATAGACATGAATTACTGAACAGAGTTTGTTCCATAACCGATGTAGCAGTAATGCCTAGGTGGATGAAAGTAGGGCAAATACTTGATTATGTAGAAGGGGTCCACCCAAGATTTGATTTAAGCAAAGCAAAAAGGATTCTATCGAACACGAACATCAAGACGAGCTCAAGAGTACGAACTCTTTCAAGGGGTATGGTAGTTCAACTTCACCTTTCCATTGTAATGGCAATTGATGCGGAGTTATTAGTTCTAGATGAGCCTACTTTGGGATTAGATTTATCTTATCGAAAAGAATTTTATTCACAATTAATTGAAGATTATTTTGATGGAAACAAGACAATTATCATCAGTACTCATCAAGTTGAGGAAATAGAAGGCGTGTTATCCGATGTAGTTTTTATGGATCAAGGAAAGGAAGTAATGAGTGGATCCATAGATGCATTGAATCAAAGATTTCTAGAACTAAGGCCCAAAGCTGAAAATCTTGAAAAGGCCAAAGCCTTAAATCCTATTTATATTAGAACTGAATTAGGAAGGCCCGTTTATCTGTATGAAAATGTAGAAGCAGAAAAATTACGTGATTTTGGTGAAGTACACCCGCCCGCAATCGCAGATTTATTTCTTGCTGTCATGAAAAAGAATAAAGAAGGAGAGGCAAAGTGAATGCCTTAAAAGCCGTCATCAGAAGGGAACTGCAGGAGCACAAATGGGGTTTTGTGTATTTACCCTGGATTGTGGGTGCTTTCATGTCTCTGGTGGTTGTTATGGTCTATATAGGAATAACGGAAGTGAACACTGAAAATTTTAAGTTTTCTACTGAAGTTTTTGCAGACCCTGAAACAGTACAAGGAATGAATGAAGCAACCTTTGAGCAGAGGAAGGCTGCCATAAGAGCTGGATTGCTAGTCTTAGGTTCTCCACTAGTAATCGCTTTAGGCTTCGCCATACTGGCTTACAGCTTGAGTACATTTTTTGATGAGAGAAAAGATAAGAGCATAGTTTTCTGGAGATCTTTACCTGTTTCTGATTCTTTTACAGTGCTTTCTAAATTATCCGTTGCTCTATTTGTTGCCCCTTTATTAGTCATTCCAGCTTTATTGTTTTTACATTTAGTTTCAGTTACAGCAGGTTCTATTTACTTTGCCGTATCTGACATTGTTCCTTTCACCTGGGCTTGGCAAGCTTATCCTTGGTTGGATTGGATTAGAGTTATCTTTAGTCTCTGGATGCAAGCCTTATGGAGTTTCCCTGTTATTGCTTGGATTATGCTCACTGGAGCTTATTCAAGAAAGCCAGTAGTGGCGGCCATATTACCGCCTGTGGTTATAGTTTTAGTAGAAGGAGTATCACTGTCTTCCTCAATATTTTATGATTCTTTAATAGATAGACTTCTTCCTTGGTCAAGATCAAGTTCTTTTCCTAAAGAATATGAAACCCTTCAGGTAGCGGAAATAAGTGATGTCCCTTTATTATTAGGAATGAACGAATTTTGGATAGGAATAGGACTGGGTGCTATTTTTGTCTTTTTAACTATTTATTTTAGAAGTAAAAGCGACTACGCATCAGTGGAATAGGGTTTGACCTTAAGGCAGATGCTTCTTACAATGCCGCACCAAATCAAGTGTCCCCTTCGTCTAGTCTGGTCTAGGACACCAGGTTTTCATCCTGGCAACAGGGGTTCGAATCCCCTAGGGGACGCCAAGGCTCTGACATATTGATTTAATAGGGGTTTCAGAGCTTTGGTCTACAAAATGTATCCACATCCTTCCTGAATTTATCCACTAAGATATCTTTTCCCATTTTTTCTCTTATTGGTATAGTTAACCTTTAAAGGAATCAGAGAGGCAATCATGAAAAGAGTAGTCACAGGCCATGATGAAAATGGTAAGGCAATATTTGTAAAAATTGGAGAACCTGAGCATGTTGTAGATACACCAGGAGTTCTCTGGAAGGAACTCTGGGCTACTTACCCAGACGATACTATCCCGGTTGATGCAACTGCTGAACCTTCATTATTGAATAAGTGGAAATCAGTTTTTCCTGATTTAGGCGAATCAAGAGTAAGGATAGTAACTTTCGATCCTAGTAAATCAAGTGATGACATTTACGATGAGTCTGTTATGAATCAAAGAGCCAAGGCTTTACCTGGACTCATGGAACATATGGAACCGGAAAATGAAGGTATGCACACCACAGATTCTGTAGATTATGGTGTTGTAATTTCTGGTAATCCAAAACTTGAATTAGATGATGGAGAAACTGTAGACCTTGAACCTGGGGATGTTGTTATTCAGAACGGAACCCGTCATGCTTGGCGTTTTAAAGATGATGAAGTAACTACTATGTTGTGGGTACTAATTGGCACTAAAAGAAATTAACTTTTAATAGAAGAATGTTATCAACAAACTCTTACTTTTTAACAACTCACTCTGGAAGCTTACCCAGGACTAAAGAGCTTGTTGAACTTTATGTTGCTTTATCTAGAGGGGAAGAAGTAGATAAAAGTAAACTTGAAGATGCGATCTATACTTCCACTGAAGCTGTTATTCAGAATCAGATTAATAGCGGCATTCATATAGGCAACAACGGTGAACAAACAAGAGAAAGTTTTTTCTCTTATGTTAGACACAGAATGTCAGGTTTTGGAGGTGCTAGTAATAGACCTGCTTTCCAAGACATGGTTGATTATCCTTCCTGGGTGGACTTAAAACTTTCCGGTTATCTAGATGGTGTTAGCCTAATTTCCGCTCCTCAAGCACAGGGAGAGGTCACCTATACAAATAAAGATCCACTTGAAAAGGAGATTGATCAATTCAAAAATTTCCTTGCTAAAGAAGACGGTCCTTTTGAAGAAACATTTATGACGTCACCTTCACCAGGAATTATTGCAGCTGCAATGGAAGATGTATTTTATGGAGATATGGATGCTTACTTGGAGGCTTTAGCTACCGCTTTAAAAACAGAATACGACGCCATTTACTCTGCGGGTCATGTTCTACAACTTGACTGTCCTGATTTAGCAATGGAGAGACATGTATATTTTGCTGACAAAAGTGACGCTGAATTTATTGAGTTCATTAACAAGGTTATTAAAGCTATAGATACAGCTTTAACCGATATACCAAAAGAGTCAGTGAGAATGCATGTTTGTTGGGGTAACTACAATGGACCTCATGATTCAGATATACCACTAAAAACTATTCTTCCAAGCTTAATTAATGCCAAAGTAGGGGCATTAATGTTATCAATGGCAAACCCCAGACATGCGCATGAATATAGACTGCTTACAAAAGAGAATTTACCGGAGGATATGCTTATAGTTGCAGGAGTAATTGATACAACCTCGAATTATGTAGAACATCCAGAGGTAGTAGCAGATAGAATCGAGGCAGTTGTTTCAAGTATTGAAGATCCACAAAGAGTTATTGTGGGTACAGATTGTGGATTTGATACTGCAGCAGGTTTTAGAGATGTAGCTGAAGAAGTAGTCTGGGCTAAGCTAAAAGCGCTATCCGCTGGAGCTGAAATAGCTTCAAAAAGGTTGCTCTAAAAACCTTAAAAAATATTCTGCTAAATGAAAAAA
>CAZTLP010000007.1:21396-47091 GCA_964614345.1 uncultured Gammaproteobacteria bacterium | reverse complement strand
GACTCCATTTCTTCAATACTTTCGAACATTTTCATCCCGATTGGAATGGTTCTTAGCTTCAATAAATTATTCAAAGAAGCGACTATTTCTTTTAAATCAAAATTACTAGATTCAGTTGCAATTATTTCGTTCATTTAGTTTCCCCTTAACCTTATTCACGGTTGCTTATAAGCATGTAATAATAATCAATAAGCAGGAGATATAAAATGAAACTAACCTATTTATTTAAGTCATTATTTATTTCACTAACCTTTTTAGCTTTTTTAGTTAATGCAGCTCACCACGAAGAGTCTGAAGTAAATTACCAAGATGGGCAACAAGCCGTTATGGACGCCTTTGGTTGGAATTTTGATGAAGCTGAGATCACTATAGAAAAAATATCAGATAATGTTCATGTTTTATTTGGTCTAGGGGGCAACATCCTAGTAAGTACAGGAGATGATGGGGTTCTTTTTGTAGATGACCAAATGCCTGAATTAAAATACAAGATCCTAAGATCGTTGAGAAAAATAGGGGGCAAATCAGTTGATTATGTAATCAATACTCATTGGCACTTTGATCATGCTGAAGGTAATCTTGCTTTTGGCCCGGATGGAGCAAAGATAGTGGCCCATGAGAATTCCAGAAACATGATGTTGAACCCTAAACCCATTAATCTTTCTTTTATAGTCTACCCACAACAACCCTATCCATTAAATTCAGTGCCTCAAATTACCTATCAGGACACAATGAAACTTCATCTGAATGGAGAGCAGATAGAGCTTTATCATTTCGGTCATGCTCATACCACAGGAGACACGGCAGTTTTTTTACGGAACTCTAATGTTTTACATATGGGAGATGTATTCAATATGACCGGTCCTCCTTTTATAGATGCTGGTAATGGAGGAAGCATTGACGGAATTATTCGTTTTTGTGAAGAGGTATTAAAAGTTGTAAATGATAAAACCATTGTGGTCCCAGGTCATGGGCCTATTTCAACAACTGAAGACTTACAAACTTATATTGATATGTTGATTGTAGTTAGAGATAGAATTCAAGAAGGAATTCAACAAGGAAAAGGTCTACAAGAAATTATTGATACGGATCCTACAAAAGAATGGCGAGATAAGTTTGGAGATGGCCCTTTTATCGTGGGAGTAATAGATAGAGCTTATGCTGGGATGACTAAATAGAGTTAAAGTGCTCTATCATTCTTGAAGTGATCTCTCCAATCAATTGATCGGGTATCTCGTGACCAACCCCTTCTAAAGTCATCAGCTGAGCATTAGAGATACCATCCGCTAGTGCTTGACCATGATCAAAGGGAAGAATGGCATCTTCTGTTCCATGAATTACTAAAGTAGGTAAATTGATATCTTTTAATCGATCTTTACGATGAGGGCTTGAACTAACTGCAGCTCCGTGACCTGGAAAAGGATTATGTCCGTGATCCATTCCTTCTTTTGCTTTTTCTCTAAACTTATCTTCGTCAAATGGGAAACGAGACCCCGTTAACTCTCGGTAAGTACAGACCAGTCCTTCTAAGTACTCACCTTTCATATTATGTTCCATGGACTTCATGATGCCTTGCATTAGACTTTCTGTTGGTGGTGAAAGCGTATCATCTTCTAGTCCAGCACCCGGAGTTGACATGATTGGTGTTAATGAAAGTGCCCTTTCAGAATGATCTAGTCCGATTACTTGAGTAATCATTCCGCCCATTGAAGCACCTACTATATGAGCCTTTTCAATACTCAAATGGTCCAGTAAAGCTACAGCATCTGCTGCCATGTCTTCTAAGTTATAACTCACTTCTTGATTAGCAATTCCTTCATCAGAAAAAACCATTGTAGGCTCAGTAGTTAACCAAGTACTCTTGCCCACATCTCTGTTGTCAAACCTGACAACGTGAAAACCTGCTTTTACTAAAGGATTTATAAAGTCTAATGTCCACTGCATGGCATTGGCATTAGCACCCATAATGAGAAGAACCGTGGGATTAGAAGAGTCGCCGAAGTCTTCCCACCAAATATTGATGTCGTTAACTTCGGCAATCCCTTGTGGCATTAAAGTAAAGTTTCTTAGAAGTCTCTACGCCACTCTATTCCAAATCTTCTTGGTTGACCCCAATACTCTGCAGCCATTCCTAATGATGGGTCACCTATTTCAGGATCTCCTCCCTGCCATAACATACTTGACACGTATTCTTTGTCAGTGAGGTTTGTGCCCCATAAAGTAATGGTGGTTAAGCCATCAGGAAGAGTAAAAGCTATTCTTCCATCAATTAGATTATAACCGGGTACTTCTGAACCAGGTGTGTGTCTCATCGTTCCCCAAGAATTATCACGTTTAGTTAGACCCATCTGGCTCACAACATTTGCACCTGAAGATAATGTTTGGGTGTGTATAAAAGCCATATCAAATGTATGACTTTTCCCATTATCGCCAACATACCCAAATGGAGTGTCGCTAAGGTCTCTTTGAGTGATAGTTGTTACGAAGGTTGTTGGATCGTAAGCATAGTCATCAACAGTAAAATCATTATATTTCCCATCCATAAAACCATAACTCATGGTCATAGCCCAACTATCAGACAGTTGAGCAAGAAGTTCTAGTTCTATCCCTTCAATTTTTGCTTCTTTAGCATTAATAATGTCAGCTGTAGGCTGTCCATTAATTACTCTTCCAACCGTTATTTGTTGATTTTCATACATGTTATAGAAGTAAGTACCGTTTAACCTCATAGTTCCGTCTCTAAGAGTGCTCTTAAAACCAAACTCATAGTTATCAGAGATCTCAGGAAGGAAAGCTTTCATGTCGATAGCCTGATTGAAGCCACCGGATGAATAACCTTTACTGTAACTGGCATACGTCATTAGATTTTCAGAATTAGCATGACTTAAAATAACTCTAGAAGTAGTTTCACTGTAATCAACTTCTTGATAACAAGTTTCAGCTTTAGCCATCATGGTAGTGGGGTCTATATTTCCAGGGCAATTATTACCTGGGTCAAACGGACCTTTCGCGTTATTACCCACATACAAATATTGACCTCTTGTGTATCTTCTATCATCTTCGGTCCTTCTCAAGCCAACGGTTATGTCTGTTTTATCATTTATTACGTAAGTACCTTCCGCAAAGAAAGCGTCGTTGGCGTTAGTCACAATGTTATATTGAGTTCTTGACCCAAACATTTGAGTGCCCATTACAGTTTGAGCTACGTTAAGAACACCTGGTATCACTACATAAAAGAATGGCCATGCGGTAGGTGCTGGAGGTGTATATCCTCTTAAAACAGGTACATCAGTAATTCCATAATTGTCTTCTTCAAAAGTATAAGCACCAATTGTCCAACTTAAATTATCTGAGTCTCCACTCAACCTTATCTCGTGTGAATCAACATCGAATTCCTGATTGTAATTAATAACATCTAAAAGATTTGTGGTTGTAGTCGTAGGTGAATTACCACTGCCCATACCCCAACCCCAAGTACCGTTAAAGTTTTCTATTTCTCTATGATTTGAAATCATAGTCAATGTTCCTATACCTAGATCTAGACTTTGAGTAAGAGTATAGGAGTCTGTATCTGTAGTTGCATTTTGATTAGGGTTATTGTCTCTTCCCAAATATCTGCTTGTTTCAAGACAATTCTTTCTCATAGTGTCATAGGTTCCTGCCAAATAAGCTACCGCAGGGAAGCCAGAAGCTAAAGCTCCGTTTGCAGGAGCTTCAAAACGACAACTTGATAATGTAGCCAGTTCATCTGACTCAAAATGATCGTAGGTGAATCTTGCGTTATAAGTGTCACCTGTGTATTTGAAAGAAGCTCTAAAAGATTGAGAATCTTCATTACCATGATCTTCTCCTGTGATCTGATTTTTAATGAATCCATCTGTTTCTTTAGACATCACTGCAAATCGACCAGACAAGTTGTCACCCATAGGAACATTTAAAACTCCCCTCATAACAACATGTCCTTCCGTACCAAAACCTACATTAGCAAAACCCTCTAAGGCGTCAGTTGGGCCTTTAGTGATGATATGGATTAATCCGGCAGTTGTGTTTCTTCCAAAAAGAGTTCCTTGAGGTCCTCTAAGTACTTCTACACGATCAATATCAATCAAATCAACCATTCCTCCCTGAGGTCTACTTAGATAAACACCATCGATATATATTCCAATCTTAGGATCTTGTGTTTCGGACCAGTTAGTTTGCCCAATACCTCTCAAGAAAACATTCGTTACTGTTGAATTTATTCCTTGAGCAGAAAAGTTTAAATTAGGTGTTAATTTAGTTATGTCTTGAATTTCAGTAATATTTCTTGCTTCTAATCTGTCTCCACCCAAAGCAGTAATTGGAATAGGTACAGATTGTGCTGTTTCTTCTCTTTTTCGAGCCGTTACAACAACTTCTTCTAAAATACCAACTGCAGCTTCTTCATCAGATGCTGACATAACATAAGGTATTAAAAGTAATGAAAATACGGTTAAATTCGACAGAGTCTTTATAAATTTCATGTTTCCTCCAAATTGTGCCCCTAAAAAGGACGATATTCTAACAAAATTAAGTTATTTGAGACTAGCAATAATCTTATTACGCCATTTTTCAGTCTTTTCAATCTGGTTAAAACAAAAAATATGGTATCCAACAAGGTTGGTATCTGTAATATCTTTATAGTTAGAAATACCAGTTACCAATTTTTCTGGAGTATAGACACTAGATTTCATTAATTCTGCTGCAACTTGAGATTTTTTTCTCAAAAAACGCAGAGAGTCTCCGACACCTATTCTAAGAGAAGTTCTTACAAGTCGTCCCCGTTCAATGGCACCAGGTAACCCGACCCAAACAGGAAGATGAATGCCTTGTTTATTAATCCTAACCAGCCAGTCACCTAATGCAGTTGCATCAAAACACATTTGAGTAACGATGAAATCTGCTAAATCTTTCTTCTTTTCAAGTGCTTCCATTAAGATTTTCTCGTTAATATCAGGGTGTCCTTCAGGATGAGCAGCGATTCCAATTTTTTCTATATTGTGACCAGATTTCTGTAAGGCTTTAAGAAGATCATAGGCATTACTAAACTCACCCATTGGTTCAGGTCCGTCACCACCAGGAACAAAAATACTTTTAATACTCAATGTATCTAGTTTTTTAATAATAGTTTCAAGGTGTTTTTCCCCTTTTACACATTTCGCTGAAATATGCGGAGTAACCTGAAACCCTTGTGTGATAAGTTTTTCAGTTAACTCTAAGGTTGCATCTACTCCTTTTGTCGGCGAGCATGTGACAGCCACATGCATATTTTTTTGAAGAGTTCCGAGCTTCTCTTCAATGCCTGGAACTGGAATGATTTCCATATAGGCATTTTCAAGATCCTTTCTCATACGCTTACTAACGGCTTCTGAAAGTTTGTTCATGTTTGTAAATTTTCTATAAAACTTATTAGGTCCTGGCGGAGAGGGAGGGATTCGAACCCTCGAAGGGTATTAGCCCTTACACGCTTTCCAAGCGAGCGCATTCGACCACTCTGCCACCTCTCCTACTAAGGAAAGCGCTATTCTAGCGGAGAGATCAACAACAAGCCTAATGCAATCAGGACCAGAGAAACCATTAAGGGATACTTTCTAACAAAATCTGTTATGCCATCCCAAAAATTCATGGTAAAAATAGTTGAAATGAGTTGAAGAAGAGCAAATATAAAAACAACAAAAACAACTACTCGCCATAATTCTTCATGCCAGCTCTCTTGAAGAGTCACGGTGATTAAGATCATCAAACTAATCAACCCAATAATTCCTTTTACTAGAGGATATCGACCTACTTGAGTTCGAACTTTCAAACCTTTAGATAAACCTGGGCTTAATATAAAAATACCAGCTGACAAAAAAATAATCCCTATAAGGATGCTGACTGTCATTGCTTTATCTCTCTAAACATTACCTTATTAAATTCCTTTTTTGAGGACCTAAGTGGATTTAATTCTATTCCTCCTCTTCTTAAATAATGCGCGCTGATAGTCAAATCTTCAGGCTGACAAAGTCTTTTAACATCAATAAAAATTTTCTCTACACATTCTTCATGAAAAGCTTGCATGTTTCTAAAATTTAAAAGGTATTTGAGAAGTTTTCTACGATTAATCTGTCGTCCAGAATAATTAATTCTTATTGTTGCCCAATCTGGTTGTCCTGTTACGGGACACAGACTTCTAAAAACATCGCAACTAAGCTCTTCTGATATTCTGCTTGCGTTCACCCAAGGTTCATCTTCATTTACATTTTCTGCCAAGCTCTTCAATAAATCTGACGACTGACCTTCTTGAATAAACTTTTTGGGAGAATTTCTAATTTCTATATCTACATCATCAGAAATGCATTGCTCTAGATCATTTTTTATTAAAGTTAATAAATCTTTTGGGGTATCAAATTTTTTATTGTTAATAGAGTTTAAATATAATTTGAGTGATTTGGACTCAATAAACCTCTCTGAACTACTCTTATAAGAAGCATACAAAACTCCATTTTTTGGAATTCCTTCTACGTCTAACCAGGAAAGTTCGTAGGCTGTCCAAGCATCTAAACCGAAAAATAAATTGGCTTCGCCACTTATCCCTGTCCTTGTTCTTGATTCTTTACGACTTATACCAACTAACAAGGAGGGATCATATTTATTCGGATATGTTGTTTTCTTTCCAAGCGGTAATTGATCTAAATCCAAAATTAGGTCCTTATGCCTTTTCCTCTATTCAACAGCCACAAGGCTAGAAAAAAAAGAATAATAATAAAAAAAACTATCATTAATAACGCGAAATGGATGGTCATATTCATTGAAGCCAGATCAGAAGAACCTAATACAGCCTCGCGCAAAGCATTAACCATATACAAGATAGGGTTTCCTAAAGAAACAGTTCGCCAAAATTCTGGGAGAAGATTTATAGAGTAAAAAATCCCACCTAAATAACTTAAGGGAGTCAATATAAATGTAGGCACAATGGAAACATCATCAAAAGATTCTGCAAATAAAGCATTTATAAATCCGCCTATGGAGAAAAGCATTGAGGTAAGAAAGATAACTAAAATTGCGAGAGGCCAATTTTGAACATCCAAGGTAACAAAAGGAAGAGAGACTATAATAACTAAAACTGAGACCATAATTCCCCTTGCCATTCCACCGAATATCCACCCTCCTAAAATGATGTAGTTTGGGACAGGTGTAACCAGCAGCTCTTCTATGCTTTTTTGAAATTTAACATTAAAGAAAGAAGACAGAACATTCGAGTAGGCATTGTTAATTACAGACATCATAATCATTCCAGGTACCATCCATTGCAAAAAACTGAACCCCCCCATCTCTCCAATTCTTGAACCAATAATTACCCCTATTGTCACAAAATAAAGTGCAATCATGATTGCCGGAGAAACTAGAGTTTGTAACCAAATCCTTGTAAACCTAATAACTTCTTTTCTGATGATGGTCAGGAAAGCGTTCAGTATCTCAGTTGTGCTCATTCCATTTCTCCAAGCTGGATATCTAAAAGTGAGGATTTATCTGGATCAGATTCAACTAAACTTAGAAACAACTCTTCCAGTCTTCCGGTTTCATTTCTCATGCTTAATACTGTTATCCCTTCATTAGATAAAGCTTTAAATACTTCATTTAATTGCTGCCCCTTCTTAACTGTCACAGATAAAGTTCTTGAGTCTTTCAGCTTGAAATCAAAATTTCCATTGGAAGGGATTGCATTGATTGGTTTATCTAAATCCAAAGAAAAAGTTTCTTTCTCTAATCTAGCAAGTAAATCTTTCATGCTTGTATTTTCAACTATGTCGCCTCGATCAATAATGGCAATATTTCTGCAAAGTCTCTCAGCTTCTTCAAGATAATGAGTAGTTAAGATTATGGTGGTGCCTAGTTCGTTGTTTATCTCTTGTAGAAAATCCCACAAAGATCTCCTCAATTCAATATCAACTCCTGCTGTAGGTTCATCAAGGATCAGTAATTTAGGTCTGTTAACCAAAGCTTTAGCTACCATAACTCTTCGTTTCATACCCCCAGAGAGAGATCGAGCCTGATCATTTCTTCTATCCCATATATCTAATCGTTTCATAAAAAATTCAGCATTTTGCTTAGCTTGTAAATAACTAAGACCGTGATAACCAGCTTGATTTCTTATGATCTGGCCTACTTTTTCAAATTGATTAAAATTAATTTCTTGTCCCACAACCCCCAGATGCTTCTTTGCTAGAGAATGTTCTTGATCTATATCTATTCCAAGAATTTTTACTTGCCCAGATGTTTTATTAACTAAAGAGCTAATAATCCCTATGGTTGTGGTTTTTCCAGCTCCATTGGGGCCCAGTAAAGCAAAAAAATCTCCCTCTTCAACATTTAAGTCTATGCCTTTGAGGGCTTCATGATTTCCCTCATAAGTTTTTTTAAGATTCTTAATTGTTAAAGCTTCCATAGGAATTCAATATTAAATGATGATTTAAAGGCAGCTACGTAAAATAGTTATTTACTAAGAAAGGCCATACTGTCTTCAAGACCTCTTATGGTCAAAGGAAACATATTATCTTCAATTAAAGAACGAGTTAGTTCTACAGAAGCGCTGTATTCCCAGTGATCTGAAGGCACAGGATTAAGCCATATTACTTTGTCGTAAACTTCCACCATTCGTTTCATCCACAACGCCCCTGCCTCTTCATTCCAGTGTTCAATACTACCGCCAGGGTTAGTAATTTCATAAGGTGCCATAGTGGCATCACCAACAAAAATAATTTTGTAATCGGAGGAGTACTTATGTAGTAAATCCTCGGTCATAATTCTTTCATTTTGTCTTCTTCTGTTGTCCTTCCAAATTGATTCGTATAAGAAGTTATGAAAATAAAAATATTCTAGGTTTTTAAACTCAGTTTTACAGGCCGAAAATAACTCTTCACAAATTTTTATATGCGGGTCCATAGACCCACCAACATCAAAGAAAGCTAAAACTTTAACTGCATTTCTTTTCTCCGGTTGATATCTGATATCCAACATGCCAGCTTTCTTAGCCGTAGAACTTATAGTTCCATCTAAATCAAACTCTTCTTCAGCACTGTCTCTAATTAGTTTTCTTAACCTTCTTAAAGCAACCTTAATATTTCTCGTTCCCAATTCGACATTATCATCAAGATTTTTAAAATCTCTTGCTTCCCACACCTTAACAGCCTTTCCTTTCTTACCTTCTCCCCCTACCCTTATCCCCTCAGGGTTATCTCCGTCATTGCCAAAGGGTGAAGTTCCTTCTGTGCCAACCCATTTGTTACCGCCCTCATGCCTTTCTTCCTGCTCTTTCATTCTGTTTTTAAATTCTTCTAAGAGCTTTTCCAGACCGCCCAAAGAGTCTATCTCTGCTAGTTCCTCTTCAGTAAGGTACTTTTCAAATTCAGATTTCAACCAATCTTCAGGAATAAGCATCTCTAATATATCGTCAATACTTTCAATGCCTTTAAAGTAGATATCAAACGCCCTATCAAATTTATCATAGTGCTTTTCATCCTTAACCAAAATAGCTCGGCTTAGATAGTAAAAGTCTTCCATGTTGGCGAAAGCAAGTTTCTTATCTACTGCTCCTATTAAGTCAAGAAGCTCCCTGAGAGAGCAAGGAACACCAGTGGCCTTAAGAGTGTTGAACAGAGAAATAAACATTATTATTGAGGGTTGTTAGCAGCCTCACGTCTTGCCATAAAAGCAAGCCTTTCTAAAAGTTGTACGTCTTGTTCATTTTTAATTAAAGCCCCATACAAAGGCGGTATGGCTTTTGATGGATCTCTATCCTTAAGAATCTCATCAGGTATATCATCGGCCATCAGCAATTTAAGCCAATCAATTAATTCAGAGGTAGAAGGCTTTTTCTTTAATCCCGGCACCTTTCTAACATCAAAGAAAATATCCAGGGCATCCTTTACTAACTTTTTCTTAATTTTAGGATGATGGACTCCAACTATTTGCTGCATAGTCTCCCTATCTGGAAAGTTTATGTAATGAAAGAAACACCTTCTAAGGAAAGCATCAGGTAATTCCTTTTCATTATTACTGGTAATAATAACTATGGGTCTATTTACTGCCTTAATAGTTTCCTTTGTTTCATAAACAAAGAATTCCATTCGATCTAATTCTTGAAGCAAATCATTAGGAAACTCAATATCAGCTTTATCAATTTCATCAACTAAAAGGACAACTTTTTCTTCGGCAGAAAAAGCCTCCCAAAGTTTCCCTTTTTCAATGTAGTTTGAAATATCTTTAACCCTTTCATCTCCTAATTGAGAGTCTCTGAGTCTTGTAACAGCATCGTATTCATAAAGACCTTGTTTGGCCTTGGTCGTCGATTTTATGTGCCATTCAATTAATGGCATCTTTAAAGCTTGAGCTACCTCTTCGGCAAGCATAGTCTTCCCAGTCCCAGGCTCTCCTTTAATTAAAAGAGGTCTTTCCAGAGCTACGGAAGCATTCACAGCCATGCTTAAGTCTTCGGTTGAAATGTATTTATCTGTCCCTGTAAATTTCATAAATTATCCTGTTATTTAAAATTTTTAGAACTTTATCATAGCCTAACTTATGCAAGCCAATGCATTTTAGGTTTTTGGCATTCTAAGTTTGGCCATTTGTCTAGCTAGTCCAATTAAATTCCCTTCTGAATCCCAAATTTCATCATCTTCTTCTAGAAAACCTGAAGTTATAAAATCGGTTTTCCCTCGCATTCTTAAAGGTCCAGGAGACGGTAACTGCTTTAAATGAACTGTTAATTCTAAGGAAGGAACCCAACCTCTTGAGCCCAACCTATTAAAAATTGGAGGTGACATTGTGTCCAGAAAGAAAATCACGCTAAATAAATCTATATCCTCTCCACCGGGCCAAGCATAATAAGCATCTAAACAAGCCCGATCCCTAGGTCTATCTTCATCCCACCAATCTGATTGAGGAGTAAATTTCCTTTCTATTTGTTTCTCCAAAACAGGAGTAAATCCCTCCTTATAAGGCATCGCTACACACTCTTCAATGGGAGGAAAGTCTGGCGCTTCTACTTCCCTTAAAGTATCTCCTTTTGATTTAGAGAAATCAGTAAAGCACGAAGTAAATCTTATACGTTCTTCCCCTTCTTGAGTGAACTTGAGTAAAGCTGTAGAAACACTTTTTCCAATATTAAGTTTTTCTATCTCTAACAAGGCCTTGCCTGGTTCTACTCTAGACAAATAGTGGCCTGTTATAGAAAGAGGATCCTTATGGTCTAAAGATTCCGAGAGTGCTCTAGCTGCTGTGGCCATTGAGTAACCTCCATTTGCTACACCTCCAATGCTCCAATCATCAGTAAGCTCTGCTTCCCACGAATTTTCATCCAATCGAGAAACTGCCGTATCACGAAGAAACTTCGGATATCCAATATCTTGAGACATAAAATAGAATTTTTAGGCTGTTTCTTTTTTCATAAGATAAACACTAAGGATTAAGAAAACTACCATTACTATTTCAGCAATAATAGCTTGCGTTAGGGGTTCTGATCCATGAAGTACTACAGCTAAGCTTCTAAAAATAGCTGCGGAACCCAACAAGGATATAGAAGCATAAAGCCAAGTATATTCAGCTTTGTATGCACCTATGCAAGCGAATAATCCTGCTGTAAAGAAAAATGAAGTGAAATCTCCAATCTGTGTATTTCCACCCATTCCCTCTAATAAAGGCATGGCTAAACCAATAGCAGCAGCTTCTGGATCCATAAGCCACCCCAAACAAGTCCACAGCATGAAAAGCCCGACAATTCCTGACAAAATTCTTGCTAACATTTTTATCTCCTATTTTTGTTAAAAATTACTTTTTAGGTACCACTCTAATGATTTTTCCTTTCCGACTGTCGATGGCTAAAACTAGACTCCCATCAGGAGCAGAAACTACATTCCTTATTCTGCCTAGGTTGTTAAAAAGGATTTCTTCACTGACAACTTCAGTACCATTTAAGGAAATCCTTCTAACATCACCTGGCACTAAAGCAGAGATGAATAAGCTACCTTTCCAATCTGGAAATAGATCACCATCATAAAAAGTCATTCCTGACGGAGCTATTGAAGGAACCCAATATTTTATAGGTTGTTCCATTCCCTCTTTCTCTTTAAAGGGTGAGATAAGTGCTCCGCTGTAATCAATACCGTAAGTAATAGCTGGCCAGCCGTAATTTTTTCCTTTCTCAATTATATTTAATTCGTCTCCACCTCTAGGACCATGTTCGTGTTCATAAACAATAGATCCATCCGAATTAACAACTATACCTTGTAGATTTCTGTGCCCATAAGACCAAATTTCTGGCTTGGCACCTGGAGTAGATACAAAAGGATTGTCTTCAGGAATTGAACCGTCTTCATTTACTCTAATGACTTTTCCAAAATGATTATCTAGTTCTTGGGCCATTTCTCTGTAACTAAATCCATCCCCTGAAGTGATCAAAAGAGTTCCGTCCTTTAAGAAGACCATTTTAGCTCCATAGTGATTTGCCGTTCTTCGAGAAGGACTAGCTTTAAAAATTGTCTCTACATCTGTAAGAGAAAGTCCCTCTAGTTTTCCTCGTATTACTCTCAAGGTATTTAACTTTGAATTATCAGAATCAGTTTCAGAAAAAGCTAGATAAAGATATTTATTATTTTCGAAATTTGGATGCAATACTATTCCTTCTAACCCTCCTTGACCTTTGAATAAACTATCCGGTACCCCACTTACAGAGTCTTCTAATAAGTTTCCATTTTTTATTACCCTTAATTTGCCTGTTTTCTCAGTTACCAAAATCTCTTCATTAGATAAAAAAGCTATACCCCAAGGAAAACTCAGGCCTTCTGCCAAAGTCTCAAATTTATATTCTTTCTCGTTATTGTTTGCATAAATTCCAAGACACGCAAAGAAACTCAATATTAATAAACTTATTTTTAAAAATTGTTTTTTCATTTCTATACCTTACTTAACCTAGACCCAAAAAAATGACCTCCTAGGTATCCACAGATAATTAAACTTATCTTGCCTATAGTCGATCTAGCTCCAGCCAACATATCTACCCCGAAAAATAAAAGGGGCATTAGATACACTATAAATACAAGCGCCATTGCTCCTGCTATTCCATAAGCATATTTTTTTTGAACACCCGACCATTTCAAAACAATCCATGTAACACCAAAAGCTAAGAAAAGTCCCAAAGCTATTATTGTCGGTAATAAAGGTAAGGGAAGAGGAGGAGCTGGAGTTAGAGTCATAAGAACAAAATCATGATAAATGCTAGAAATTAGAACACCGAAAGTTACTGGCATGTCAACGCTTGAAAGCCAGATAAGATTGAAAACAGTAGTTTGTGCTCCTACTAAAAAAGAAACCAAAAGTATTGCAAGAAAAAGGAAGCCTACTTTTTTAACTCTGTCTATCATGATTTTTCTTAATATACATTTTTATTTTTACAATAACACTAAAGTTCTTTATTCCCTGGAAGCATTAGCAACGTCCGCTAGTAACATGCCTTCGATTATCTCTTTATTTGCTCTTTCTCTTTCTTCCATTCTGGTTATGTCTTCTTCATCAACACCAAGTTCCGAAAGCACTTCTCTATTATGTTGCCCTAATATGGGTGCGTGTGATTTGGGAAAGTTATTCTGATCTATAAAATTAAAAGGCGGTTTGGGCATTCGCATTTTTCCTCCAACAGGATGATCGGTTTCTATTAATGATTTTTGTTCTAAAACCTGAGGATCTTCATGAATTTCGTCTAGCTGGTTTATAGAAGCAACCGGTATTCCTAATTTATCTAATTCATCGCAAAGATCATCGGATTCTTTATCTTTTAAATAGTTTTCAATTTCAATTATTAAAGTTTCTTTATTTAAAACTCTTTGTTCAAAGGTTGCATATTTCTCTTCTTCGTGCAATTTACAACCAATGACTTCGCAGAAGTTTTTGAAATCGTTGTCTGCAACTACAATTACGCTAATAGGTTTATCCTTGGCCTTAAATAAAGGAAAAGATTCAAATAAATCAGGTTTATAGTCAATACCTTCACCTAGCCAAGTTTTGGACCACATAACATCGGGCCATATGTAATATAACGCTGAATCCAACATAGAGATCGGTAAATACTGCCCTTCTCCAGATCTTTCTCTATGTAGTAAAGCAGTACTTATAGATTGAGCAGCAGTTAGACCTGTTACTTTGTCAAAGACAATTGTTTTGTAATATTCTGGATTATCAGCATTTTGAGAAGCAGCAGCACCAGCAGTTGCTTGAATCAAAGGATCATAAACTCTTCTATTAATGTAAGGACCGGATTGTCCATATCCTGAAATAGATGTGTATATGATGGTTGGGTTAATTTTTTTAATACTTTCATAGTCCAAACCTAACTTCTTAACCACTCCGGGTCTGTAATTCTCAATTAGAACATCAGCGGTTGATAACAAGCTCTTTAAGATCTCAAAATCTTTATTCTCCTTAAAGTCTAAAACCACTGATCTTTTATTCCTGTTTAGAACAGAAAACATAGCTGCCATACCAGATCTTGTTGTACCCATAAATCTAGCAAGGTCTCCTATTCCAGGCGGTTCTACCTTTATTACATCAGCACCTTGGTCGGATAACATCATTCCTGCAAATGGACCTGAGACTGTGGAGGTTAACTCAACAACCCTATAACCTTTTAATGGACCAGACATACTACCTCTCTCCTTAAATAACTTCTGTCTTATAATAAAACAAGCCTTATGCCTAAAGAACAGTTTTTTGATATTGGAGTTAACTTAACTCATCCATCTTTTGTAAAAGATCTTGATAAAGTTATTGAGGAAGCAGTTGAATTAGGTGTAAATCGAATGTGTGTCACTGGAAGTGACTTAGAGGAAAGTATATCGGCTTACCAGTTAGCTTTCTCTCTTTCAGATATTTTAATTAGCACAGCAGGCATTCATCCTCACCAAGCTAAAGAATTTAGTCAAAATTACTTTTCTGAAATTAAGGACCTACTTACAAAAGATAATGTCAAAGCCATTGGAGAAACAGGCTTAGATTTTTATAGGAATTTTTCCAGTGAAGAACAACAAAAGAAAAGCTTTGAAATGCACATTGAAACCTCTATTGAATTACAGAAACCTTTGTTTCTTCATGTCAGAAATGCTCACAGCACATTCATGGAAATGCTTAAACCAGTTAAAGAAAAACTTCCTAAAACAGTTGTGCATTGCTTTACTGGAACTGAAGAAGAGCTAAAGGACTACATAGAAATGGATTTTTATATTGGAATTACAGGATGGATATGTGATGAGCGTAGAGGCACTCATTTAAAGGACTTAATTAACTTAATCCCTTTAGATAAAATAATGATAGAGACGGACGCACCTTATTTAATTCCAAGGGTTTCTCATTTAAAAAATTCACAAAGAAATGAACCTAAGTTCTTACCTCATGTGGCCAATGAGGTCACACATAACAGTAAGGAAACTAAAGAATCATTAATTTCTTCTATGTATCTGAATAGTCTAAGTTTTTTTGACTTAGATAGAGATTAATTTCTTAATCTCTTGTTGATTAAAAGGCCAATATAGACTCTGTTCTTCTATTACTAAAACTGGAATCTTATCCCAATATTTTGTATGTATTTCTCTTGTTGTGTATATATCCTTTTCAATTAAGATTACATCTTTGAGATCTATGCATTCTATAAGATGCTTCGCTTCTTCACATAGAGGACAGTCAGTTCCCGTGATGAGAGTTAATTCCCTCAAGCTACAGCGCCAGAAGTTTTTAATGAACTAATATCTTCTTCTGATAAACCAATAGAGGAAAGCACTTCGTTAGTATGTTCTCCAACTATAGATGGGGATGAAACTACTTCTGGTTCAGTTCTAGAAAACCTAGGAGCAGGAGCGGGTTGAGTGACACCTTCAAGATCAATAAACGTTTTCCGTTCTTTGTTGTGCGGATGTTGAGGAGCTTCAGACATATCCAGAACTGGAGCAAAACAGACATCTGTACCCTCCATCAATTCACACCATTCGTCTCTAGTTTTCTTAAGAAATATTTTTTTAATTTCTTCTTTCTGTTCCGGCCATAAATCTCTCGACATTTGTTTAGCGAAGACTTTTTCATCTAGCTGAGCTATTTGACAAAGCAAGGCATAAAATTGAGGTTCAATGGAACCTATAGAAATAAACTTTCCGTCCTTACATTCATAGGTATCATAAAAGTGTGATCCTCCATCAAGAAGATTACTTCCCATTGTTGTTTTCCACATTCCTGAAGATTGCATGCTGTAGATCATAGTCATTAATAGAGCTGAACCGTCTGTCATTGCTGCATCAACCACCTGACCCTTCTTAGATCCTTTTGTTTCTAATAAGGCCGCTACTAAACCTAAAGCTAATAACATCCCTCCTCCACCGAAATCTCCAATTAAATTTAAAGGAGGTACTGGAGGCGATCCAGGTCTGCCGATGGCAGCAAGAGCACCAGACAAAGAGATATAGTTAATGTCATGTCCTGCAGCGTTTGCTAAAGGCCCTTCTTGACCCCAGCCTGTCATTCTTCCGAATACGATTCTTTCATTTCTTGCCAAACAAACATCGGGCCCTATGCCTAACCTTTCCATAACACCCGGTCTAAAACCTTCAAATATAGCATCTGCTGTTTCTACTAACTTTAATACAACCTCTACACCTTCTTTAGCTTTTAAATCAACTGCTATAGACTTTTTTCCTCTATTTGATGGTTCTTGTTTTGACCCTGTTCCTATCGCAGAAGCCCTATCAACTCTGATAATTTCAGCTCCTAAATCGGCTAAGACCATTCCACAGAATGGGCCTGGACCTATTCCAGCCATCTCTATTATTTTTAATCCTTTTAGTGGTCCCATAATTCCTCCTCAAGACTCCTCTTTCCCCAAAGGTTTAAGAATCATCAAAAGTTGTGGCAATAAAGTTAGAGCTCCCAATAAAGCCATAAACATTGCCAGTGAAACAAATAACCCAAAGTAAACTGTTGGATTAAAGTTTGAAGTAACTAAAACTAAAAATCCAATAATAATTGTTGTTGAAGTATAGAACATTGCCCGACCAATAGTGTTATGACTATTCTTCATAGAATTTTCATAACTCGAGGTTTTCTTAAACTCCAATTTAAATCTATGAATATAGTGAATAGTATTATCCACCGCCATTCCAACACTTATGGCTGCAACTGTAATAGTCATAATATCTAAAGGCACTTTCATCCAGCCCATTGTTCCTAAAACTACTGAAGCCGCTAAAAGATTAGGAATCATTCCAATTACTGCCAGATAGAATGAACGAAATAAAACCACAAACATAATCATGATTACAACAAAAACTACACCCAATGTTCCTATTTGAGAACTAAATAAACTCTGCAGCATATTATTGTAGAGAACAGCTAAACCAGTTAAACGATATTCCCCTTTTTTAAAACCAAATTCATCCTCTAGAGTATTTTCTATTTCTTTGAGCAAATCATTTCTTTTAAGCGTTTTACTAGTCTCAAGTACTCTAGAAGATATCCTTACTTGGTTTTCGTCTTCACTGATATATGAGCTTAATAGTGTCTCCTTTATATCTTCAGGTAATAAATTCTTAACAAGAGCTAAATCCAATTCTGAAATAGGTTCTCCATCTTTTAGTTCTTCAGCTACCTTTATACCGCTCGCTACCGATAAAACTTTGCCTACTTCAGGTAAAGAATCCATATAGTCATGAACGGCTTCAAGTCTTTTAATGTTGATAATATTCCACCAATAGCCATTGCTTGAAGTCTCATCAAACCCGAAATCATCTTCAAAATCATCATCGAAGTCAGAAGCCTCTTGAACATAATCTTGGGGCGATTCTAAAACTATATCCAAAGGTGCTGTTCCTCCTAACTTAAGATCAAGGAGCTCCATTCCCTGATAAATTTCAGTTGATTCTTTGAAGTAATCTATGAATCTATTTTCTACCGTTAATTTAGTAATACCAATTAGTGACACAATCAATAGGAGAGAGCTTAAGACTACTACTACTTTCCCATTTTTAGAGGTATAAGAAGCAAGGTGAAGAGTCAGCCCTTTACTAAAATCTTTTTCAGAATCTGAACTTAGTTTATTGATTAATGCCATGATCGAGGGCAAAACAGTAAATGTAAAAATAAAAGCAAATAAAATCCCCATCACCATCATCTTGCCAAACTCAATAACTGGCTTGATATCACTTATAGAAAGAGAGGCAAAAGCTACCATTGTGGTTAAAGCTGTATACAAGCATGGTCTAAACATCTCTTGAATGGTTAAAGAAACTAATTCATTCTGATTCAAAGATTGCTCCCTACCAGCTATTTCTTGATACCTAACAATGATATGTATTGATAAAGATATTGAGATAATAAGTAACAGAGCAATAAAGTTGGAAGAAACAACGGTTACTCGCCAATCTACTAATCCCAAAAACCCTACGACGAATAATCCAACTACAGCGCTACAAGAAAGCGGTAAGACTACCCACCTTAACCTTCTAAAAACAATCCCGAGAGTCAAAATGAAAATTACAAAGACACCTACTCCAAAGTAATTTAAATCACTTTTAACAAAGCTCATCATATCTGAAGCAATCATTGCTGTGCCTCCTAGATATAATGAACCAAATTCTGAAGAGTCACTGAGAATATCTCTGACTTCTTTAATTAGCTTGTCCCTATCTTTAGCTTCTTGATTGTTTAAGGTACTGATTAAAGAGTTAACTTGAATAATTTGCTCTTCTATATTTTCTTCTCCTCCATCAACTAACTTTTGTCTTAATTGATAACGCTTTTGTATTGCTGCATCGTATTCTTCACTTTCAATTAAATTCAATTGCAGGGCTGTCGTTTTTCCATCTTTACTGACTAACAGTTCTGTATACAAAGGACTGTCTTGAAATTCTCGTTTGGCCAAATTCAGGTCTACACCTTCCTCTTCAATTGTCTTGAGGTTATCGGCAAGTTCACTCATAGACATCTTGGGGCTAAAAAGTAAAGGAGCATCAAGATAGCTAAGTACATCGCCAACCCCATCAAGTTCTTCAAACCTATCAGAGAGGTTTCTGACATTCTTAATACTTTCAATAGAAAATAAAGGTTCTTTTGGAGTAAAAAGGACTACTAAGAAATCACCCGTAGAATACTCATTGCTAATCTCACGGTAATATCTTAAATCTTCATCATTTTCTAAAACCAAAGAATCTGAAGAAGCTTCAAGCTTAAAGTTTGGAATATTAAAAGCTGAAATTAGAAGTAATATTAACCCTAGGGCTAATACCACTATCGGCTTCTGAGAAATAACAGCAGCGAATGAATTAAGAATCTTATTGGGCATTTATTTAAACTATTTTCTTGCGGATTGCCCCATGTGCTTTAAACCCTTAGATTCGGCCAGTTCAATTTGTTTTTGTCTCTGAGCAAATCTCGTTTTATCTTCTTTAGAAGAAAAATCATAACAATATGGGCAAGATACACCTTTCTCATATTTTTTAGAACTCATGTCTTCTTTTGATATTGGCCTTCTGCAACCAAAACATTGTTCAAAATTACCTTCCTCTAGATCGGGATTAACTGAGACTCTCTCATCAAATACAAAACACTCACCTTCCCATAGGTTATTTTTTTTATTAATTTTGTCGAAATAATTCAAGACGCCCCCTTTAAGTTGATAAACGTCTTCAAAACCTTGACTCATAAAAAAGGAAGAAGCTATTTCGCACCTAATACCACCCGTGCAAAACATAGCTACTTTCTTGTTTTTAAATAATTCCTTATTGTTTTGAATAAATTCAGGTAAATCAGTGAAATGTTTTGTTTCGGGTATTACAGAATTTTTAAAAGTTCCTATGCGTGTTTCATACTCATTTCTAACATCTAATACTATTGTATTTGGATCTTCTAAGTAATCATTCCATTCATTAGGGGTAACTTCTTTTCCTTTTAGATCGAAAATATCAAAACTCCCATCTAAAGGTAGTAATTTATCTTTAATCCTAACCTTGAGTCTCTTAAATGGAACTTTAAAGGATTCAGACCAAGTAGGTTCTATATTTGTAATCTGGAAAACTTCTTCTAATACAGTTATAACCTTTTCTAATCCAGCTCTTTTCCCAGCCAAGGTCGTATTTATACCCTGAGGAGTCGCAAAAAAGGTACCTGAAAGATTTTCTTTAAAGGCAACTCTTTCAACTTCTCTTTTAAGTTTATGTACGTTCTCTATTGAAACAACCTTATAAAAGGTAACGATAGTTACTGAACTCATTTGTTTTAATTGGTAGATTCTTGAGCACTTCCTCCTTCACAGTCTGGTGAAGGGTGAGTTGACTCATTTCTTTCTTGCCATTCATCTGCTGTAAAAGTATGTAAGGTAATTGCATGAATAGGTCCTGCAAGTTCCTCTCCTATCAACTTGTATATGGCCTGATGCCGTTTTACAAGATTTAATCCATCAAATGTTTCTGATACGGCAATAACTCTTACATGGGATTCAGCACCTGGCTCCACGTTGTGCATAAAACTTTCATTAATTACTTCTAAATGAGAAGGATCTAAATTCTCTTTTAGAACTGATTCTATTTTTGAACAAGCTGACATTGCTAAGATTATCTCTAAGAAAGCTAATTTTAGTTACTTTCAAGATTAAGTAAAAATTTTTTACGTCTCAATCCTCCTCCAAAACCTCCCAGTCCTGAAGAAGAGACAACTCTATGGCAAGGAATAACTATCGGAATCCTGTTTGCTCCACAAGTACTACCTACAGCTCGATAAGCTCTACGATAACCTGCTTTTTCTGCAAGTTCTTTGTAAGTTAATACATTACCGTATTTTATTTTCTTCATTTGCCTAAAAACTTCTTTCTGAAATTCCGTTCCTTCCAAACGAGTCTTAATTGTGAAAGATGTTCTTTTCCCTTTGAAATACTCATGTAATTGTTCAATCTCAACTTTAAATCTTCCTTTTTCAGATTTACCTCTACGAGAAAGCCCTTTCAACCCCTTAAAGCTGATTTCTAATAGGTTTTTATCATCAGCAAGCAACCCCAACTCCCCTACTGAGGTGTTTAGGCTAGCTTCATATAACAATCTAATCACCTTTCCAGACTTTGGTATCTGGATTGGCTATATTTTCTTCGTGCGCACTTCTACTTAAAGAATACCCCTGTACCATAAGTAAAGCAGCACTAAATGAAACGATACATATGGGTACATACCACAGAGCTAAATTAGCTAAAATAGTTTCTGGTACCATTCCGTTGTACGTTTCTCTTATTACTGAAGATTCAGGGAAAGCAATAAAAGTTAGGATAAAACCAGCAAATGTTAGGCCAAAACCGCTAACAGCTTTATCAGCAAAACTTCTAGCTGAAAATAAGACTCCTTCTTCTCTGCGTCCTGTTTCAAGTTGAATGTCTTCAACCAAGTCCATCAACATAGAGCTCAAAGTTGAGAAAACAATTATTGCTGCTGCAACATTTATGACTACATGAACACAAAGAAAAGTTAAAAGCCAAGAAGTAGGATTTTCTTCATTTGTATTAAGAGGAAGTATTGATGTTCCATAAGTTAAATCTATATAACGTAATGCAAAAGGAAGAGCAGCAAAAAATATTTGGAAAGCCCACACGGACATCACTGTCTGTTTCTTACCTAATCGATCAGATAGTTTCGGAGCTAAGATTAAAGCGATGATTGGAGAAAGATAAATACAACAGCCTCTTATTAACATCTCATTGGTATCTAACTCCCAAAAATAGCTATCGAAATAAACCGAAAAGGCAGCCTCTATTCCTCCTGCTATAGCCACTAATAAACCAGATAGAAAAAGGAAGATATACGACCTATTGGCTAGCAAGGTTTCAAACAGTTCTCTAAAAACAGCCATCACAGTTATTTTTCTTTGCGGGGGCTCTATAAGATCTGGAATATGTTTATGGGTACCAATACTTGTAACTATGATCCCTAAAAAGATTAGTATAGCTGCTACAAATCCATACTCAGACCACGCGGCTGGGTTATACCTACCGTCCGCATACTCTGCTGTTACATTTCTAGGTCCAAACCAAAACCAAACTAAGTTGTAAGTAGTTAAGCCTCCAAACCAACCAAAGAAATATCGATAAGCCATCAAAGAAGTTCTATCAACGTAATTGTCTGTTAGCTCAGGACCTAAAGATACAGACGGAATCTCGTAGAAAGTTATAAAGACTCTAATGATGATGGCACAACCCAGCAGGTAGTAAAATAGTTGCCAGTCAGTAAGATTTTCTGGGGGAGTCCATAGAAAAAAATAAGTTATTGCAACAGGAAATGCAGCAGCATACATAAAAGGATGCCTTCTTCCCCATCTAGATCTAAGTCTATCTGAATAGTAGCCTACCAAAGGGTCTGTAATGGCATCGGCTATTAAAACTAAGTTTAATGCTAAACCAGCCATCCAAGCTGGTAAACCAAGTACTGAACTGTAAACAAAAAGAACAAAATAACTGAATCCATTATTTTTTATCCCAAATGATATAGAGCCAAATCCGTAATAAAATTTAGTGGAAAAAGAAAGTTTTGACTTTTGATTTAAGTCTTCCATGAATTCAATCATTCCCCTTCATAAGATCGCTACCATATATTAATATGTGGCAAATGCCAAAGAGTAAGTATCGTAAAATTTCAAGCTTGTCAGGAGAAGATCTTAATTTTAAAAACCCTTATAAATTACCTGCCAGATTAGTAACAAAGGTAAAGAAAATTGTCCCTGAACTTCCTTCAGGTCTTATTACAGATCTGGAGAATGCAATTACTACATACAAATTTGAGGAAGCGGTTTTTAGAAGAGCACCAAGCTATACCGACATTAGGATTCAATTGGATGAAATTTCTTTGCAAGCCGAGATGCTTTCTGAAAATTTAAGCAAACTTTTCCCTGGTGCAAGATCATTTTTACTACAAAGTCATATATCAAATAACCTCGACTATAAATACTTATCAGACTTAACCAAAAATCTTGAAATACTCAGATCAGCTTCTGAAGAAACTGTAACAAATTTACAAGACAAGAAAGGGAGGCCGACTAATGCATTTAGTTTTCTTCTTATAGCTCAAATAGCTAGATCTTGTATCAAGAATACAGACATATCTCCTTCTCAATCTAATGACTCTTTCCTTGAACTAGTGAAGATAGCTGGGGAGGCGATTGGTGTTAATGACTTAGTTGAACTAGTTGATGAATCCTTAAACCAGATTAATAAATAAATTTTTTAAAGATAATCCACGAATATGGGAGATGACCAAGCTCTCTCTTCTATCATGGTTAAGCAGTCATCGTCTTTAGCAGTTCTATAGTCTCCGTAACACAAGTTTACTTTTATACACTCGCCCTTTTCATTGTATTCACATCTAATGTTTTTAGCATTTACTGAAGATGATGGTTCTTGAATAGCCCTGACATAATAAGATACATCTCTTTGATTTACTGAATAACTTTTATCTTCAAAGCTTACTTCGCAGCCATTTTGATCTAGAGGACAATTAAATACTCTCCACGGATCTTCAATAAGATTATCAACATCCTCTCCTGCAATGTTTTGGGGAGAAACTTTTATTACTTCAATTCTAGTTATAATTTTTCTTTCGTCTGAAGGGTTATAACACTCGTTTTTACAAATTCTCTCTATGTCTTCTTCAGAAACTGTTGTATCCCTAAAATCTGGACAACCTGGTTTTTGTTTCAAGGACCCTACAGCTTTGACATAAAACTTGGGATTCTCCAAAGTAGCTATCTCTCCACCCATAGGAATCTTTTTGTTCCCATTAATAAGATCAAACCAAAGTAGAATTCTATCGCCACTGGTACCGTATGTTTCTTTTCGTTTCATGGAGTCCCATATGGATTGCCTATCTCTTCCAGTAGAGTGGACAGCAGCTAAGCCGCCTGTAGTAAAAAAGGAAGCTTGTCTTTCTACTTCAAAAGCTCTGAATCCCATACCAATCAAGCCTTCTCTCCCACCGTAATCTATAGATTCAGCAACTGGTAAAGATTTGGGATATAAAACACCTGCAATAGCTTCACTAGAGGGCCCATTTGCTTCCGTGGTCACAAATCTATCTTTTTCTTTATAACCAGTGCCTGGTCGTGCTCTGTGGTTGTCACTTGAAGCTATAAAACCAAATCTAAATCGTTTAGGTTTCTCCTGCTCAAAATTTGTAAGTGATAAAGCATATTGAGCTGAGCCTGCTGGCCTATAATTGAATGAAGGAATAAAACAATCCTTACACTGACCAGAATCATACCAATCTTCAATTTCAGCTCCCGGTATCGCTAAATAGCCTGATGAGCCTAAAGCTAAATAGTTCTGTCGAGCATCAAGTTCTCTTATTTTACATAGGGATTCTGAGTTTCCCTCACTTAAACATCTTTCCGCAATGATCTCCCCTGCTCTCCAACAACTAGGTAAGTAGTCATTTGTAGGCTCAGGACATCCAAATGACCCATCTTCATTTATTATTGCTGCTCTCCAAGGCCTGTATTCTTCTGA
The DNA here is from genome assembly GCA_964614345.1 of uncultured Gammaproteobacteria bacterium. GTDB lineage: Bacteria > Pseudomonadota > Gammaproteobacteria > Magnimaribacterales > Magnimaribacteraceae > AEGEAN-183. The sequence continues at coordinate 22,535 of CAZTLP010000007.1, read as the reverse complement.
GTTCCCATGACCAGACATAACTTCAAAGAGGATTTGTGTATTTTCATCATGAAAGCCCTCCTGTAATTGTTTGTCTAGACTTGTTAATGGTGGTGAATAAAAACCCCACGTATTTCCATGCGGTATAACTATTGAATTGAAGTTTAGTTGATTGAGCTTAGTAAAAAGTTCAACTGGGGTATTTGCATACTCATAACAATCCTCAGGTAATAAGTCTGAGCTGACACCTAATTCACAATGAGGTGTTCCTGAGAATTCCTGGGTAAATTTAATAAAATTAAAATATCTATGACGATTCTTAAAATCTAAAAAAGCCAATGGTTTAAATTGCCCTGCTTGACCTCCTATGGTCTCACGCATACCGTCTGTCGCAATACCGCCTGCGCCAATAGGTCGTAAAGGCACCTTGCCTTCTTCTATATCTAAGAACATTACATTTTTATGACCGTAATGTTCTTCAGCGTACAATCCCACTTGTGTCCATTCAAATCCTAAGAAAGTTACTAAATCAGGGTCTTCCTCATTGGCAACAGCATTACATTGCCTCACTGATTCTTTAATTTCCTTCCATTTTCTAGGTGATGAAGCTTCAGCGTGGTCTGTCGTAACCCAAAAATCTAATGCGGAGCAGAACCTAGCATAATCGCATGCGTCCGATATTGGATGAGGACCTTCTCCATTTAGTATTGGGAGACTCCATAAAAAGGCATCCGTGGAATAAGTTGAATGCACATGTGTATCACCAAAAAGGATCTGTTTAGGTGAAGGATTCACTTTTAGCTGTTTTTGCTTTTTTTCCAGTAAAAGTTTACTGGGGTAAGGCTGATCTATTAATTCACCTTTGTCTTCAAGTTCTCCGTACCAATTAAATTGAACACCTAAGGCATAAATACCAATAGTAATTAACCCTACAACAAAAGTTGTTCCTAAAATTCTAAATAGAAATCTTATCTTCATTATTAATGCCTCTTTCTATCGTCCGCATCTTTTATAAAATCGTCCATGAAGCCATCAACTTTATTCCCTGGAATTAACTCCTGCAAGTTGAAATCTCTGGTTTCAAAAGCCTTAGATTGTGCAGGCTCCCAAAGAGTAATTCCTTCACCTTTAAAAAATGGGATTAGAGCCATGCCCGCAAT
>CAZTLP010000007.1:19529-21296 GCA_964614345.1 uncultured Gammaproteobacteria bacterium | reverse complement strand
ATTTCTGAAGACGGATCAATTAATGCTTGGGTGTAAGCGGCCGCTATTCCTGCTAGCAAATAGAAAATGATAAATTTAACTCTTCCCATAGAGTCCTCAACGTTATCTCCAAAGATCCAGAGAAAGACCATATTCCCGATCAGATGGAACCATCCTCCATGCATAAACATGGAAGTAAAGATAGTTATGGTTGCAGGTAAGTACCCCTCTTTTGATCCCAAGAGTGAAGCTGGTACAACACCGAAATTATAAACGGCTGACCTGAATAGACCTGGAGGTAAAGTGAATTGCCACAAAAAGATAAAACAACATATCCCAATAATACAGTAAGTAATTAAGGGTTTATTTTTAGTGGGGTTGTCGTCTGAAAAGGGAAAGAAAAACATTAGTTTTCTTCTATATAACCTAAGTTTTCTACATTCTCTAAATGACCCTTTCTATCTATGTTGTATAGAAGAACCAACAATGTTGAAATGAATGGCAAAGTAGCGCCGAGTATCACATGGATTGTTGCAAATCGATCAATAACGGACCCAGTCAGCTCTTCAAAAGTGACTCCAGCTGCGTCAAATCCAACGTAAGAAATAATAACCCCAGAAAGAAAGACCCCACCCGCACCGACAGATTTTTGCACTAAGGTGTTCACAGTGCCTAGCAGGCCTTCTTCTCTCCTGCCGGTAGTTTTTTCAACGTCTTCCACAATCTCCATAGTCATCGATCCAATAAAAATAAATCCAAGAGAGCCTAGACAGACTTCAAAAGCATAGTGTGTAATCATAATCCACCACAGTGCATCAGTGCCATTGGCAGGAAATAAAGTAGCTTCAAAATGAGGATCCAGTAACCTAAGAATTACAGGCAGAGGTCCAGTGATAATAGTAGTTAGGAAAATTCCTACAGCTACCTTTTTCTTATCTCTGCCTCTTGCAATTGTACCAGCAAGCATTGAGACGATGACAACGCAAATAAAACCAACAGTCGGGAAGATAGCTATAGTTGAAGGAGTCCATTCCCAAAAATAAAGATTATGATACATACCAGCATTTGAGCCTAGCCCAACCAAAAGAGAATAAACAATTCCTGCGAAGAAAAGCACAATCCAAGACCTGTTGTTAACTGTTTCTAATCCCTCTTTAAAAAATTTTTTTATATTTATACTTCTTGCTTCGGGAACATGTAGATTGGGTATGTGTTTATGCAACCCTACATTGGATATAACAGCAGAGAGGAAAAGACTTAGCCCTCCCCAAAAAGCCAGTGTCTGAAAAGCTTCTGGTCTAAGAAAAGCTCTAGACCCTTGAAAGTCAGGAGTTTCTACAAAAAAGAAGGCATAAGCAATGGATGCCATTCCAGCCCCTCCTATCCAACCGAAAGCCATACTTATTCCTGAAATCTGGTTTCTTTGATCATAGTCTTTCGTCAATTCAGGTTGTAGGGCGCCTCGGGGAACTTCATAGAAAGTCATCGACAACCTCATAATGATCATCAACATTAGTAATCTGTTGAACAACTCACTCTCTGTAATTTCACCAGCAGAGATTGATCCTGGATTTTGTAGAATAAAATAATAAGAAAGGGCAAAAGGTATGATGGCTGCATAGATAAAGGGATGTCTCCTCCCCCACCTTGATCTTACTCGGTCTGACCAGATCCCTACTACAGGATCAGAAATTGCGTCCACAAAAAGTGCAATAGCCATTGCTGAAGCTGCTAAAATTGCCGGTAAACCTAAGACTTGGTTAAAATAAATTAATAAAAAAGTTCCTA
>CAZTLP010000007.1:18192-19429 GCA_964614345.1 uncultured Gammaproteobacteria bacterium | reverse complement strand
CTGAGGGATAAAACCTTATACAACATGGAAGAAAGTGAATGGGATGGAATCATGGAAGTGCACCTAAAAGGACATTACAACTGCACACGCCCTTTTGTAAGGTATATAAGAGATGAAAATAGATTGAACTGTAGAATTTTGAATATGTCTTCAGTGTCTGGTTTATTTGGAAATTTTGGTCAAACTAATTACGGTGCCGCTAAAGCAGGTATCGCAGGCTTTACAAGATCACTAGCTTTAGAGGTTGCTAAATATAAATGTACAGTGAATACAATATCCCCTGGAGCAGCTACTCGACTTACTATAGATTTAATAGAAGCTGCTGGAAGAAAGTATGATGAGAATGACTGGACTCAAGGACCTGAACAAATAGCACCGGTAGTTACTTGGCTATGTTCAGAAGCAGCAAATGATGTAACCTCACAAATCATTCACTCACAAGCAGGCATTATTGGAATTATGCAACAACCTGCTGTCATTAAATCTTTCACGACGGAAAATCTTTGGACTGTTGAACAGCTTAATAAATTGATGCCAGAATTACTTGAAGCTAAGAAACACCATGATGATGAGGTGTCCGAAAAGGGAGCACCTAAGAAGGTCTAACTTTGGCTGATCTTACAGACAAGATTGCGCTAATCTCTGGAGGAGCTAGAGGAATTGGCGGAGCTATCTCTGAAGCCATGTGTGCTGCAGGGGCAAAGGTGGTCATAAGTGACTTATTACAAGAAGGAGAAAATAAAGCTTCAGAGTTAAATGACAAGGGATATCAAGCTAGTTTCAAAATCCATGATGTAACCGTTGAGGCTGAGTGGAATAAGATAGTTTCTTATTGCTCCGAGACTTACGGAGGTTTAGATATTCTAGTAAATAATGCAGGAATATATTTTCCAAAAAGTATTGAGGAAACTTCACTTGAAGAATGGAAACAGATGTTTTCAGTTAATGTAGAAGGAGTTTTCTTAGGGACTAAGGCTGCTATTCCTGAGATTAAGAAACGATCCATGCAAAGGGAGTCAAGTGGTTCAATCATAAACTTATCTTCCGTTGCAGGTTTGGTAGGAAGCCCTAACCATGGAGCTTACAGTGCTACCAAAGGTGCCGTAAGACTATTTACCAAAAGTACTGCTTTAGAATGCGCGTCTCTTGAATACAACATTAGAGTAAATAGCATTCACCCCGGAGTTATAGACACTAAGATGGGATCGCAAGTTGTGAATACCATTATGGAGGAAAC
>CAZTLP010000007.1:10828-18092 GCA_964614345.1 uncultured Gammaproteobacteria bacterium | reverse complement strand
AGATTTTGTATTCAGCTGGCTCCACTGACCAGCTCTTTTCGTCTTCATTCCAATACGAAAGATCTCTCTCACTCAGTTCAAAAATAAGTTCTTTCGACTCCCCTGGATTTAAATCAACCTTAGAGAACTTTTTAAGCTCCTTTAGAGCTCTTTCAACACTAGAATTTTGAACACCGACATAACATTGAACCACCTCCTTTCCTTGAACATCACCTGTATTACTTACAGTGACAGAAAAGGCAATGGCAGAATCTTCTTTTTTGGGTGGAATTATCCTTAAGTTAGAGTATTCAAAATTAGTGTAAGAAAGACCAAAACCAAAAGGAAATAAGGGTTTTATTTTTTCTTTCTCATACCAACGATACCCCACATAAATCTCTTCTAAATAATCCATTTGTAAATTTTCACCAGGGTAGTGACTGTAGGCTGGAGTATCATCTAACTTCATAGGAAAGGTAGTTGGTAATTTCCCAGAAGGGTTAGTTTCTCCAAATAAAATATCATACAGTGCATTTCCAAACTCTTGTCCAGGAAACCAACTTTGTAAGATAGCTTTAGTTTCTTTAATCCAAGGCATGCTAATTGGTGATCCAGTGTTAATAACAACAACTGAGTTTGGATTTGCCTCTACTACTTTATTAATCAAAATATCTTGGTCTCCTGGAAGACCAAGTGAGGATCTATCATTTCCTTCAGTTTCCCAATCAGAATTTGTTCCTACAACCATCACAACAGCATCACATTCTTTAGCTAAGGAAACTGCTCTTTCCATCAAATCTTCTTCATCAGGAGGTAGCATTCCAATCTGGACAGCAGGGAATCGTCCTTGCCACTTATATTCTATTTCTAGAATGTACTCTCTACCCTCTTCTAAATTAATAGAAGACCTTCGTGGTGCACTGCCGTATGAGAAAAAGGCGTCACCTGGTTCTTGAGAAGACCAGTTATCTACTATTTCTTCTCCATCAACTTTTAGTCTTGCAGGACCAATGCTTACTAACTCAAACATGTGTTCACCGGAAATTTTTGGAGATAATATTGCTTTAAACCTTACAGAGAGTGAGGGTCTTTCCATTTTTGAAGCTACATCCATTCCAAACCCAGTAAGTGCCCAAAACCTACCCCCTCTCATAACAGAGGAATCTAATACTTCTCCTGCAAAATCTTCGCCTTTGTAAAATTCTACTAAGAAACCAGATTCTTCAGTCTCTGGACACTTTATTAAATTTTTATCTATTGCTGGCAGAAATTTATGGGTATGGCAGCCCTTTGCATACTTAACTTCAATGCTTTCTTTTAGATTTTCAGTTAACCCTTCTAGGGGATGAATTACATAGTGGGGTTTAACAGTTGCGCTTCCACCACCAATAAATTGCCCCTTTTCTGCATTAGGACCAATAACAGCTAAGCTTTTTAGCTCTGATTTATTGAAAGGTAGAACATTATCATTTTTAAGAAGCACCATGGCATCGGAAGCAGCTTTTTTAATTAAAATTCTGTCTTCCTCTAAATCATTTGATTCTTCGGGTTTTTCCTCAGGATTATCTAATCGACCTGTGAATTCAGCGATTCTTAAAATTCTTTTTACCTTATCATCAATAAGTGCACCCTCAACTTTATTGTCTTTTACAGCTTTTACTAAGTTTTCGCCCCAAGTTTTGGCTGGTCCCGGCATTTCACAATCCAAGCCGCCATTGGCATTCTCTATAGTTTGCAAAGCAGCCCCCCAATCACTTACAACGTAACCAGGAAAGTTCCATTCTTCTTTTAAAATACTTATTAAAAGCTCTTCATGAGAAGAGCAATAAATATTATTAAGCTGATTATAAGCAGACATAACACTTAAGGCCCCTCCTTGTTTGACTCCCATTTCAAATGGTAATAAGTAAATCTCTCTAAGAGTTCTAGGCTTTATATTGGAACTTACAGTATGTCTCTGATATTCCGTATCGTTGCCAACAAAGTGCTTTACACAAGCTGCAACGTTTTCTGATTGAACTCCTTGAACGTATGCTACTGTAACAGCTCCAGTTAAATAGGGATCTTCTGAATAGCATTCAAAATGCCTTCCACCTAAAGGATGTCTGTGAATATTAATTGTTGGTCCCAGCAAGACATCAGCGTCTTTACTTTTAGCCTCTCTCCCCAAGGACTGTCCTAATGACTCTACTAGCTCCGTATCCCAAGTTGAGGCAATAGCGGATCCATTAGGATAACAAGCTGAGGATACTTTGCTGACTCCATCTCCTCGAGCTCCGTTAGGGCCATCGGTCATTTTAACTCTCGGTATAGAAAGTCTTTCTACAGGAGTTGTATGCCAGGCATCCGAACCTGAGAGAATTGAAACCTTTTCTTCTAAAGTAAGTTCTTTGACTAGAGCATCAATCTTATCCATTAAATATGGAAAGTTTAATAATCTCTTTTCTTATAGATTGAATTTCTGGGCTTAGCAAATACATTGTGAACCATGGGTATAAATTCCTCTATGTCCATATTTTCATATTCAGGATCAAAAGAGTTTTGGTCATATTTAGCACAAAATTCTGCGCAATCATTCCAAAATTCATGCCCCTTAAATTGGTCCCTCATGTTCTTATCAAGTCCTAAGTGTTCGAAAAAATAATAGCCTTGAAAAATTCCATGATGTTTAACAATCCAATAATTCTTTTCAGAAATAAAAGGCTCCAACATTGTTGCTGCTAAATCTGCATGATTGGCAGAAGCAATAGTATCGCCAATGTCATGAAGCAAAGCACAGACAACGTACTCTTCGTCTTTGCCGTCTCGATAAGCTCTTGTTGCTGTTTGGATACTATGAGTAAATCTATCAACAGCAAACCCTCCTGTATCGCCCTTCAATATATCCAGATGCGCTAATATCCTATTAGGTAATTCGCTGGCAAATTTAGCCCCGTGTTCACCAATAATTGCGTAATCCTCTGCGGTTCCATTTTCCATTTCCGAAAAAGTAGCTTGTTTTTCCATGGCTAGCCTCCAAATTTCCTAAATTATGACAGAAAGGTCTCTTTTTTGCATTTAAGCTTAATCTTCCATCCAGTGTTTATGTTTTTTCCCTTTAGGGTCTATTAATACGCCAGGATTCATTATCGATCTGGGATCTACACCTTCTTTAGCTGAAACTAACATATCTTTAAATCCTTCGGGTCTCTGTAGATCATACCCTTTAATACGATGGTCTCTGCCAACAGCATGGTGATGGGTGACGGTACCACCTTCTTGGATGCATATTTCATTTGTAACCAACTTAATCTCTTTCCACACATCAATCATTGTGGAAGGAGTTGCGTATGCTGTGTAAGAAAAATAAGGCGCCAATCCATCAGGGTAAGTATGTGTTAAACGACAAGTTACGGTGGATTCTTTGCCTGAAATTTCTTTTATTGCCTTTGAAGCTTTTTCTTTTAAAGTCTCAATAAAATCAAATCCCTTATCCCAGGTAATAGAGGTTTCAAAGGTATCTTGAATAATCCCTCGTCTCACCGAAGCCTCCCTATAATAAGGTGCTCTAATAAAGCTGTTCCTCCAAGTACCAGAAGCTCCAGATTTGTGAGCATCAGCTTTCTTTTCTTGAGGTAATTCATATTCTCCACCAGCATCAGCAGCTATCTCTAATGCTCTATTTAACCAAGCATCCATCTCATGATCAGCCGATTCAAACGAAAGAATTAATAAATGCTTAGACCCATCCCCTGCTCCATTAAAAAGGGCTTCATTGGCATCAAGAAGTCTGCAATTGGCCGGAAATAAAGCAGATTGGCTAATCAATCTTGTAGCATTTAATGCTTTATCATAATCACTAAATAATACCGGACAGGAAGCCCTAAAATTAGGTCGTTCCTGTAACCTCATCCAAGCCTCAGTTATTACACCCAATATACCCTCTGAACCTATAACCATTCGATCAGGACTTGGTCCTGCTCCAGATCCAGGAAGCCTTCTGGATTCAATAACACCTGTGGGAGTGACCATAGTTGTGGACTCAACAAAATCATCTATATGCGTATACAAAGTTGCAAAATGTCCACCCGATCTGGTCGCGATCCATCCTCCTAAAGTTGAATGTTCAAAACTTTGAGGAAAATGTCTTAGAGTCAAATTGGATTTCTTCAGCTCTTCCTCTAAAGCTGGTCCAAATATTCCTGCTTGTATTCTTGCTGCTCTGCTTTCTTTATCAATTTCTAAGACTTGGTTAAGATTTCTTAAATCAAGAGAAATAACTCCCGAGAAAGAGTCATCAACGTCTGTTTCCACCCCACCACAAACACTTGACCCTCCTCCATAAGGAATCACGGCGATATTATTTTTATCAGCCCAGTCCAGAGTATCAACTACTTCTTCTTGGTTTCTTGGGAATGCAATTAAATCTGGTGGATGAGGGAATTGACCCAACATAGCTCTAGCTACATCTGGAAAAGATTTGCCGTAGGCATGATTGAGTCTTTCGACATGATCATCAGAAAAAATATCTTTTAAAGTATCGGGAATTTTTACTCTTGGGTCTTTTAACTCTATTTCTTCAGCAACTGGTATAGGTAATGCATCTATTTCACTTAGACCAAAATTTTGAGCAATCCTATTCTCAACTCCCGCTTCTTCTTCTTTGCTTAAAATTTGATCTGCAAATCCCCAACCCCAAAATTTCCTTTTGTTCATTTATCCTCTCTAACTTATTCCTTAATTTTGATTTCTTTATTTAATACAACTTCCCAAGTCAGAATCTGTCTCTAAAGAAGCCAAGATAGCTCTATATATATCTGTGTTATCTAAGGTTCCAGTAAAGTTCTCAGCTCCAGGTCCATAAGCATAAACAGGAACAGGAACACCTGTATGGGTACCTCTACCAACAGCGGTATTAAAAGAAAATTTTACCTTGTCTCCTGAGTAGTCCACTGGGTTTGCAGGTTCAATTAAAAGTCCTCCAGTTTCATGATCGGCTGTTACTACTACCAAAGTATCCTCGTTTACCATTGCATAGTTTAGAGCCCATTCCACAGCGGAATCTAAATCTTTCATTTCATTATTTAAATAGTCGATATTGTTCACATGACCTGCCCAGTCTACTTGCGAACCTTCAGCCATAATAAAGAAACCTGTACACCCATTATCAATAAAGTAATCTGAACGATTAACAGAAAACTGAAGCATATCTGTTAGCGAGGGCTCAAAAGCGTGATTGTCAGGAGTTTCTATATTTCTAATATGCTCATCGGCAAAGAGACCAAAAATTCTTCCTGGCGTCTTAAGATCAAAATTAATCATATCTTCTTTGGTTTTGAGCAAGACATGCGAGTCACTAACTTCTTGAAGTAAATTTCTACCGTCTTCTCTCTTTCCTCCCATCTCTTCAGGTAAGAAAAAATGTCTGCCTCCACCTAAAAATGTTGCAACATTAGAATCAACCATTTGAGAGCTAATTTCATCTGTTTTCCATCTTAGATCCACATGCGCGACAAAAGCAGCTGGCGTAGCATGAGTTATTTCAGAAGTAGCCAATAAAGAACTCACATAGCCAGATTGATCAAGCGTTTCAGTTAAATTTTCAAGGACATTTTTATTTGCATCTAACCCAAGATAAGTATTATTCGTTTTAAATCCTGTGCTGTATGCAGTAGCAGATGAAGCTGAGTCTGTAACAATACCGTTCTCAGAATGAGTTAAAACAATTCCCGAATAGGGAAATTTATCCACTGAGATTCTTGAATTAGGTCCTCCGTTAAGCAACCTATAAGCTGAGATCTGACTAATACTCATTCCGTCACCTATAAGAAGGATTACATTCTTGGCTTTATTTGAAGGAACTTTTAGTAGTTTAGGTTGAAATGGATTTAAATCAGGTGCCGATTCAATATAGGAATCTTTTTCATCTAAACTTGCAGTGCCTATTGGAAGATTTTCCATAATCAAATTTTGCGCGAAAGAATATGTAGCCCAGGCACCAATAGTTGCGCCAACAACTAAGATGACTACACCAGCTAAAATTAATTTTGTTTTCATTTTTAAAGAACTCCTTATTCTACCTTTTGTCCTAAAAATCTCATTATATTAAATAAAAAAGCCCCGCTTAGAGCGGGGCTCTTTTAGAAGAAGTATCTCAACAGTCTTCTAAACTACCAATCTATAAATTTTTTGGTAGCCGGAACCGGGGTTACCCCGTGTCAGAAGGCACCTCCTGTAATTCCTGCTAATAAATAAATACTAATTTGGACCACCTCCTTTAAAGGGTAATAAAGATACCTGCTATTTGATCCCCCTTGTATCAAATCAAATGCAGAACAACTTAAGTATAGATTAACAATTTTTTTAAAATTGCCAAGTAAATTTTTTTGACAAAACTTGTCTAAATCTTATATTTTTTTAACTAATTTCTTTTAAGATCTAACCAATCTGTATCTTCTCTAGTTAACTCTATTTCTAATGCTTTAAGAGAACTTTTAGTTTCAAAGAAATTTCTAGGTCCAATTAATGGAAAAGAAGGAAAATCTTGATTCAACACAAAAGCTAAAGCCAGTTCTATGGGCTCAACTCCTTTTTCTTTAGCTAAAGAAAAACATCTTCTTCTTCTTTCAAGATTATCTGCATTAGACCAAACCCTGTTTTGTTCTTGTTGATTAGGGTTTGCGATATGCAAAGAACCCTCAAACTCCTGCCTATCAAGAAAAAAGCCTCTAGCTTGACTCGACCAAGGAAATATAGATATTTGTTTTTCTTTTAAGAATTCTTTGAAATCATCTTCAGAACAACTTTCACAGCCAGGCCAAACAGGTTCCAGCATCCTAGCTAAACTAAAGTTATTACTTAATAAACTAAAAGAAATTTTGCCTGATGTTTCAGCATAGGTAATTGATTCAGAGAATCTTGAAAGAGACCAGTTAGAGGCACCGATTAATCTTATTAAGCCTTCTTCTTTTAACTCGTTCAAAGCATCAATAAATTCATTTACTGGCACCTCTAAATTATCCCGATGCAGACAGTAAAGATCCAAGTAGTCAGTTTTAAGTCTATCTAAGGATTCTTCAAGTTGAGGCCTAATTAACTGAGGAAGGCAATCTGGGGTATGAGCTCCTTTCCCAAGGACAACAACTTCATCTCTTAAACCGCGATGATTCATCCACCTTCCTAAGTACACATCACTCTTTCCATTATTATAAATATAAGCTGTATCAAAAGTATTCCCTCCCAAAGAAAAGTAATGATCAAACATAGCAAAAGCATGGTCACTTCCAGATTGGTTATCACAACCAAA
>CAZTLP010000007.1:0-10728 GCA_964614345.1 uncultured Gammaproteobacteria bacterium | reverse complement strand
CTTATTGGATTTAAGAAGGGTTTTCCATGCTGCGCCCCAACCACCAATCTAGACATAGACATCGGGTAACAGCCTATATCCATAATAGAACCCCCACCAAGTTCAGGATTCACTAATCTATGCTCGTCAGGAACATCCGCTGAAAATCCAAAAGAAGCTTCAATTATTAAAGGTGCATCCTTAAACTCCGTTTCTACTATTTCGCGAATCTTGTCTGTCTGAGGATGTGTCCGATACATAAAGGCTTCCATCAATAAAACTCCTTTGTTTCGGGCAGCATCTATCAACACCATCGCCTCTGTAGAATTAATAGTCATTGGTTTTTCACAAAGTACTGATTTCTTTGCTTCTATTGAGGCTAAGGCTAGGTCAAAATGCGAGTCATGAGGTGTAGCAACATAAATAGCATCTATCTCATCATCTTTAAGTAGGTTTTCATAACCTTCTATAGGTAAGCAATTATATTTTTCTGCGAATCTCTCAGCTTTTTCAATTGACCTGCTGGCTACAGCTTTTAGCTTTGAACCTTCACTTTCTATCATTGAAACAGCCAGTGCCCTAGCTATCATCCCCGTTCCAAAAATACCCCAATTGATCATAGTTCTTTTAGAGTTTCTCTTCCCTGATGTTTAGTTTTAATTTGTTTTAATAACTTTTTGTGTGTTTCAGAATCTATAGGATAAAAATATATTACTATTAAACTTAAAGCCACACCAAAAGCAGGAATAATACTCATCATTGTTTTCATAGAAGCTATGGTTTCAGCACTTTGAACTTGGTTGGCCTCAAAACCAATAGCATTAAGAACGAATCCAAGGATAAGAATTGCCAAAGCTATAGATCCTTTTTGAGCAAAAGTCATAAAACCGTACAGCGAGGATTCACTCCTAACCCCAGTGTGTGCTTCTCCATACTCAATTGTGTCCGGTAACATGGACCAAAATAAAATTCCTCCAGCACCTGCCCCTAATCCTATAAAGGCTACCAGGATTAATAGTTCTCTCAGAGTGGTTATTGGATATAAATAAAAGCAAACAAAAGCGACAAAAGTAATACTCATAGATATTAGCCAAGTAGAACGCTTTCCTATCTTATTTGAAATTACCCACCAGACTGGAATACTCGCAAAAGCTACGATTCCATTGGTAAATAAAATAGTGCCCTGATGTTCATGTAAGCCTAAGGCGTACTTTGAATAATAAACAAGATTATTGCCAAAAAAGATTGTTGTTACACCCACTAATAAGGTTGCAGAAAAAACTAACCAAAAGGGTTTGTTCTTTCCGATTGATTTTGCAATTTCAAGAAAGCTCTCTCCAACTCTCTCTATTCCTTGGTCATGTTGAGGCTCTTTTACCGTATAAAAAGTAATACTGTGGATTAAGAGAGCTGATATTCCAGCAATCATTGCCATGAATATAAACCCCTTAGCCTCATCCCCCATGCCAGCCCAAAAGATAATAGGAAAGGCAAAAGCTGCCATTAAATTAGTCCCGGTCTGGGCTCCCATCATACGAAAACCAGTTAGGTTAGTTCTTTGTTCACTATCTTCAGTAATTCTTGGCGTTAAAGAAGAGAAAGGAACACTCACAATGGTGAAACAAGTCCTGTGCAATAAATTAGCAAACAATAGAAATACAAAAAGGAGGGTTCCTTCAAAAGGCGGAACCCATAGAAGGAGAATAAAAGAAAGAGCTAAGGGAATATTTCCAAACAATAGGTAAGGCCGATAAACACCCCATCTAGATCTAGTTCTCTCAGCAATAAAACCCATGTAAGGATCCGTCAAAGCATCCCAGATCATGCCTATAGCATAAATAAGACCTGCTAACTCAGGAGAGATTCCTACGACATCCGTATAGAAATAAAGAAGATAAAGGCCGACTCCACTCCAATAAAGGCATATTGCAATATCTCCTATCCCATAACCCAATTTTACTTTGAGACTTAGACCCTCTGATTTACTACTCATTTCTTTCTACGAAAAACCGATCCAACGTCCCGATCCTGCAACAATTGCCCATATGGATATAGATATAAAACCTATTAGTTTTACTTTGGCATTTCCTTCAACTGTTGATAAGCCCACAGGGTTTCGGATACAAAATAAAAACACTAAGCCAATCATCAGTGCGCTCATCTTTATCCAAAAAGCCCTACTGTAATAACATTTAATTGCTTCACTAAGGAAGAGTGGTATGCCTGTTGAAACTAATATAAGTAAGCCTAACTTAAGAATTAAAGTCGTTTGACTGATTACATAATTAATTGGTTTAGAAGAAAGCAATAAGCCTAAAAGCCTTAAATCACCAACTAAAATTGACCCTCCTAAGATTGCCAAACCTATCAAATGAAATGCTTCTATTACAGGAAACATCCAAATTGAATTCCTGATAGCTTCTCCGATAAAAGATTGTTCTAACTGATCAAAAAAATTGAAAAGTCTTTCAGATTCCATCAAGACCTCCCATCTGATTCAGATCCATAACACAACCAGCTGCCCAATTAACCCACTCAGGCTGAGGTTGTCTGTCGCAGTCGAACCAATTGTACGCAATCATCCTTCCTGAAATAATGACTCCTGACCAAAGAACTAAAGAAGCTACTGCTTTAATATGTACACTTTTGGGAATACTCTTTCCTTCATCCCATTTCATGCCTTCTAACTTCATCTGTCTATGAAATAAAAAAGCATTAAGACCGGCAAATAGAATTAAAATTACTTTGAATCTAAAAAATATATTTTGATAGCTCCTTATTGGAATAGCGTAGAAAAGCAGAAAACCTGTCAGCGTCATTAAACCAAAACCAAATAGAGACCAGGGTAATAACTTCTTGTTCATTTCAGAAATGGGTAATTTAGTAAATGCGGCCCCCATCAACCGAAGGTCTACAAATAAAAGTATTCCTATAAAAAAACATATCGATAGAACATGTGCCGATTCTATCCAAGGGTACATATAAAGAGATTCATGCAAAGCGATGCTCCACTTTGTCTCCGATAGCCAAATAGCAATCTCAAGCATTTCTAAAAATTAAATGTCCGTTTTGTATTAATTCTCTTTAATCCAATAAATTTGATGGCAGGCTACACAAAGTTGATATAGCTCAGCTCCTATTTCAAAAAGAGCTTCAGAGTCTTCATTTTCAGCAGCCTTAAAAGCTTTTTCTCCCATTCCTTTTAATGCCATTGATAAAGCAACCCACTGAGCCTGATCGACCGCTCGTTCGGGCATAGAAAGTAGGTAAGAGCTTTCAGAAATAACTTTCGCACCATGTTTGACTTTATCCCACCCTTCTTGATTTGTCGGAGCTAAGTTGGTTTCACCTTCTTCGGTAATAACAAAACCAGCTGAATCCCAAATTGCTTCTGCAGCTGGGTCTAAAACATAAGCCATAAGATCATGAACTTCAGAGTCTTCCTCGGAAGACAGTAAATGAAATGAAAAAGTTACAGCTAAAACGAGTAAGCAGCTTTTTTTCACTTCTAAGTCCTAAACAATAAGGGAATTATTTTCTTTTGGGTTCCCTTGGATCAGCTCCATCTCTTGGGGCACCAGTACCAGAAGAGCCCATAAATACTTTACTTCCGTCTGGAAAGGTTACATCCCTACCATTAGCAATACATCTAGGTAGGCATAAGCCTCCTTTACTCTGATATCCCCTAACTACTATCACTGTGCCAGGTACTAAAGTTTTTTTTGTAATCCCATTTCTAATGAGAGTATTAGGAGTCCCGCCTTCAACCATCCAAATAGTCTTTCCGTTCTCACCTTCTACTTCAACATGCACCCAGGCATGAGGGTTTATCCACTCCACCTTCACCACTTTTCCAGTGATGTTAATAGGAGCATTAGGATCAAATTCAGCAGTAAATGCATGGTGACCATTTATCTGAAAACACAACATTGCAAAACTTAAACACAAGACACTTTTAAGACTTATTTTCATTGATTTCTCCTTTCCTCTTCTCTAGCACCAGCTAAAATATTTGCCATCGCATAATTACCTTCGTGACAAGCATATTCATATATTTTACCTTCAGCCTTTCTTAAAGGCATTTCACCTTTCCAAACATCTCTATAAGCAACATCATCGTTAACAGTGAACTCATAAAGAATCTCATCTTCAGAAGTCCTAGTAAACCTTTCAGTCACTTCAGCGTTCTCAGTTATAAGAATTTGATGGCGTATTGCAGCTCTGAAACGTTGTTGTAAATGATGATTTTTAGTTTTAACCACTAAAGTATTTCCCTCCCAATGACCAACAGAATCACCTAGCCAAGGTTTTATGTGATCAGGAAGATGACTATCTTTTAAACGTATTATTCGGGCATCATGATTCATTTCAACTAGAATCATCACATACCCTGGTGATTGAACGATTTGATAATGATTATTGTATAAAACGTTCAACATTGGAGGGCCTCCGCTGGAACCAAAACCGACTATGCATCTCTCCCCTAAACTTCTCTCTTCAGGATGATTTGCTTGTGTAAACATACGGTAGATATTTGGAGCTTCTATGCCCCACCTAACCCACTTCCTCGGAAGTTTTCCGTTTTCAGGGTAAATAATAATTGAGCTTCTATACTCTCCATTTAACTTAAATAAATTTGTTCCCGGATCCATCCAAGCAGTGTTGTAACCTCCAACATTTTCTCCGGCTTTAGGAGTTTCCCCTTCTTCATAAGGATTATCTATCACATCAGTGAATTCAGCAGCAGAAGTAGCTGCCCTATTAGCTTCTTCTTTTGTAACTATTAGACTTTCATACTCATCTGGTCTTTCTAGTGTGGTGAGACTGGCATTAGTCCATACACCTTGCAAATCAGGGTCTCCAAACCAAGTTTTCATATCTTCTTCGGCAGAAAGACAAGTGAAGCTAGAAATTAAAGAACACAATAAAATTTTAGTTAAAACTTTCACCTTCTTTTCTCCTCTTCTCTTGCCCCAGCTAAGATATTCGCCATTGAATAATTACCTTCATGGCATGCATATTCATAAATTTTTTCATCAATGGCCCTTAAAGGCATTTCCCCTGCCCATACTTGACTGTAAATATCAGGATCATCTACATAAAATCTATAAAGAATTTGATCTTTAGAAATTCTAGTAAATCTTTCAGTAATTGTGGCCTTTGGTGAAATAGCAAAAAAGTGTCTTAGCGCCCCTCTGAAAGTATGTTGCGGATTAAAATTTTTAGTTTCCACTACCAAAGTAGTGCCTTCCCAATGACCTATGGAGTCACCAAGCCATGGGGTTACGTTTTTTGGGGGATGCGTCCCTCCCAATCTGATAATTCGAGCATCATGAACCATCTCAGCCATGATCATAACGTAACCTGGTGATTGTACTATTTGGTAATGATTGTTATACAAAACATTCATCATAGGAGGGCCTCCACTGGAACCGAATCCCACCACACATCTTTCACCCACGCCCCTTAATTCAGGATGATCTTTTCTTCTAGATCTGTCCTTTCTCATTTTTTGAAAAAACTTATCTGCTTTATTTCTATCCCAAGGTAATTTTCCATTTTTTGGAAAAGCAATAATTGATGTTCGATATTTTCCAAATAATTGTAATAACTCGCCCCCTGGATCCATCCAAGCCGTGTTGTAACCTCCTACGTCTGTACCCGTTCTAGGAGTTTCTCCTTGTTTATATTCATTGTCGTAAGCAAAGCTTTCTGCAGCCGCTCTTTTAGCAGCTAATTCTGCTTCTTCAGCGCTTACTTCCAGATTTTTGAAGTGACGAGGTCTTTCCAGTGTAGTTAAAGTAGCATTTGTCCAGATTCCTTGTAAATCAGGATCGCCATACCAGGTCACATAAGGGTTTCTTGATTCAGAGAATATAAAACCAGAAAAAATTAGAAAAATGGTAAATAGATATTTCAATTGATTACCTTAGATAACTTTCCTAATTACCACGCCATTGTCCATATAAAAGCTCTTCTACAAACTCTACGCATTTAAATTGTTGTAATTGGGAATCTTTACCTACTCTTTTATACAGGGTCATACTAATTTTCCAGGGTCTGGTGAAAACCTTTTCATCTTCTATTGTCGCTTCGTAGTTCATGGTATGGGCGTTCATTAGTGTGTATCTTTCTGTAACTTTAAGCTCTTCACTATGGAAATTGCCAGATCTATCCAACCAAGTTTGTCCGTTAAAGCCAGAGGCTTCAATCACAAAAGTATCGCCTTCCCAATACCCCCAAGATTGACCCATCCAAGAATCAACAGGAGCTGGACCTGGATCTTGTAGATAAATATTCCTTACCGCCCCTGCATACTCATAGGCAAAAAATATTGCTTTCTCACTATGAAAAATCTGAAAAGGAAGGTGCATATAGGTGGCTCTCGGCACACCAGGCAAATAGCACTTAATTTCAGGGTCATTATCCAGCCAGTTTTTTTTATTTTTATCTCTTTGTTTTAAAGCCCATTTCTTATACGGAATAGTTCCGCCTTCAACTACCCCTAGCCCGGCGGGAACAGAACCTACTGCACCCAATCTGACCACACTTGGATGTGGAATGGGTACAACGGGCCCCTCAATCATAGCTAGAGCAGCGCTGGCTGAATGAGCTTCTAAATTGTAATTAGCTGAGTTAAGAACTTGCCAAACACCATTAAGGTCTGGTTTTCCTAATGGTCCTCTTGGTAAATCAGATTTATCTGCATAAACTTGAGTAACCAACAAACTCAAAAGAAAAAATAAGTAAAAAAATTTCTTCACCTCTACCTCCTTTGTAAAGACAGTATATTAACTTGGGCAAAGATTATGGAGTTTTTTCTTTTTTAGGTACCTCTAAATCACCTAATTCTTTTAAATAACCTGGATCTGACACTTCGGATAGGTGCTGTTTAGGATCATCTCTATAACTTTTGATTGGTTGCCCCAACCCTCTGAGCCCTCTCTTTCTGCATCTTCTTACCCTATCGAAATCTACTTCGACTAGCATGAATTCCTCTCCTTCAAGGGCATCGTGAAGAATCTCGCCATCAGGTCCAGCAATTAAAGAAAGTCCAACACCTTGTTGGCCACCTGCATTCACATCTATGTAATAACACTGCTGTTGAGCTGCTGTAGCCTTAACCATAGCCCTTTCCACATCTCTATCGCAAGTATCTGTCAGGCTTGGGTGAAGGATAACTTCTGCTCCTTTTAATGCCAGCGCTCTACTGGTTTCAGGAAACCATAAGTCGTAGCAAATATGGATACCTACCTTTCCTGATCCAGGGATTTCAAAAACACAAACTTCATCTCCAGCCGCCACACCAGTTTCATAAGGTAAAAAAGGATAGAGTTTTCTGCACTTTGTTACTAAATTGCCTTTGTTATCTATAACCGGCGCAGTATTGAAAGTGCCTTCTTCAGTTTCTTCATAAAAAGAGCCAGGAATTAACCAAACATCTAATTCTTTAGCTAAGTCTTTCAGTCTATCTAGATGCTCGCAAAGGAAAAAAGTTGCATTGCTGGCACCAGCTCCACCAACAGCTAGTTCACTAAATACCAGCATTTCAAGCCATGGAAATCTATATACCGCTTCTCTTGCTTTAGTTTCTAACAAAGAGTAATTGTCTTTTCGGGCTAGATTTAACTGAATAGCTGCTATTGATAAAGGTTTCATGTCTTTTTAGTATACGCAAATGACACAAAAAAAATAGGCTGGAAGAATCCAGCCTATTTTTCTATTTTTTATTACTTAGAACCTATAACGTACATCTACGTACATAGTCCTTGGTGAAAGAGCACCACCATACTTACTGTAGTTATCTCCAGAAGTAGTTGTACTAATACTATAGACCATATCGTTGTCCATAATATTATTTACAGCCATTCTAACTGCAGTTTTGTAATCGTCACTCCACCAAGAGAAACTGATGTTTGTAGTCTCTCTAGAAGGAACTCTATCCAAAGCTCTTTCGATACCTGAAGCTGAAAAATCACCTGTGTAAGAGTGGTTTAACCAGATCCATACAGGGCCCCATCTGCTTTCGTATTCATAAGTAGCCCTTAAGGTGAATTTTTCTTTTGGAATACCTTTTAAGGAGTTACCTTTAACGTTTGTAGCATAAGGGAAATCAGTGGCGTCTATAACTCCATCACCATTGGTATCTGCTCCAGTTCCGGCATTACCTACTACGCCTTGAGTGAAAGTACCAAAGATTTGTGGAGGATTCATTGGATCATCTGTGGTCATAACCCAATAGTCATCTCCGTACTTAGTTTCGGTATAACTCATGTTTCCTGATAAAGCTAGCCTGTCAGTAGCTTGGTAAACAAACTCCATCTCAAACCCTTCGTTGGTGATACCATTTGCGTTAGAAGCATATTCAGCTGTTTCACCTCTTAGAGGGTCATATTGAGTAATAACATCTTGATATCCATCGTAATCATAATGATAGACTGAAGCAAACAACTGGAGTTTATCATCCATATGAATACCCTTATAACCAAGCTCTACAGACTCTACAGTCTCTTTATCATAAGAAATAGCTTCTAAACCAGCGCCTGTGGGTATGCCAAATTCGTCTCTTTGGTCGTCTCTAGCACCTGCATAACCTAAAGCTACACCACCTGAACGATATCCAGTAGTAATACCAAAATAAATTAGTTGGTCACTATTAGGTGTCCAATCTAAGTTAACTCTGTAATTAGTATCACTCCATTTATCTTCTCCTGGAATTCTAGATGTATAACCGAAAGGCCAACCCTGCATTAACCTCATAGGTGTATCACAAGTTGCTTGTTGATCTAAAGGACAAACAGGGGCAATTGGATTATTGGGATCTCCAGTATAAACAGCGTTACCCATTATGAGGTTAGCATAAGCCAAAGGAGTTAATTCAGGTACTGCTCCAGACCAAGGAGCATAGCCTAACAGTTCATAATAAGGACCAACTTGTCCTGCTTGTAAGGCCATCACTGAATCCCAGCCACCAGAGAAGTTAATGAATAATTCTGAATAACCTCCTCTTACTTCCAACCATTCTTTTTCATCCTCAGCATACCTTGCTCCAACCACAAGTGCGAATTCATCATTGATAGTCCAAGTTCCTTGTGTGTAAAAAGCTGTTGCATCATTTTGTACATCATTTTGATGGTTATACACTCTTCCAAGTGCATCTCCACCCCATCGACAGGAAATTGTTTCGTAATCAGGTCCCGAACCTATCCAACCAGTTTGAGGGGTTGTACAAGTATTTATAGCTCCTAATAAGGCCGAAGTAGAAACTCCTCCCAAGAAAGCTTGTGGGACATCGTAAGCACCGTAACTAGCAGGATTTTTAATAGCTGCAATGTTGTTACGAATACTGTAATTTTGTTTCCTGTTCTCATCCATATAGAAATAACCAGAAGTCATCAGAACATCCTCACCAATCTGCCAATTGATTGTTATCTCATGTGTTTTCATATGAACGTCTTCTAAAACAGTAATTCCATATTGATCCCAAGACACATCTGTGCCATCTAAGTCAATGTTGAATGTGTAATTAAAATCAACAAAGCCATAAATGTACTTAATTTCTGTTGTATCGTTTAATTGCCAAGTCGCATGGGCTTGTACACCATCATGTTCAAAATATTGATGATTTGATTGACAGCCATCTATGTAGGGGAAGTCCCAACAGTTTTCATCATCATTAACTGCAACGTTAAAAGTGTTTAAGGTAGGTAGAGAAGATCCATAATAAGAATTCCACCTACCAGGCCAGGAGGCATTATCAACACCGGCTCTTAAGGGGGCACCATAGCCAACTTCACCAGTATTGGGGTTAGTGAATTGAATAGCACCTGGAGTTGTTGCTGTAGCCCTTCTCAAGCCTCGAACCATATTAGTAGTATCTTGAGTTCCTCTTAGTGGACCAGCTCCTGAATCTAAAAGAACTCGAGAAGGAATAATGTTATCAACTAGACGATCGTTAGCCCTTATTTGGAACTCCACATCATCATTTGGGACATAAAGAAGAGTAAGAACTGAGTTGTAATCATCTAAACTTCTTAAATCACGACCACCAGCTACATTCTTTTGCGTGCCATCTCTATCCATTTTTGCCGTAGTGGCTCTGAACGCTAACTTATCTGTTACAGGCCCAGTTACCATCCCGTAATACTGAATGTTGCTGTAATCACCAGCCAATACCCTAACCTCAGCTCCGTTTTCAAAACTAGGTTTTTTAGTTATGTAATTGATAGCACCACCAATAGAGTTTCTACCATACAGAGTGCCTTGAGGACCACGAAGTACCTCAATACGTTCTACGTCATAGTAGTAGTTCTCAGACGCTGCAATTCCAAAGTCTGGTGAGTAAACACCGTTATAGTAAGTTGCAACTCCTGGGTCACCACCCAACGCTCTAAAGTTTCTTCCAACACCACGGATCCTTACGTCATAAGGGTCACGCGTTGTAGCAGGCAATTGATCCATCAAGTCATTCGCACCTTGTAAACCAAGGTCTTCAATCAGACTTGAATCAAAAGCAGTAATAGACATAGAAGTATCAGATACAGTGGAAGTACGCTTTTCAGCGGTTACTGTTATTTCTTCGATGCCGCCTCTACTTCTATCTTCTTCTTCATCTTCATCTGCTGCAGTTAGTACCAATGAAGTAAACCCGAAAATAGAGATTAAGGCTAAGTTAATAAGGAATTTCAATTTCATCTTCTCCCCCTAATATGAATTAAAATTACTAGTAATTGCTGGCTTTAAAGCACA
>CAZTLP010000006.1:37425-48731 GCA_964614345.1 uncultured Gammaproteobacteria bacterium | reverse complement strand
GGAGAGGTGGCTGAGTGGTTGAAAGCGCTCCCCTGCTAAGGGAGTAAGGACTAAAATCCTTCGAGGGTTCGAATCCCTCCCTCTCCGCCAGATCAAATGAATGGTGAACAAGCAAGGTCTTACTTTCTGTCTCTTCCCGAGGCCATAGAAGTTTTCCCTTTTAGACCAGAGACACCAGTTTTTAAAATCAAAAATAAAATGTTCGGTTTCTTAAGGTATAAAGAGGGAGTAGGGCACATCAATCTTAAATGCAGACCTGAAGAAGCCATGGTTATGCGAGATATATTTGAATCTGTTATTCCGGGTTACCACATGAATAAAGAACACTGGAATACAGTGATATTAAATGGAGAAGTACCCCAAGAAGAGATAGAGAGCATGATCAATACTTCATATTCTTTGGTTGTTCAAAATTTGAAGAAATCAGATCGTCTTAGTTTAGAAATTAAATACGGTAAAACCCAGATATATCTTACTGAGTAAATTTGACTCTTTTACGAATGCAGGTAAGGTAATTATTATGAGGAATAAAGTTTTTTTACTGGTTTTATTTTTAACTGGTTCGGGGCTTGTTTTTGGATCTGAATCATTTTGTTCCATAGATAAACAGCTGGATAGAGAAGTCGTAAAGAACCTTAAAAAATTTAGAAGTCAGTACCATTCAACGTGTCTTAATTGTTCAGATAACTCATGCGCGTTAAAAGACTGGCCATCAGAAAAATCTGGCGATGCAGCAGTTTGTAAAATCCTCTTTTGTTCGCCTTCTCATGTATCAAGAGTCTTTAAGATGCCTGAAGGGGCTAAAAAAGGTAAAAGTCTAATTACATTCGATTATTACATAAATAATAAAGGAAAGGTTAAAGGTGTTGATATAACCAAAGTTAAAGGCAGTATGAATGAAAGGCAGGCTTATAAGTACATTACTAGTTTTGTAAAAAAAACTTCCTTCGAACCTTTGGTTGTAGAGGGAAAAAAATATCAGATTTCTAATTTAAAAGGACAAGTTATTGCAGTTGTTGGCACTCCAGGTGACATGAATAAATATCATGCCAACGATCAAGAAATTTGGAGGAACTAAGGACAGTTTCTCATGCTAAACCCATCTTTAGATGATAAAGAGATAATCAATTTCGAGGCGAGCCTCGAACCCGTTAATGTAAAGCCTAGATTCGAAGATCCTAAGGCAAAGATTGACCAAGACAAATCTAAGAATTGGTTCCGCAGAGTCTTACCCATTTTATTAGCAAATAAATGGTCTTTCAGTATGGGTATTACACTCATGATTACAACAATGATGTTGGGAGTATCAGTTCCGGCTTTAATCGGAAAACTAGTTGATTCAATTGAACCTGCCTTATTAACGGGAGATACAAATAACTTTATATTCTTAGTTACCGTAATTTTTATTATAAGTTTTGTTAGATTTATTGGGGCCGCAGTAGGTTCATATCAACTTGGGAGGGTTTCAAATCAACTGGAAGCGGATCTAAGATCTGTTGTATACAATCATCTTTTTACCCTATCTTTTTCCTTTTTTGATAAAACCCAAACTGGCCAACTAATATCCAGAGCTAATAGCGACATCAAGACAATTCAGATGTTTTTGATGATTGCTCCAATGTTATTAACAAGTCTCTTAAGCTTTGCTTTTGCTGCTATTTATATGCTCTCAGTGCATTTAACATTAGCTTTGGCTTCCATGATTGCTATTCCCTTAGTTTTTTTCCTAAGCGTTAAATTACGAAGATTAACCTTCCCTCTGTCTTGGCTAACTCAGGCAAGGCAAGCCGACGTCGCTGTAATAGTGGATGAAAATGTTAATGGTCAAAGAATAGTAAAGTCTTTTGCTCAGGAAATGATGCAAGTTAATTTACTAGCTCGAGCCGCTAAAAAACTTCAATGGGTACAAGTGAGATCTGTAGATGTTTCAGCTTTTTACAATCCATTAATAGAGAACCTTTCTGTCTTAGGTTCGGTTTTAGTGTGGGTATATGGTGGCTGGCTAGTTATTGAAGGGGAGATTGCTTTGGGTTCTTTAGTCGCTTTTACGATGTATTTAATGATGATTCAAATGCCTTTTAGATTTCTGGGTTGGATGCTTATGCTTGAGCAAAGGGCTAAAGCATCTGCTGGAAGAATCTTCGAAATACTTGATGAAACCTCAGAAATTAGGGACAAAGAAAGTAAAGTTGAAGTCGAGAAGTTAAAAGGGAAAGTCTCCTTTAAGAATGTCCACTTTGCCTACGCCGAAGAACCTATTCTAAAAGGATTGAGTTTTGAGGTGGAACCTAACGAAACAGTGGCCATTGTTGGGCAAACCGGGTCAGGAAAGTCGACTATCATCAGATTGCTCTCAAGATTTTATGATGTGGATAAAGGGAGTATTTCTGTTGATGGAGTCAATGTTCAAGATATGGGTGTCAGAAATCTACATTACCATGTAACACAAGTCCTAGATGAACCTTTCCTGTTTTCAGTTAGCATTAGAGACAACATAGCTTATGGAAGACCTGATGCTTCGATGGAAGAAATTATTCAAGCAGCTAAGGCAGCAGAAGCTCATGATTTTATTGAACAGACTTCGGATGGCTATGACACCATAGTTGGAGAGAGAGGCTACACTTTATCAGGTGGACAAAGACAACGACTGGGAATAGCAAGGGCTTTAATAGTTGATCCTTCTATACTCATCCTTGATGATGCAACCAGCGCAATTGATGTCAAAATTGAAGCCAAAATACATAAATCTTTACTCAAGCTCTTAAATAAAAGAACAACTATATTAATTGCACACAGGCTCTCAACCATAAATTTAGCTGACAGAATATTGGTCTTAGACGAAGGTGAGATTATTGCTTCAGGAACTCATGAAGAGTTATTAAGAGACGAACCAAGGTATTCAGAAATTCTTTCCCAACAATCAACTAAAGAAATTGTAGAAGAAGAGCAAGGGGAAGAAGAGACTGATGAAGAGTACAGAAAAAGGATAAGTGAAATGCTTGTCCAAGGTTCTCCTGATGATACATTTAAAGGAGGTTTTGATGAGTAAAGAAGCTAGCCTACCTTTTGCTGGAATACCCCCAGAAATGCTTGATAAAACTAATGCTTTGATAGAAAAAGAACCTGATTTCTCAGATATTGAAATAACGTTTTCGCATAAAAGTCCTTCTTCTAAAACTTTTACTTTGTGGAGTTTTCTTGCGCCTTATAAATTTAGATTTATCTTTGCACTAGTTTTAGTTGCCATGACAGAAATGCTCTTGTTGGTGGGACCATACCTGGTTCAGGTTGCCATTGATAAAGCAATTGTCCCTAAAGATTTCTCGGTCTTAATGACCGTAGCAATGGTTTGGGTAGGAAGTCTATTCTTAGCTGTAATCATAAGTGGAATTAGGATTCGGTTTTTAGGACGTTTAGGTCAATTACTGATGTACGATTTAAGAGTCAGGGTATTTAGTCATTTGCAGAGACTCTCAGTAGATTTTTTTACTGAAGAGAAAGCAGGTCGACTATTAACTAGAATGACCAGTGATATTGAAGCTCTTTCCAATTTATTACAAACAGGCTTGGTTAATTTGGTTGCTCAATTACTGGCTTTATTTTTCATTTTAATTCTACTTTTTTCTTTTAATCTTCAATTGACGCTAATACTGCTTGTGTTTTCTGCACCGGTAATGTTTGGTTTTACCCTTTGGTTTAGCAGAACTTCTGAAAGAGGATACGAAGTTGTCAGAAATAGAATTGCAGATGTGTTGGCTGATCTTCAAGAAAGTTTATCTGGAATGCGTTTGGTGATCTCTTTTAACCGAATGAAACACAATGTTATTAACCACAGAAATATTGTCGGAGATTATCGAGATGCCAACAATTACACTTCAAAAATTCAAGCTGCTTATCGTTCTGGAACGCAATTTATAACAACGGGTACATCTTTATTAATTTTTACTGCTGGTTTTTTTATCCTTAAGGAAGTTAATCCTTCTCTGAGCCCAGAGGGGACTTTTACTGTAGGTAGCTTAGTTGCTTTCAATGTATTAGTGGGAAGGTTCTTCATTCCCATTAATGAACTTTCTGGGCTTTACAATGAATTCCAATCTGGAAACGCTGCAGTTAAAAAACTTGCAGACTTATTAGGTACAGAACCCAGTGTTAAAGAGTCTGAGAATGCTTTCAATCTTGAGGATTTAAAAGGCGATATAAGATTTAATGATGTAAGTTTTTCTTACGAAAAAGATCTTACGGTCCTAAAAAATATTTCCCTGCATGTAGAAGCAGGGAAAACTATCTCTTTTGTGGGTCCTACTGGAGCAGGCAAATCAACAATTGCAAAACTAATGTGTAGATTCTATGACCCTACTAGTGGCTCTATAACTCTTGATAACATTAATCTAAAAGATATTTCTCTTCAGTCTCTTCATAGACAGCTTGGAATAGTTCCTCAAGAGCCTTTCTTATTTCACGGAACCATAAAAGAAAATATATTGTTTGCAAGACCTGATGCCACAGATGAGGAAGTTGTAGAAGCCTGTAAAGCTGTCGGTATTGAAGACATGATCAAAAGACTTCCTGAAGGACTAGAAACACATTGCCATGAAAGAGGATCGTCTCTATCTTCAGGTGAAAGACAGTTATTAGCACTAGCCCGAGCCTTTCTAAGTAAACCACGAGTTTTAATACTTGATGAAGCTACCTCAAATATTGATCAACAGAATGAAGCTAAGATAGAAAAGGCTCTTGATAAATTACTACAAGGCAGGACAGCAATAATAATTGCACATAGATTAGCAACCACGAGAAGAGCAGATGTAATAGTTGTAGTAGATGAACAAAAGATAGTAGAAATGGGTTCGCATGAAGAGTTGATTAAGAAGAAAGGAAGTTATTTCCAAATGTACGAGACTTGGGAAAAACAAGAAGAAGAAAAAAGAGAAGAAATCTTATGAACGCGTTTGCCGTCGTCTCCTTAGGGATGATGATCATCGCAATTGTTATACCTGTCGGCATGTGGTTTCTAAGTGACCGCATACCTAAATCAGAACTAGATCCTAAAGACTTTAAACGGGCTGTTGCTCTACCTTTTTTGACTGACGGGGAAATACCTTCGGAGAAAAATAAGACAGTTGATGAAGATATTCATGGTCTTCGTGAGGTAATCGTCCTTCTTTTTAGGTCCTGGCCTTTTGTTAGACCTTATTTTTTGGGCCGGTGGTATACCAGAAGTCATGGAACCAGCCAAGAAGTAGCTGATCCTTTAGCTGGTGGGGGTTACGGGCTAATTTACGCACCGGTTTTGGCTACTGCTATTGCTATATTAGGACCATCATTGGGTCTTATAAATATTGAGTTCGGAACTGCTGAAAGCATTCTTTACCTATTTGTTGCTTCTATGGTCTTAAGCATGTGGCTCTTAGCATTAGGAAAATTAAGTGGAGTAAAGCAATCAGCTGTAGCGATTTTCTTAGCATTGTGCACTTTCTTCACTCTGTTGCTGTGTATTTTAGTTTTGGACGGTACTGGACCAATCATTTATGGGATTCTGCTTACTCTATCTTGTGGATTAGGGTGGGTAGTTCAGTTCAGGTTTGAATCTGGAAGGCTTGTAACTCGTTATAGACTACATTCTCATTTAACTTATCTGTACTTACTGGCAGCCGTCCAAGGTCTAGTCACTTTACCGCTAGGAATAATAATAGCTGATCTTCTAAGCATGTCTTTATTGCAGTCTGAACCTCTTCAGCAAGAGGTTGCTTCTTCTTTATGGTTTGGAGCTCCCGAAATGGGAGCTGAAAATACTGAATCTTTAACCGTAGAACAACGACATGATCTTAAGTGGTCCTGGGTCTACCTCTCTTTGGCACTGTGGGCTTTCAACCTCCCAATAGGGATGATAGTTCCTTATTACACGGTCTGGATCATGCAGCAAATTAATCAAAACATGCGAATTGCTCTTGTTAGAAGATGGCATCAATTACCTCTCTCTTATCACAGTGGACATAGGACAGGCGATTCAATTTTTAGAATTTATGCAGACAGTGCACAAGTTAATGCCGTTATAGGACGTTTGGTAGAGCTTTCATTAAGTCTTTGGTATTACGTTTATGCTCTTTTCTTACTTTCCTTTCTCAGTCCTACAATGGGAGCTATAGCGTTGTCATTGGTTATTCCAACAATCTTTTGGGCAAGATGGGCCATGCCAAGGATGAGAATAAGAAGTCTTGTATATAGGGCTACCACTTCAGATCTCACATCTAGAATCCAAGAATCTTTTGCTGCCCTTAAACTTATCAAGGCATATGATGCTGGAGACCGTATTCAGGAAGGTATGGAAAGAGACTCTGTCATTGCTATGAATGCAGCCTTCCAATCTCGCAGATTGGTTGCACTTCTAATGATAATAATGTTTGTCATCGCATCAATATTTCTGCTTTCGGGTGAATTTTTTATGGGTTATAGCGCAAATCAAGGAAATGAAACCTACGCGAATGAATTGATAGCTTTAATGGCTGTTAGTTGGGTAATCTGGAATTTAGGAGCCTTCCAATGGGCTAGAACTCAATTTCATACTACATCCAATAATGTGAGGCTTTTTATGCGCCTTTGGTTAACAGCACAAGATATGGCCATGGGTTTAAGTAGGGTATTCGATATTCTGGATATTGAGCCTGATATTGAAGATGAGCCTGATGCAGAACCATTTATAAAACCTGAAAAGGAGGTCAGTTTTGAGAATATCAATTTTGAATATGAATCAGGAGTTCCAGTACTCGAGGGAGTAAGTTTCGCAGCTAAACCTGGCACCATCACTGCCATTATTGGTCCTACTGGTTCAGGTAAGACAACACTGATGTCTTTGTTACTCCGTCTGTATGAGCCTTCTTCGGGGTCAATAAAGATTGATGACACTCTTTTAAGTAAATTTCAGATTGCTTCTTTAAGAGAAAAAATAGCAATTGCACTTCAAGAAAATGTTCTATTTTCTCTAAGTGTAAGAGACAACATTAGGTATGTCGCCCCTGAAGCTGATGATTCAACGATTAATCAGGCTATTGAAATAGCTTGCATGGATGAGTATGTACATAACCTTCCTCAAGGTTTAGATACTGTTTTAAGTGATAGAGGAGGAAAGCTATCAACGGGCCAGAGACAAAGACTCTCCATAGCAAGGGCGGTGGTAAGAAACACTCCCATACTCATCTTGGATGAGCCAACGGCCGCTTTGGATGCAGTCACTGAACAACAAGTCATGAGAAATTTATCAATGTGGGGAAGGGATCGAGTTATCTTTTTGATCACACATCGTATTTCCACAATAAGGAGAGCTGACAACATCTTATATTTAGATAATGGAGTAATTATAGAAAATGGTACTCATGAAGAACTCATGAGAACTGAAAACGGTAGGTACAAGTCTTTTGTTGACGCGGAATCTAATCTAAGCGGCAAGGAATCTGGGGAAGAAACGGAATGAGTACTAATGTAAACGCAAAAGCAGAAGTGGAAGAAACCAATAAAAATTCTATTCGCGATCTTACCATTGAGTATGAAAATCTTCCTCACATGGGTTTTATTGAGACCTTACGTATTATTGCTAGATCTTGGTCATTTGTAAGGTTTTTCAAGTGGCGTTTTTTCATTAAATGGAGTTTGACTCTGCTTTCATTAATGTTTCCTGTTCTAGTTCTCCCTTGGACTTTACAAATCATGATAGATCATGTGGTTTTGGGCAACCCTATTGATGGCTCAAGTGGTTATCTAGGTTTCCCCGCATACATGCACCCCATTTTGGATTTAATGCAGGATATGTCAGCTATTGAGATTTTAATTTGGTTAACGGCTTCTTCTTTCTTACTTGTAATTTTTTTTGGTGCTTATTCAAATGAACAAAGGGACACTTCTGAGGCTGATATGCAGCAGGGCAATGATACCGCTACCCAGCAAGACAACTGGACTCATGGCGGCTTTAGTTTTTCTGGCGGGATTACTGGGTACTACGAATATAAGATGAATTCTCGTTTAACTCAGTCTGTCAATCACTTAATTAGAGCTAAGTTATTTAATCGAATTCAGTCGCTTCCAATCACAACTTTAGAAGATCAGAGGATTGGCGATGCTATTTATAGAGTCATGTATGACACTCCTTCTATCAATCAAATGTTTTACGAAATAATTAATAGACCGACTTTATCTACAATATTATTTATAGTGGCTATGGCTACTATGATAAGTGCCTTTCCTCATGTTCCAGAAGTCATTTGGTGCGCAGCGGCTATTTTTCCAATTTATATTCTAATCACAGGACCTTTCTCTTCAGCAATGAGAAAAGTACAAGAAAAAAGTAGACTTTCAGGATCTGTAACAACAAGTACGATTGAAGAGGGAATGGATAATATTCTGGCTGTCCAAAGTTTAGGAGGAGACGATAAGGAAAGAGAGAGGTTTGGAGCTGACAGTAAAGAATCTTTCAAACGGTTTCGCTTTACAGTATTTGTTGAAATTCTTTTGGCTAATGCGCAAGGTTTGGCGGGAGTCTTAATCTTAACAATCGCCTTCTGGGTAGTAGTTTCTAAAGTTATAGATGGAGATCTTACTCCGGGTAATTATGGTTCTTTAATGTTCTATTTTGGGTGGATGGCAGGACCCGCAATTTCTTTTGCCACACTTTGGATTCATCTTCAAAGATTTGCTCCCGGTATGAGAAGGGTTTTTGCTCTTATGGATCTTCCAGTTGAGGAAGATTTAGGTCATTTAAGAATAGACACGATTAATGAAGATATTGAAATCAAGGGTGCTGGGTTGGTATACCCAGATGGCCGTAGAGCGCTTAAAGATGTTTCCTTTGAAGCCAAAATAGGCCAGATATTGGCTTTTGTAGGGCCCACAGGATCAGGCAAGACAAGTCTCGCCTATCTTCTGCCCAGATATCACATGGCAACAGAAGGTGAAGTTTTCATCGATGGTGTTGATGTGCGCGATATAAAAATAGAAAGCCTAAGAAGCCAAATTACTTATGTGTTTCAAGAAACTCAACTCTTCTCTTTAAGTATTTTTGACAACATTTGTTTTGGCAAACCTGAAGCCTCACAAGCTGAAGTTGAAAGGGTCGCCAAAATTGCTGGAATACATGATTTTATAATCTCTCTACCTGAAGGCTATGAAACTAAGCTTGGTTCATCTGCAGTAAGTAAACTCTCGGTCGGACAAAAACAAAGGATAGCTATTGCTAGAGGTTTGTTAAGAGAATCTAAAATTCTTATTTTAGACGAACCCACCTCAGCGCTTGATCCTGAAACTGAACAGTACCTTGTCAGTGCATTAAAAGAAGCTTCCAAGGATCGTTTAGTTATTATCATTGCCCATCGTTTATCAACCATTGCCAATGCTGACAAAATTATTTTTCTTGAAGATGGGATTATTCTCGAACAGGGTTCACCTGGGGAATTAATGCGTACTGAAGACAGCCATTATAGGAATTACGTCAGGCTACAGACAGATTTGTCTGAAGACTAACAAATTGATACAGCAACTTTGACTTTTGTAGATTAACTATTAATCTTAGCTATATGGATTTTGGAGTTCAGGTTAATGTTTATCGAACCAGCTGGGAAGAA
Source organism: uncultured Gammaproteobacteria bacterium (assembly GCA_964614345.1). Classification (GTDB taxonomy): domain Bacteria; phylum Pseudomonadota; class Gammaproteobacteria; order Magnimaribacterales; family Magnimaribacteraceae; genus AEGEAN-183. The sequence goes on along the minus strand of CAZTLP010000006.1, from coordinate 39,123 downwards.
ATAAGCGCTTCGGTAATGGCAATGGAAGCAGGCAATTGGGATAGTGTTTGGTTTGCTGATCATTACATTCCTCCGGGTGCGGATAGTGAACAAGAAGCCCTGACAGCTTTTGAAGGGCTTTCAGCAATTGCGACTGTTGCAGGGATGACAAAAAAACTTCGTTTAGGCAACTTAGTCCTCGGCAATACTTATCGAAATCCTGCGCATGTAGCAAAAATTGCTGGGACTATTGATACCGTGAGCGAAGGTCGTTTTACGCTGGCCATAGGGGCGGGGTGGTATCAAAGAGAGCACGAAGCCTACGGTTGGGAATTCCCATCGATGAAAGTACGTCAAGACAGATTTGAAGAAGCCTGTCAGTTAATTCGTGAGCTAATACACAATAACGAGCCCGTTGACTTCACTGGTGAGTATTATCAAATTGTACAAGGTCAACTTTCTCCTGGTAGTTTCAAAGATCCTATTCCGATTATGGTGGGTGGAACCGGACCCAAAAGAACACTTAGAACCCTTGCTCGTTACGGCGATGTGATGAACCTTGATGGATGGGCAGGTGGGGGAATGTCATTGGAGCACTATCAAAACAAAGCATCTATCCTAGAGAAGCATTGTGAAGAATGCGGTCGGGATCCAAACGAAATCAGAAGAACTTTATTAATGCCCTGTTATCTCACCGACGATCAAAACTTAATCGATAGAGCGGTTAAAGGCTTAGGGCCTGGAACAGTGGCAGGATCTAGGGATTACATCATTGACCGCCTAGGTGAATTCAAAGAGGCCGGCATAGCAGAGATCATGTTTGGGGGCATCCCCTCTGGAAACGTGAACTTGTTGGAGCAGTTTGATGAAGAAATTCTCAGCGCTTTTAACTAATCACAATAGTATTCTTTAAAAAATTTATTCTGAGTCTAAACGGACTATACGTGTTCCTATATTCCCTCCTGCCAGTAGGTCAACAAATGCTGCCGGAGCTGCTTCTAATCCTTTAACTTCATCGGTTAGAATTTTCAATTTCCCTGAATCTATCCACCCAATTATTTCTGTACGGGCAGTTTCATACTCATTTGCAAAGTCAAACACAATAAAACCCTGCATTTGAATGCGTTTATTTACCAATAACCCCGGGATACCTTTAGGACCAGGTTCGGGTGAACTGGTATCGTATTGAGACACAACACCACAGCAAGCAATACGTCCACCTGTATTCATGCGGAATAAAGCTGAACCCAATATCATTCCGCCAGTATTATCAAAGTAGACATCTACACCATTTGGCGTGGACTCTTTAAGTGTCTGACGAAAATTTGCTTCTTTGTAGTTGATTGCAGTATCAAATCCTAAATCTGATTTGAGCTTTTCACACTTAACATCTGTGCCACAAACGCCTACAACATTACATTCCTTTAGCTTAGCTATTTGACCCACCATATGGCCTACCGAACCGGCAGCTGCTGAAACCATTACAGTTTCTCCAGTCTTAGGCTGACCCACTTCCAACAATCCAAAGTAAGCCGTTAATCCATTTATGCCAAGTGGTCCAAGGTAGTGCAGAGGATCTATTCCTTCCGGGATCCCTGTTAACTCGCTAGCTTTATGCACGGAATAAGATTGCCATCCTGTCCGAGCCTGGACTTTCATTCCTACTGGGAAGCTAGCATTGTCTCCGGCAATTACTTCGCCAACTCCAAGACTATTCAT
>CAZTLP010000006.1:0-37325 GCA_964614345.1 uncultured Gammaproteobacteria bacterium | reverse complement strand
TTTTACTTAAGTTCCGCAGAAGGTTTGATGCACGACTTCATGGGGTTTTGGTGGTTTCATATATTCATCATACTTACTTTGTTCTTCATAAGGCTTACTTAATATAGTTAAGAGAGTTTTCATTTCTGTAAAATCATTATTTTCAACTGCTGCCTTGATAGCCCTTTCTATAAGATGGTTACGGGGAATAAAGACTGGATTTAAGCTCTCCATGGACGAAGCTATTTCTTTTTTGTCTAGATTTTGATCTTTGATTAATGCTTTCCATTCTTTTAACCAATTAGAAATTTGATTGTCTTCTAAGAACTGTTGTTTAAACAAGTTCTCTCTTTTTCCTTTAATAATTTCACTTAAATAACGAAAAGTAAGAGTGTAGTCAGATTTATTATCTAACATGATTCTCAGTAATTTTGTTAATGTCTCTTGGGAGTTAGTTTTTGTACTATCTAGACCTATTTTTTTACACATTACTGCCATCAGGGCGGTATTCATTTTGCTTGGAAATTGATTTACAACAGTTTGCGCTTGTTCTCCAGCTTTATCTAAATCTTGGTCGATTAGGGGAACAAGACAGTTAGCAAAACATGCCATGTTCCACTGTGCTATTGAAGGTTGATTCCCAAAGGCATATCTTCCGTGGGCATCGATTGAACTAAAAACTGTGCTGGGGTCATAATTATCCATAAACGCACAAGGACCATAATCTATGGTTTCTCCAACAATAGAGGTGTTATCAGTATTCATGACACCATGGATAAAGCCAATTCCCATCCATTTGGCAATGAGTTCAATTTGTCTATCGCAAACCTGCTCGAGTAAAGAAAGATAGCAATTGGTTGAATCTTTAAGAGAAGGGAAATGTCTTTTGATGGCGTACTCAGCCAGAGTTTTTAAGTTATCAGTCTTTTCCTTGGCTGCAAAATATTCAAAAGTACCTACTCGGATATGGCTTTCAGCTATTCTTGTAAGGATCCCACCGGGAGTTGCTGTTTCTCTAAACACTTTTTCTCCTGTAGTAACTGCTGCAAGTGAACGAGTTGAAGCTATGCCTAAAGCATGCATGGCTTCACTGACTATATATTCTCGGATGACTGGCCCCAAAGGAGATCTACCATCCCCTTGTCTGGAAAACTTGGTTTGGCCAGACCCTTTTAATTGAACATCATAATATTTCTGTTCAGGGGTACTTATTTGGCCTAATAAAACTGCTCTGCCATCCCCTAATTCACTTACAAAATGCCCAAATTGATGACCTGCATAGACAAGTGCTATGGGTGAAGATCCTTTTGGAATTACATTTCCTGAGAATAGTTCTGCAAGCTGTTTAGGAGTTTTATTTTTATCAATTCCTAAAACCTTTCCCAGCTTATCATTGAATATTATTAATTTTGGGTCTTGAACTGGAACGGGATTAATTTTCTCATAGAATTCTTGAGGAAGACCTTCGTAGCTATTGTCAAAAAGCATAGTTTTATTAGAAAGCTGACCCCATCAAATCTTCAAAGTTACCTCTGAAGAATTTATCTTGATCAGACTCTGATAAATTCTTAGTAGCTTTTTCAAATCTACCCATAGGATTTCTTCCTCCTTCTACATGCGGATAGTCTGAAGAAAACATAAAGATATCTGAACCCGCTTCATTGATGATCCATTCCGTAGGTTCAGTAGGGTAGGGGGTAACTCTAACCTGTCTGGTTATGTATTCACTAGGTCTAAGTTTAAGATTCTGTAATCTTTCTTCATGTCTTCCAAAAGCTTCAAATGCTGCATCTAGTTGACGCATAAAGCCTGGTACCCATACAGCACCTAGTTCTATAACTCCAAACATAAGAGAAGGAAATCGATCCAAAACACCATCTAGTATAAGTAGTGAAAGAGCTTGCATAGGTCCATTTGAGATTGCCATATAAGAAATTGATCGGAAATTCTCTTCGCCTCCATGGAAATCTGCTACTGGTGGCAAACCATTGTTTTTATGTGCTTTAGGTAAGACTCTATCTGCTACTCCAACATGGAATAATATTGGAACTCTGGCTTCTTGTGCTTGAGCCCATACCTTATCCAATTCAATGTGACTGGTAGAATGATTCTTGGGGCAAGCCCAAGGGATTAATAGGGCTTTAGCACCTAAATCCAAAGCTTCCTTAGCTGCAACTTCTGCTTCTTTAAGATCAGCAAGAGGAACATATGCTACAGGTAAAAGTCTGGGGTCTTGATTGCAAAATGCGATTTGTGATTTGTTTGTTGCACTTGCCGTTTCATACAAGAATTCCATATCATCTCGGTGTTCTAGATCTTCTAGCCATACATTGGGTGAAGTAGGAAATACTAACTGAGTTGCAACACCAAGCAGATCAACTGCTTCTGAGCGATCCTTAGAATCAAAAGCGCCTAAAGCTTGGTAGTTTTTTCTTGCCATTAGCTCTTTCTCATTTAACTCTCTGTATTCCTTTCCTTTATGAAGAGTTGGTAAAGCTTCAAAACTCTCAATTGCACCAACCTGAGACTTGGCAAAACGTTTCTTAAATACTTCTTTTACTCTTTCCGTTCCGTATTCGTCATACCAATCTGGTAATTCCATAGTATGAGAATCAGCATCATGCACAATTCTATTGTTGATATAAGGCATCTATCCCCCTAGAAATTCAAAAAAGTTGTTGGTTAAGTATATTAGAGCTTTTCTCAAGAAACCAATGATTTGGAGTAGCCTTGGGGTTTATAATTATTTAACAACATCGTGAATTATTTACTTTCAGAAAAATCTCTTTTAAACAAAATACAAGGGAATTTAGGTGAAGAGGATTATAAAGAGCCTTTGTCTGTATTATTGGATTCACTTACCAATGAAGCCAACTTAAACTTAATAGGCAAGATAGCTTTAAGGTATCAAATTTCAAACCACCTTAAGATAAGATCGAAAATATTTGAATTCGTTAACAATAAGGAACTTAAGAAGCCTGCTTCACCTATTTTTGTTATTGGATTACCAAGATCTGGGACAACATATTTATTTAATTTGTTAAGTTTAGATTCCAATTATAGAAGTCCCTTAGTTTGGGAAATGTTTTTTCCATTTCCTCTAATAAAACAAGATCCTATTGAATACAAAAGACGTATAAGGAAAACAAATTCTATGTTGTTTTTCCAAAAGAAATTAATATCTGATTTAGATGTAGTTCATCCTATACTAGCTACTGACCCAGAAGAATGCCTCCTAATTACCCCTTTTAGTCTAAAAAGCCTTCTTTATTCTTATATGGCAAGAATTCCTAGTTACGAGAGTTACTTAAAGAAGTCAGATCACTCCTCTGTATTTCTTTGGCATTCACGTTTCTTACAAGTTTTAGAGAGCCTTGATAGACCCCAAAGGTGGCTGCTAAAAGACCCTGGTCATATTGGTAGATTGTCTGAAATACTTGCAATTTATCCAGATGCTAGCTTCATTCAAATCCATAGAGATCCCGTAGAGACCATACCTTCTATCTGTAGTCTCACAGAAAAAACCCGTCGACCTTTTACCAAAGAAATTGATAAAAATGAAATTGGTCAAAAAACTCTTTCGTATTGGCAAGAATCTTTATCTAAAGGAGAAAAAGATAAAAGTCTTATTAGTAAAGATAAGTTTATCAACGTTAAATTCGATGAGTTTATTGTGGACCCAATAGGAGAAATTAAAAAAATTTATTCTGGTCTTAATTTAAATCTAAATAAAGAAACAGAAGAAAAAATGGTAGATTTCACAAACAAATTTAAAAAAGGAGAGAGAAATACACACACTTATGGATTAAGTGAATTTGGATTAAGTAAAGAATCAGTCCAGAATACGCTCTCTAATTACATTAGCTATTAATAATTATTACAAATCTAATCAATTTTTTATGAAAATATTAATTATGGGATTGCCTGGTAGTGGTAAGACATATCTAGCACAAAGACTTCAACCTCTTCTTAATGCAGCTTGGTTTAATGCGGATAAAGTAAGAGAGATGGCCAATGATTGGGACTTTAGTCCTGAAGGAAGAACTAGACAAAGTTTAAGAATGAAATCTTTAGCTGATTATGAATCAGATAATGGCAGAATAGTTATTTGTGACTTCATTTGTCCTACTTTACAGACCAGAAAGATGTTTAACCCAGATATTGTTATTTGGCTGGATACTATAAAAGAGGGGAGGTTTGAAGACACTAATAAACTGTTTGAAGAGCCTGAGGAAGTTGATTTCAGAATAACAGAATGGAATGATAAAAATCATATAAATATAGCCGCTGAGATAAACAAAGATGTTTGATTGGAAAAAACCGACAGTTCAATTATTGGGCAGATGGCAACCATGGCACGATGGTCATCAAGAGTTATTCAAAAGAGCTTTAAAGAAAACGGGGCAAGTTATTATTCAAGTGAGGGATGTTCAAGGAGTATCGGCTGGAATGGGTCATAATGACAATCCTTTCGATTGGGATTTAGTTTGTGAGAATATATCAGCAGGACTATCAAAAGATGGTTTTAAAAGAGGTGTTGAATACGAAATCATGTTAGTGCCCAATGTAATTAATATCACTTACGGAAGAGGCGTTGGTTATGTATTCGAAGAAGAAACTTTTGAGGATTCCATTGAAGAAATTAGCGCCACTCAAATACGGCAGAGAATGCGCGAAAAGGGCGAACTAGAATAAGCTGTACATGAAAATCTGTATTAGTGAATTAACTTATAATTCATTTGAAGAACTTTTAAATGAGTCCTTAGGTCTAGATGACATCCTTTTAGTTAATAGAGAAGGTAAATTATCTCAAGGAGAAGGTCATCCTGAAGTAGTCTTTGTTTCCTACGAAATAATGTTCAAAATTCTTAGAGATCCATCCTATAAAGAAAACTTCACTAAATTAATAAAAGGATGCAAGTTTATACAGTCTAGTTGGGCAGGAATTGAAAGTGAGGCAGCTCAATCTCTAATAAAAGTTACGGATCTTTTTTCTCATGGGGGAGGTGTTCATGCCGTTACTATAGGAACATATGTATTTGCTCAGATCCTCCGAAAAATTAAAGACATTGATGCACATATCGAACTCCAAAAGAATAAAGAGTGGAAGCAGATGACTTCAGTTGGTGAGCTAACTGATATGGTTTTGGGAGTAGTTGGTTATGGAGGAATAGGACAAGAGGTCGCTAGACTTGGAAAGGCTTTTAGGATGAAAGTTTTAGCAACAAAAAGGACACCTGTCTCATCTGATTATTTAGATAGGCTATACAAGCCTTCAGATCTTAATGAAATGCTTTCTGAATGTGACTTTGTAATTAATTGTTTACCAGTTACAGAAGAGACCCAAAAAACTTTCTCTATAGAGCAGTTTATAGCAATGAAAACCTCCTCCATGTTTATAAATGTAGGAAGAGGAGAGACAGTGTCCGAAGATGACTTACATCAAGCTTTAATTTCTGGAGAAATTGAGTGTGCAGCTTTGGATGTAACTGATCCAGAACCTTTAGATAAGAACTCACCTTTGTGGGAATTAGAAAATTGCTTTATTACTCCCCATGACTCGGCTTGGGGCCCTAGGGCTACTGACAGAGCTGTGGAATTATTCTTATTAAACCTAGAAAGGTATAGAAGAGGGGAAAAGTTACATAACTTAGTATAGAAAAAAGGCCGCTTTAGCGGCCTTTTCTTTAACTTTCGTAGCCTAGGACAGCTTTTGTTTCTAAAAATTCTTCGAAACCAAAAGGTCCCCACTCTTTACCATTCCCAGATTGTTTATAGCCTCCAAAAGGGGCTGTAAAATCTGCTTGGGCACCATTTATAGCTACGCTACCTGCTCTTATTCTATTAGCTATCTTTTTGGCATGCTCGACATCACCAGAAACATACCCATATAGACCATAATCTGTATCGTTCGCTATTTGAACTGCCTCTTCTTCATCTTTATAAGGAAGAATTGACAATACTGGTCCAAAGATTTCTTCTCTTGCAATTGTCATATCATTATTAACATTTGCAAAAACTGTAGGTCTTACGTAATAACCTGCATTTAAACCATCAGGTTTTCCAGGTCCTCCAGTTACCAGCTCAGCTCCTTCTTCAATTCCTTTTTCAATTAAACCTTGAATTTTATTGAATTGAACTTCACTAACAACAGGACCAATAGAAGTATCTTCTCCAAAAGGATCTCCAACTTTAGTAGTTTCTGCTGCTTTTTTAGCAATTTCCTTAGCCTCATCTTGTCTACTTTCTGGAACAAGCATTCTAGTTGGTGCATTACAAGATTGACCGCTATTAGAAAAGCAATGTCTAGCTCCACCTTCAATAGCAGATGGAAAATCTGCGTCGTCAAGGATGATATTAGCTGATTTTCCTCCAAGCTCTTGTGCCACTCTTTTAACGGTATCAGCAGCTCCTTTAGCTACACTAATTCCTGCTCTGGTTGAACCTGTAAAAGACATCATATCTATACCCGGATGTGAAGACATAGCTTCACCAACTGTAGGCCCATCTCCGTTAATCATATTGAATACACCTGCAGGAACTCCTGCTTCATCCATTACTTCTGCAAAAAGAATAGCATTCAATGGCGCTATCTCAGTTGGTTTTAATACCATGGTGCATCCAGCAGCTAAGGCAGGAGCAACTTTGCAAGAAATTTGGTTGATAGGCCAATTCCATGGGGTAATCATTCCTACGACACCAATAGGCTCCTTTCTTAAAGTAGTTTTACCCTTGGTCTCTTCCCATTCAAAACCTTGAAGAATCTCTATTGCTTGGGCAAAGTGACCTAATCCTGTAGCAGCTTGAGCAGCTTTTGATAGAGAAAGAGGTGCGCCCATTTCTTGGGATATGGTTTCAGCAACTTCATCATATCTTGATTGATAGATCTCAACTATTTTTCCAAGTAAAGCTAAACGTTCTTCAACAGAGGTTTGGCTAAAGGAATCAAATGCAGCTTGAGCTGCAGCGACTGCTTTATCGACATCCGCCGGTGTTCCTAAGGCAATTTGTGCTATTACCTCTTCATTAGAGGGATTGATGACATCAAAAGAATTTACTCCTTCTGCTGGATCTACCCACTCTCCATTTATATAAAACTGATGATGAGTTTTCATATCATATGCTCCTTTTAAAAATATTTTTTCGGCCGATTAGTATATCTATGTATATTTGTTATGTCTCTACTTTAAACGTAAAAGTTTAGCTTTCAACTGAGGTTGGATTCTTTCTGCCCATTGAGCCAGATATTTACGAGTTTCTCTGGGATCAATTATTTCGTGAACAGAGAAACTTTCTGCTCTTGGAAAAGGGTCTTGAAGTTTGCTCATGCTTTCTTCAATTTCTTTTCTCTTTGCTTCCGGATCTTTTGCTGCAGCTATTTCCTTCTTAAAAGCCACTGCCACTCCTCCTTCTAAAGGTAAGGGTCCAGATTCTGCTGAAGGCCAGGCGAGAACATAACCATCAGGACCATAATGAGCAGCGGCTGCAACCCCAAATGATTTTCTAATCATAACTGACGACCAAGGAACGGTTGATTCTGTAACAGCAAGTACGGCCTCAGTGCCATAAAGGATAGTAGCTTCAATTTCAGCTTCAGGGCCAATTAGAAATCCTGGTTCGTCAACTAAACTTACTATAGGTATATGGAATGTGTCACATAACTTTACGAATCTAGTAGTCTTTTTAGCACCATCAGCAGACATTGATCCGGCATAAAAATTAGAATCATTAGCTAAAATTCCAATACTAAAACCATCCAGCCTAGCAAAGCCAGTAATGATACCTCTACCAAAAGATTTTGTTATTTCAAAGAAGGAATTCTTATCAAATACTTTTTTAATAATTTCTCTCATTTCATAAGACTTCTGTCTGTCTTTAGGAATCAAAGACAGAAGGTCCTCTTCAGCTCTGTCTACTTGATCTTCAGTTTCTTGTCTTTGAGGCAATTCGTAAATGCTTTGAGGCATATAAGAAAGAAATTGCTTAATCTGGATAAAAGCATCTTCTTCTGTATCTGCAACATTATCTGTAACTCCATTTAATCTATGCACATGTGAGCCCCCTAGTTCTTCCTTGGTCATTTTTTTCCCAAAAGCCCTTTCAACTACTGCGGGCCCAGCAACTAGTAGTTGCGCAGTCTTCTTAGTCATAACACGAAAATGGGAAGCAACAAATCTTGCAGCTGGTAAACCAGCTACAGGTCCTAATGCAGCTGATATAACAGGTATTTCTTTAAGTGTCTCAGCTACTGATTTAAACCTTGATCTAGAAAATACTGGATCCCCACCATAACCTCTTTTTTTACTTTTTGCGGGACCTGCAACAGACCCGCCGCCTCCTTCGTGTAAACGGATTAATGGCATTTTGTAACGTAGAGCCAGATCTTCAGTGTAAACGCTTTTTCTCAATCCAGCTGGATTGGGTGACCCTCCTTTGACTGTGAAGTCTTCACCACCCAAAACTACAGATCTACCATCAATTTTTGCAAAGCCTAAAATGAAGTTAGCTGGAGTAATAGATTCCACTTCACCTTTATCGTTCGTTTCTGTACCTCCAGCTATTTCTCCTTGCTCTTGGAAAGAACCTTTATCTATAAGTTTATCTATTCTTTCCCTAAGGGTTAATCTGCCTTTAGCATGTTGAAGAGCAACCGCTTCAGAACCACCTTGTTTCTTAGCTAGCTTTTTTCTAATCTTTATTTCGTCTGTCTCTTTTTTCCAATTCATATCTTTTTGGTGCCCCGTACAGGATTTGAACCTATGACCTCCAGATTAGGAATCTAGCGCTCTATCCAACTGAGCTAACGGGGCCTACATTGATTATATTTTAATACATAGTCTTGATTTATAGTTGCATAGCATTAGAATAGCTCGAGCACCGATTTGAACCAGCTTGCGGGTGCTTTATAAATACAGCTAAAGAGGAGAGTCCTAAGAGACCTGTTTAGCGAAAGCTGGCAGGTTTTTTTTTAGGAGAAAATAATGAGTTACACAGGAAAAAATATAGAAACAATTGCCTTACATGCTGGATGGAGGTCTGATGCAACTACTGGATCAGTTGCTGTACCTATCCATCAAACAACAAGTTACTTGTTTGATAGTACAGATAAAGCAGCAAATTTATTTGCGCTAGCTGAACTTGGAAATATCTATACCAGAATTATGAATCCCACTAATGCAGTTTTAGAAGAAAGAATGGCTGCTTTGGATGGAGCTGCAGCTGCTTTAGCAGTTTCTTCAGGGCAGACAGCTTCCGCCTATTCAATTCAAAATTTAGCTAGAGCAGGGGATAACATTGTTTCTTCTTCTCATCTTTATGGAGGAACTTATAATCAGTTTAAAAATAACCTTTCAGAAATGGGTATAGAGGTTAGATTTGTAGACCCCAGTGAGCCAAAAAACTTTGCTCAAGCCACAGATAAGAAGACTAGGGCTTATTTTGGAGAAACGTTACCAAATCCAAAACTTAAAGTTTTTCCTATTCAAGAGGTAGCTGATATAGGAAAACCAAAAGGTATTCCATTGATAGTAGATAACACTGCTGCTCCTGTATTTTGTAGACCATTTGATCACGGTGCTGCTGTAGCTACTTACTCTACTACGAAATACATTGGTGGTCATGGTACCTCTATAGGAGGTTTAATTGTTGATGGAGGTAATTTTGATTGGGAGAAAGCTGGCCCAGATAGACAACCAAATTTAAATACACCTGATGCTTGTTATAACGGGGTTGTTTGGACTGAAGCGATTAAACCATTGGGACCAATTGCTTATATTATGAAAGCCAGGACTACTCTGCTAAGAGACTTAGGCGGTTCTATGAGTCCTTTCAATGCTTGGGCTTTCATTCAAGGTTTAGAAACTTTACCTTTAAGAATGAGAGAGCATGGTAATAATGCCTTTAAAGTAGCTAAATACTTAGAAGAAAACGATAAGGTTTCTTCAGTAACTTATCCTGGTATAGCAAAAGGGGCAGATAAAAAGAGAGCAGATAAGTACCTGTCCGGTGGCTATGGAGCTTTGATTGGTTTCGAGTTACCTGGAGGACTTAAAGCAGGAAAAAGATTTATTGATTCTCTTAAGCTTCTTTATCATGTAGCTAATATTGGAGATTCAAGGTCTTTAGCCATTCACCCAGCTTCAACTACACATAGTCAGTTATCTTCTAAGGAACAGTTATCAGCGGGGGTAACACCTGGTTATGTCAGGCTTTCTATTGGAATAGAGAATATAGAAGACATCATTGCAGATATTGAACAAGCTTTGAATGCTGCTAGTTAGTTTAATATAAATATAAGCTGTACCTTCATATGTACCTTACGTTTAGAGTACAGCTATATTTTGATAAAATAGCCGCCTCAGTCACAAGAGACAAGACTTGCTTAAAGTAAATAATTTATCCTGCCAAAGATCTAATGATTTGGTTTTTAATGACCTGTCATTTGAGGTTAATCAAGGAAAGAATACAGAAATAATTGGATCTAATGGGTCTGGAAAGACCTCATTACTAAAGTGTATTTTAGGTTTAATTGAAAAGAAGCAAGGGAAAATAAGTTGGAAACAAAAACCTATTGAAGATACAAGAACTTTTTTTTTAAAATCTTGTTTTTATCAAGGTCATCAGCTGGCCCTCAAGAACAATTTTACTGTTTTTGAAAATTTAAAATTCTCTCATTCAATCTTTAACTCTAATGAAGATAGGATTATATCTTCTTTAAAACAAGTTGATCTTTTCGAGTACAGGGAAAGAAACACTTCAGATTTATCAATGGGACAGCTGAAAAGATTAGCAATAGCCAAATGGTTATTGGGTGAGCATGAGATATATCTGATAGACGAACCTTTTGCTTCTCTGGATGAGGCAGGGACTCTGTTAGTTTCTTCAATTATTGAGAAGTTAAACTCTAAAGGCAGTTCGTTTCTTTTTACTAGCCACACTTCATCTAATATTGATTCTACAGAAATTTTATTGGACAACTATTCATGAATGAAAGAAGCACTCTATTTAACTGGTTCATGCTTGTGTTAAAAAGGGATTTGATACTTTCCTTTAAAAGGATAGCTACTTTTATGATTCCTTTAGTATTTTTTTTAATCGTTATAACCCTTTTTCCTTTAGCACTAGGAACAGAAGGCTCCTTTCTAAGCACTTTATCTTCAGGAGTAATTTGGGTAGCGGCCTTACTAGCTTCTTTGTTAGCAGTAGAGAGCATTTTTAATGAAGACTATAGAGATGGCACTTTAGATCAATTTTTGATCAGTGGAGAGCCTACTTTCATATTGGTATTAGCTAAGGTATTAGCGCATTGGTTAGTAACCGGGGCTCCTCTCTTATTTGCATCTTTAATTAGCACTTTTTTTCTTTATCTTCCTGAAGGGTTATTGCCTCCTTTGATGATTAGTTTGTTAATGGGGACTTTTTTATTAAGTCTTTTAGGTGCTTTAGGAGGAGCATTAACAATTGGAAAGACTGCCATACTAAGCGCAGTTATTGTTCTTCCTCTTTCAGTCCCAATATTGATTCTAGGGGTTGCAATCATAACCAATGCACTTAATGGACAAGACTTTATTTCATATCTTTATTTTCTAGGGGCTATGCTTGCTATAGGTATTCCTGGCTTATGCTTAGCTACAACAGAGGCTATATTTATAAACTATGATTAATTTTATTAAAAAGTGGTTAATCTCTTTGGGATCTCCTCCTGTTTTTTTTCGTTGGGCTTCAAAGTTATTGCCTTGGCTTTTCCCTATTTCTTTTTTAATTCTATTTGCAGGCCTTATTTGGGGTATTGGTTTTGCTCCTACTGACTACAAACAAGGAGACGTATACAGGATAATCTTTATTCATGTTCCTTCAGCGATTTTAGGGCAATCCGTATACTTGATGATGGCATTTTTCGGATTTATTTGTTTGATTTGGAAAGCAAAATTAGCAGGAATGTTTTTGAGGTCAGCAGCCCCTATTGGAGCAAGTTTCACTTTGATAGCTTTAGTTAGTGGGGCAGTTTGGGGTAAGCCTACTTGGGGCACCTGGTGGGTTTGGGACGCTAGATTAACTTCTACATTAATTTTATTTTTTCTGTATGCGGGCATAATTAGCCTTTACTCGTCTATAGATAACAAACAAAAAGGTGATAGAGCGGCTTCATTAATATCTGTAGTGGGAGTATTAATTATTCCTATGATTAAGAAATCTGTAGATTGGTGGCAAACACTTCACCAACCTTCAACTTTTACAATTACATCTGCTCCTTCTATGACACCAGACATGTACTTACCTCTTTTAGTTTGTGTAATAGGTTTTTATTTCATTCTTTTCAGTATCTTACTAAATAGATTAAGAGCAGAGATCTTAATTCGGGAAAGAAATACCTCTTGGGTTCGTCAATTTCTAAGTAATCAAATAAAAGAGTGATGGACATCTTACAAGATCTTTTTTTAATGGATGGCCAAGGTAAATATGTATGGTTTGTTGTAGCTTTTTTTCTAATAACAATTTTGGTAAATCTATATCTACCCTACAAACAAATTAAGTTGATAAAAAAGCAACATTCACGAAATACTAAGGAATAAAATTTTGCACCCAATAAGAAAACAAAGATTATATGTTGTGTTGTCTATTTTATTGGGTACAGCATTGGCTTCTTTTTTGGTATTTAAAGGGCTTTCTGAAAATATAAATCTTTTTTATTCACCTTCCGATCTCAAAGAGAAGAATATAAGTGTTGATGATCTAATAAGAGTAGGGGGTATGGTTAAAAAAGATTCAATAAACAAGGAAAATAATTCTTTAAGGGTTTCTTTTGTCGTAACAGATTTTGAAGAGGATCTAGTGATAACTTACCAAGGAATACTCCCTGATCTTTTTTCAGAAGAAGCTGGGATTGTTGCAAAAGGAAAATTAAATAACGAAGGTATATTTATTGCTAGCGAAGTTTTAGCAAAACATGATGAGAACTATATGCCTCCCGAAGTAGCAAAAGCTTTAAAAGATAAAAAATGATAGTTGAAATAGGTCATCTTCTTCTTATTGGTGCTTTAGTCATAAGTTTTATAGCAGGATTTTTACCTTTGCTTAGATTACTTACAAAAGATAATTATTATTTCTCAGTTATTGGACCAATGACTAACCTTGTATGTTTATTTGTTTTTCTAAGTTTTATTTCCTTAATTTATAGCTTTCTAGTAGATGACTTTTCAGTAGCTTATATCGCAAACAATTCAAACACTTTGTTACCCACCTATTACAAATTTGCAGCTACTTGGGGAGCGCATGAAGGTTCATTATTACTTTGGATCTTTTGTCTTTGTTTATGGTCAACCACATATTTTTTTCTTAACAGACAAAAGGATGAAGAGTTCGTTGCCTTGACTCTTTCAGTTTTAAACCAAATTATTTTTGCTTTCATTGCTTTTACTATATTTACTTCTAATCCTTTTGAAAGAATACTCCCAATAGTTCCTATAGAGGGTTCAGATCTTAACCCCTTATTGCAAGATTTTGCTTTTACGATTCACCCACCTTTACTTTATCTAGGTTATTCGGGTTTAGCTGTGCCTTTCGCTTTATCTTTATCAGCACTCGTTTCAAAAAAGATTGATTCAGTTTGGGCAAGAGAAGCAAGACCTTGGTCACTTTTATCTTCAGGTTTCTTAACGTTAGGAATCGCCTTGGGTAGTTGGTGGGCCTATTATGAATTGGGTTGGGGAGGTTGGTGGTTTTGGGATCCAGTTGAAAATGCTGCCTTTGTCCCTTGGCTAATATCGGTTGCCATGTTTCATTCTCTAATAGTGACAGAGAAACGTGGAATTTATAAGAACTGGTCAATACTTCTAAGTATCCTTGCTTTTGCAGCCAGTATTTTAGGGACCTTTTTAGTAAGATCAGGCATTCTTACTTCTGTACATGCTTTTGCTTTGGATCCAGAAAGAGGAGTCTTTATCTTAGCTATTTTTTCGTATTTTATTTTAGGATCCTTAATTTTTTATACTTTCTTAAATAATAAATTACCAGGAAGGAGCACCTACAACTTATCCTCAAAAGAATTTGGTTTCTTGTTGAATAATATACTTTTAGTAATTTTGGCATTATCGATCATGTTTGGAACATTATTCCCCCTCATTTACGAAGCGCTGAATGATGGAGATCAGATTTCAGTTGGAGCCCCATATTATGAAATTCTAATCCTACCTTTTGCAATTGCCTTAAGTTTTCTTCAAGGTTTGGGACTTTATCTTAGTTGGAGTTCCACGAAGCAATTTAACTTTTTAAATAGAGTTGCTATAGAGAGCTTTTCTATATTCCTTATTTTAAGTTTGTTAGTTTTCTTAGTATTCGGAACCTTAAGTTGGGGAACCTTTTTGGCAATAGCGATGTTTAGTTGGATTCTTTCTGGAAATCTTGTAGATACTGTTTATAAATCAAATCAACTCAAAGATTTGAAATCAATTTTAATTACAAGGCTTGGAATGATTAGTGCCCATTTAGGTACTGCTTTTTTAATTCTAGGGATAGGTATCGTTACAACCTTTTCTTTAGAAAGAGATGTAGTTCTACAAGAAGGAGAAAGTTATAAATTAGGTAGTACCAACTTTATTTTTAAAGATATACACGAAGCAAGAAGGCTTAATTATTCCTATCAATCTGCAAATATTGAAATAAGGGAAGCAGGTCTAATAGATCAGTTAAGCCCTGAAAAAAGAAACTATTTATCCTCAAACCAAGTCATGACGGAAGCAGCTATAAAGCCTACTTTTCTTCAAGATTATTATGTGACTCTGGGAGAACAAGTTGGAGATGGCACTTGGTCGTTTAAGCTACAAATCAAGCCTTTTATTCGATGGATATGGTTTGGATCGATCCTAATAGCTCTTGGTACATTTGTTTCAAGCTACAGATATGTGAAGAGGTTATGAATAGAATAGCCCATTATCTACCTCTCGCTCTTTTTATCTTGTTAATACTTGGTTTGTTCACTTTTTTAGATAGAGAGCAAAGCGATCTTCGGTCAGTTTTATTAGACAAAGATTTTCCAAATTTCTCTTTATCAAGATTAGATAATGAAGAGGTAATTTCAAAGGATTCCCTGACAGAATTTCCATCTTTATTGAATGTTTGGGCTACCTGGTGTGTTGCTTGTAGAGTGGAACACCCTTTCTTGATGGAGTTAAAAAAAGAATCCAAGATAAAAATATATGGTTTAAATTACAAAGATGATCGGAACAAGGCAATCAAATTACTCGATAAAATTGGTGATCCTTATGAATTCAGTATCTTTGATAGAGAAGGGAAGTTAGCTATCGATCTTGGTGTTTACGGAGCTCCCGAAACCTTTTTGCTAGATAACAAAGGCATTATTAGAGTTAGACATGTAGGGGTCTTAACCCCAGAAGTGTGGGAACAGAAATTCAATAGTGTTTTGCTTAAGATAAAAGAAGATGAGAAATAAATTATTTATCTGCAGCTTATTTATTTTTTCGATTTCATTGAATTCTGAATCTACTAAAGAAATATATAGCTTTGCTAATGATGAGTACCAAGAAAGATTCTATACTTTAGTTGATACTTACAGGTGTCCAAAGTGTCAAAGTTCTAACCTAGCAGGTTCAAATGCTCCAATTGCTCAAGATTTAAAGAGGGAAATTCATAGGTTAATTGAAGACGGTAAAACAAATGAGCAAATAGAAGAATTTCTTAGCTCAAGATATGGAGACTTTATCCTTTATAAGCCTGCTTTAAGGAAAAATACTTTAATTCTCTGGATTGGTCCTTTCGGTTTATTTTTGGCCATTATCTTTTTTGTAGTTGCATGGAATATATCTTCTAAAAGGCAACCTAAGGATATAGAGGCCGAAAATATTGTAAAAGCTATAGAAAGAACTAGGCTGAAAAAGCTAGTTGAAGATGAATAAATGTTTTATTTGTTCTTAATAATTACATTAATAAGTTTAATCATCTATTCGGTAGTTAGTTTTTTTCCATCAAATAGATCAGCCTATGATAGAAGGGAACAGAATGTAGAGTTATTTAAAGCAGAGAAAAAAAATCTTGAACTCAGTACAAATTTATCTCAAGAGACAATAAATTTACTGGTCAATGAAAGAGAGCAAATTCTTTTGCAGGATGTTCCAAAAGAAAAGGAATTAATAGCTCTTACTCAAAAAAATACTTTTTTGAAACCATTATTTATTTCAGTTATTACTTTTTTAGCTATTAGTGGAATTTATTTCCAGCCTCTCTCTTTAGGATCTCTAAATGATTTTAAAACGCACCAATCCATATATAACTTTATCTCGGCCGACTTAAAAACTAGAGATACAATGCGAGAATCTGTTATTCAGGAGTTAGATAACTTCTTAAATGAAACTGAAACAACAGCTCCAGAAATTTATTTTTTAGCAAATAGTTTCAGAGATATTAGTGAATTCCAAATAGCTAGTCTGCTGTTAAAAAATTTGATTGGGAAGTATTCAGATGAAATACCTGAAGACATTTTCGCTGAATATGCACAAATACTTTTCTTTAAGGAAAAAAATATCTTTTCGAGAGAAGTGGACACTGCTCTCCAAACAGCCTTGGAAAAATCTCCTGATAATCCTATTGCTTTAACTTTAGAAGGTATTAAGTATTTTCAAGCTGAAGAAGCAGACTTGGCTTTAGTTTCTTGGGAAAAAGCTAAGAAAAATACTAACGATCAAAGTGAGAAGGAATCCATTCAAGAAGCAATAAATACTATTAAATCAATGAAAAATCAGTAGTTTCATCTGATTAAATAGACTAGACTTACGCCACAAATGGAAAGATATTCTTGTCTTTCGTTTTCGTCTCAACCAAGGGCGAAGGGTTTCTGCCCCCCTAAACCAAGTAAAAAATGAGACTTAAGTCAGTAAAACTTGCAGGGTTCAAGTCATTTGTTGATCCAACTTCAATCTCTTTTCCACATGAGTTGACTGCAATTGTTGGGCCTAATGGATGCGGTAAATCCAACGTTATTGATGCTGTTAGATGGGTATTAGGAGAAAGTTCTGCAAAGAATTTAAGAAGTCAATCCATGTCCGAAGTTGTCTTTAATGGCTCAGCATCAAGAAAGCCTGTTTCAAGAGCCTCAGTAGAGCTCTTTTTTGATAACCAAGATGGAAGGCTAGGAGGAGAATTTGCAAGCTACAGTGAAATCTCAGTGAGGAGAACTTTAGACATTGATGGCCAGTCAAATTATTACCTTAATGGCACAAGCTGCAGAAAAAGGGATATAACCGATCTTATATTAGGTACAGGATTAGGTCCAAGAAGCTATGCAATCATTGAGCAGGACATGATTTCTAGACTGGTTAGTTCAAAACCTGAAGAGATGAGGTCTTATATAGAAGAGGTAGCAGGTATTTCAAAGTATCTTGAAAGACGAAAAGAGACTGAATCAAGAATTAAAAGGACAAAAGAAAATCTAAGTAGATTAGAAGATCTCAGAGAAGAAATAGGTAGGCTTCTTTTTAAGTTAAAGCAACAAGCTAGAGCTGCAGAGCGCTATGCAGATCTAAGAAAAGATGAAAATCATACTAAAGGACTTGTTTGGTCGAGCCAATGGCAGGATAAATCAGAAGAAGTTGCTTCGAAGGAAGAAGCTGTAAGGCTACAAAAAATTAAATTAGAAGAAATAAATTCTTTAAAAACGACTTCGGATTCTGAAATCAATGAGTTGAGAACAAAACAAATGGAAATGCAGTCAGAAATGGATAAGGTGCAGCAAGAGTTCTACAGTCTTGGTGCAGATATTTCCAGAAGTGAGCAGGAGATAAAAGAAAATAAGAAAAAAGATATAGAAATATCTACAAAATTAAGCCAAAGCAATGACACTTTGTCCTCCAAAAAGAAAGAAATACTCCAGACCTCTAAACTGATAGAAACATTAGAGGCATCTATTTCTGAGATAACTCCTGAGTTAGACAAACTAAGAGAAAACCAACTGTCTCAAACTAATCAAGATTCAGAAATTGAAATATTGGAGAAAGAATGGGAAGTATTTTCAAAACAACTGGAAAGTCTTTTAGTAGATTTAAAGCAAGCTGAAGTAGAACTATTATCTCTTTTGTCTAGTGGAAAAGTAGCTGAAGAAAAGTTACTTGAAGAAGCAGGCTTGAAAGAAGTGGAGAAGTCACTAAGTTCTCTTACAAGCGATACCCCTAAGTTGGTAATTAAAACTAAAGAACTATTTAAAGGCTCTAGTAAGGAGGATAGATTAGAGCTTCTAAATAAAACTCAGGAATACGCAGATTCACAAGCTAAGCTTGCAACAAATATTTCACAAGTTAACCATCTAAAAACAGAAATTAATAACCTTGAAACTGAAATTGAAACTCTGTTAGAACAATCTTCTTTGAACAAAGAGCCTTTAAAGAATATGGAAGATTCCTTAAAAGGACTTCTTCAATCAAGATTGCTTGTAGAGGGAAAAATGAGTTCTATAAGAAAATCAATAGAAGACGCTTCAGATGGAATCAGGGAAATTGAAAAACAAAGATTAGATAAAGAACAAAAAGCAATAAACTCAAGAGAAAGTCTTGAATCATTGAGATTGCAACATCAAGCATCGAGAATGGAAGCAGAGAATATAGAGAAACAAATTAAGGAGAATAATTTAGACCTCAAAGAACTTTTATCTGAGCTAGATGAAGATAAAACACTGAATGAATATGAGATGGACTTAGAGAAAATAGAAAGAAAAATATCAAGGTTAGGAGCAATAAATCTTGCTGCTATGGAAGAATATGCACAAGAAGAAGAAAGGAAATCTCATTTAGACAAGCAACACGAAGAGTTGATGAGGGCTTTAGAGACGCTTCAAAATGCTATTAACAAAATAGATAAAGAGACAAGAACAACTTTCAAAGATACTTTTGATGATTTAAATAAAAGTTTAGGGAAGTCTTTCCCAAAACTTTTTGGTGGTGGTCATGCAGAATTAATATTGTTGGATGATGACTGGTTGACATCAGGTGTGGGTATTGTTGCTAAACCTCCTGGGAAGAAAAACGCAAGTGTCGCGCAATTATCAGGAGGAGAGAAAGCTTTAACAGCAATAGCCCTAGTATTTGCTTTCTTTGAATTGAATCCAGCCCCTTTTTGCCTATTGGATGAAGTCGATGCTCCTTTAGATGATTTAAACACCATGAGGTTTATTAGCTTAGTTGAGGAAATGTCAGATAAAGTGCAGTTTGTTTATATAACCCATAATAAAATCTCTATGGAGAAAAGTAAGCATCTTATGGGAGTTACGATGCAAGAACCAGGGGTATCAAGAATGGTAGCTGTCGATGTCGAAGAGGCCGTTAAGCTTGCAGCAACTGCATAAGTTCAATGTTAAACCTAGCTGAAATTCTTACTATAATTATAGGGCTTTTGTTAGCCTTAGTTTTTGTTGATGGAATTAGAAGGTCTATTAGAACCAGAAAAAATAAACTTAAAGTTGATTTAGTACAACCCTCGGCACCAGAAGCTGAAGAATCAGTTGATACTTTTGTTCCAACCAATGATGAAACAGAATTTTTAGATGAGCTAGAAGAGCCAGTTGAAGACATTCCGATTCTAAAAGGACACGCTCTGATCATCTTTAATCTTTGTTCAAAAGATAGTGAAACTTTTTCTTATGCCACTCTTGCTAAAAGCTTGTCTTTTTATAGCTTCTTATTTGAAGACAAAGGCTTCTTTACTCTTAGAGACAACTCAGGAGAATTATTGTTTAGTATTATCAATGCTAAAAAACCCGGTAATTTTCTTGAGGAAAAAAGCTCTTCAGATATAGCGCTAGTATTAGATCCCAGTAAAACCACAAAGGTTGTGGAGTCATTTGACCTAATGTTTTCAGTTGCCAAATCTCTTTCTGAAAACTTTTCTTGTAGTTTATTAGATGAGAATAGAAACCTTTTGACCAAGCAAATGTTAGATCATATGAGAGATGAATCTCAAGAATTCCAGCGTCAACGTCTTGCTAACGTCAGCTAATCTAAAGAAACATGAAGCCTAGAAAAGAAGACCAGCTTCGAGTTGAGAAACTTTCTACATTATTAAGATCACATTCTTATAAGTATCATGTTCTTGATGCACCCGAAATAGAAGATTCAGAATACGATGTTCTATTCCAAGAACTATTGTCCTTAGAAGAAAAATTTCCTGAATTACTTTCCAAAGCTTCTCCTACCCAAAGGATAGGGTCGAAACCTTTATCGGGTTTCAAAAAAATAACTCACGGTTCTCAAATGCTATCCTTAGATAATGCTTTCAGTATCAAAGATTTAAAGGATTTTGATAAAAGAGTAAAAGAACGATTAGTTTTAGATGAAGATCTTGAGTATTGTTGCGAACCTAAGTTAGATGGAGTGGCAGTAAATTTAATTTATAAAAATGGGTTTTTAGACAAAGCAGCTACAAGAGGTGATGGAACTACAGGTGAAGACATCACTCATAATATTAAAACCCTACACTCAGTCCCCTTAGAATTATTGAAAAATAAAGATGTTCCTGCTGTACCCACCTCTTTGGAGATTAGGGGAGAGGTTTTTATAGAATCCTCTGAGTTTAAAAAAATAAATAGAAAGTTAGAAGAAGAAGAAAAAAAACCATTTGCTAACCCCAGGAATGCTGCAGCAGGTAGTTTAAGACAATTAGATCCAAAGATAACCGCTTCTAGACCTTTAAAGCTCTTTATTCATGGGTATGGAGGATCTGATTCTTCTATTGAAGAAGTTCCAAATAATCAATTTGGAATGCTACAGCTTTTTAAGAAATGGGGATTGCCTATAAATCCCGAAACGGTGACTGCGAATGGAATTGAGAGCTGTATTGATTATTTCTCAAAAATTGAAACGAAAAGAAAAACTTTGCCTTATGAGATAGATGGAGTTGTTTACAAGGTTAATAATTTCGACCTTCAGCAAAGGATGGGTAAAGTCAGCAGGGCACCACGTTGGGCCATAGCTCGAAAATTCCCCGCTGAAACAGGTAAAACAGTTATTAACTCAATATCCTTCCAGGTTGGTAGGCTAGGAAGCATTACTCCTGTAGCTGATTTAGAACCCATAAAGGTAGGCGGTGTAACTATTTCTAATGCTAGTCTTCACAACTTCGATGAAATTGATCGGCTGGATGTCAGAGAAGGTGATGTTGTAATTATCAAAAGAGCTGGGGATGTTATACCTCAAGTTACCAAAGTAGACCTTAAAGACTCTGTAAAAAGAAAATCAAAAATAAAACAGCCTAAGACTTGCCCTTCCTGTAATAGCGAGCTTTTTAGAGATGAAGGTGTGGCAGCCTTGAGGTGTTTGAAAGGTCAAGAATGCCCAGCCCAATTAGTGGAAGTTATCAAGCACTTTGTTTCTAGAAATGCTATGAACATAGATGGATTAGGCGACAAGATTATTAGACTTTTTATAGATAAAAAGATAATTAAGACAGTATCTGATCTTTATAAGATTAAAGAAGTAGATATCATTTCACTTGAGGGGTTCGCCTCTAAATCTTCCTCTAATCTAATTAAATCTATTAAAGCCAGTAAAGATACTAGTCTTCAAAGGTTTATTTACGCTTTAGGAATCAGAGAAGTAGGCGAGGCTACAGCATTTAATTTGGCTAGCAATTTCAAAGAAATAAAAAGATTAATGCAGGCTTCTAAAGAAGATCTAATTGAAATAAACGACATAGGGCCAGTTGCGGCTGATTTTATATTCGATTTTTTTTCAGATAAAAATAGTATTGAACTTGTAGATGAATTAATTTCACTTGGACTTAAGCTCACCCCGCCACAAACTGATAATAGTTCAAAATTTTCAGGTAAAACTATTGTCATAACAGGTTCATTTACTTCCTTTTCTAGAAACGAGTTAAAAGAACAGCTAATTATTAGAGGAGCTAAAGTGACTTCAAGTATTTCAGCTAAAACAGACTTTTTAATATCGGGTGAGAAACCAGGTTCAAAACTTTCTAAAGCAGAAGACCTTAATATTAAAACTCTAAATGAAAAAGAAGTTATAGATTTGTTAATCTGATTAGAATGAAAAATATAGTAAGTCTATTCCTATCTATTTTTCTAATCTCCGCATGTGCCACTTCAGGTCCGCCAGAAAATGCAGCAGATGTTTGTAAAATCTTCAAAGAGAAGAGATCTTGGTATAAAGCAGCAAAAAGGACAGAAGACCGTTGGAATATTCCAGTGTCAGTTACGATGGCCATAATAAAACAAGAGTCTAGTTTTATTGCTGCTGCAAAACCTCCTAGAACTAAACTCTTGGGTTTTATTCCTTGGAAAAGACAAAGCTCTGCTAGGGGTTATGCTCAGGCAATAGATGGAACTTGGGAGATGTATTTAAAAGAAAGAGGGAAATGGTTTAAATCCAGGAATGATTTTGATGATGCTATTGATTTCATTGGTTGGTATAACTCGAAAAGCATGAAACAACTTAATATTGAAAAGACCAATGCCAGGGCTTTATATCTTGCCTATCATGAAGGCAGAGGAGGCTATAAAAAAGGAAGTTATCGCAATAAACCTTGGTTGTTAGGAGTTGCGGATAAAGTTCAAAGACAATCTAACTTATACAATAGCCAATATCAGAAATGCAAAAAGAAACTTGGTCGAAAGTTCTTTATTTTATTCTGAAAATATTCATTTTTGGTTTTAAAATAAAGGCATGAAGAATACATTTATCATTAGTGTCATTATTTTACTAGCTACTGGTTGCGCTACTCAGCTAAAAATAGAAACTGATACAGATAAAGTTTATGATCTCTCTATTTACAACACCTTTTCAATAGAATCTTTTGACGTAATAGAAGAGCCTTCTCAGATAAGTATTAATCCTATAATGCTTCAAAGGGTTGCAAGGTCGATAGAGCAGTCTTTATTGAAAAGAGGTTTTAAAAAGTCTTCTGAACCGAACATGATTGTTAGGTTTTATATAGCTACCGAGAGAGAGATTGATAGGACCAGAAACTATGGTTCATCCTATAGAAGAGGGTATCTTGATGATCCTATAGAAAGGTATTATCAGGTAGATAAAGATGCCATTACCATAAGGTTTCATGATGCTAAAACAGATGAAGTAGTTTGGTATGCTTTTTCTCGATTTAAACGATCTACTGGTCCAAAGGAACAAGAAGAAGTTAACGCACTCGTAGAAGAAGCTATTTCTTCATTCAAGGTTAATTTATAAACCTTTCTGGGTTCAGAGATTTAATCATTTCTTTTCCAAAAATTGGAGGTGAATTGTCAATAAGGTCACATATGAATTGAGCACTTATTGGAGCACTTGTAGTTCCACGAGATCCATGACAGGTATTTATAAAGACATCATTTGATTTACCTACAAGAGGTAAATGATCTTTAGTAGTAGATCTGTAACCATAATCGGAATCTAACACCTCAACTTTTTTATTAGTAATCAACTTTAACTTTTCTACATTTTTAAAATCATCTTCCAAAGTAGTTTTCTCCTTTAAGGAATCAGAATACGTTGAACCTGTAACTAAAAATTTTTTTGAAGTAGGTGAAATATAGCCTTCAGCACATATTGGAATTTTAAGGTTAGCAATATCCGAGCTCTTGCTTAGATAGGTTATTTGTCCTCCCTTTTTTTTAATCCCCTTCAAGTTAATAAGCTTGTTGGTCTCAAAAGAAGAGCACACACAGATATGGTCAAAGGCATATTCACGATCTTCAAGATAAACTTTTGTTTTTGAAATTTTTGTTACTTCTTGTGGTATGAAATTGATCTGAGAAATATTAAGTAAGTCTTCAATATAAGTCTTGGGGTTTAGCCAACCTGCTTCTTTAAAATAAAGACCGCCTGTAGGGACAGAGATTCCTGCCAACTTACCAGCCTCTTCCTTTGATACTTTTTTAAATATTTTTTCATCTTGTCTTGCATTTAGAAGAGCATTAAATCTTTTGTGGGTAGTTTCATTAAAATCTAGCATTAAAACCCCAGTTTTATTCCAATGTGAGGTTTTTAGAGCATCATAATATCTTGTTGAATATAAGTAAGAGTGTAAACAAAATTGAGAGTAGGGTGTGTTAAAGGCAGAAAGTCTAGGGTAAACAACCAAGGCTTCAAAGCTTGAGGGGCCTCTATCAATGCCATCATTCTTTTCAAAAATGCTAACACTATGCCCTTTATCAATTAGCTTCTTTGCTAAAGTACAGCCAGCTATTCCAGCTCCTACGATGGCAACTTCTTTTTTTCTTGAATTATTTTTTTTATTACTCTTTTTACTCCAAGTAGCTTTAGTCATATACCGTTTATTCCCAAAGCCCTTATCTTTTTGTGCTTCGAAGCCATTTTGGTTGAGTCCTTCCGAGACAATTCTAGAAGAAGAAAAAGTTGCGTAGGTGGTTTTGTCATGACTTAGCTTAGATAAATAATGAAATACCTCCGTACCCCACATCTCTTTATTCCTTTGTGGTGCAAATCCATCATGAAAGCATGCATCAAAAGAGACTAATTTTGGATCCAGATCTTTCAAGCAAGAAATAACTTCTTCAAAAGAAAGTGTCAGGCTAACGTTTTCATCTAAGAATTCTATTCTTTGCAGTCCTTTGCTGTTGATAGGATAATTTTCTAATAGTTTTCTAGAAAAAGTATCTAATTCATCATGTCCTTCTAGGGTCCGTTTAATATCTTCAAATGCTAAAGGGCTGTTTTCGATAGAAAAATAATGTAACCAAGCATTGGTTTTTCTATATTCAACCCAGTTTTTTACTGTGGTAAGAAAATTAATAGCTGATCCAAATCCAAGCTCTACTATATTAAAAACTTCGTGTTCTTTAAGTCTTGACCATCTTTCCTTTAAGTTGTTGCCTTCAATAAAAACAAATTCAGCTTCCTCAACTGCCTTGCCTTTTGAGAAATAATGGTCTTTATATCTTTTTGAAAAGGGTTCTCCATAAACCCAATCAACCTCAGCCTCCTTTATAAAAAGAGGAGAGTCTTGCAGTGTATCTAACGAGCTTTTATTTATTGCTTGAAGGTATTTCGTTAAAAGGAATACCTTTATCTGCTCTCATATCTTGAGGCAGTCCTAGCACTTGTTCAGAAATTATATTTCTGAGAATTTCGTCAGTTCCCCCAGCTATTCTAATTCCCGCAGCTCCAAAGAATCCCATTTGATACATATTTTGTTCAGCGTCAGCGGACTCTGGTCTAACTATGCCTGCAGCATCCATTAGGTCCATACCAAAATTTGCTACTTCTTGTAATTTATTACCGCTAACAATTTTTGTAATTGATGCTTGTGGACCTGGAGTTTCGCCCCTAGAAAGAGCAGAAATATTTCTGTATTTCGTGTATTTCAGTCCACTTGCTTGGCAATACCAATCAGCTAACTTATCTCGAACGGACCCATCCTTGATTGCTAAATCACCATTTAAATCATGGCCGCAAGCAAGGTTAAAAGCTTCTTGAAAATCTGGACCAGAAGCATCTCCAACAGCCAGTCTTTCATTCATTAATGTTGTAAGGGCCACTTTCCATCCATCACCGACAGAACCTAATCTTTGTTCATCTGGTATTTTTACATCAGTAAAATACACCTCATTGAAGTTTG
Organism: uncultured Gammaproteobacteria bacterium; assembly: GCA_964614345.1. Taxonomy (GTDB): domain Bacteria; phylum Pseudomonadota; class Gammaproteobacteria; order Magnimaribacterales; family Magnimaribacteraceae; genus AEGEAN-183. Next base: position 11,759 of record CAZTLP010000006.1, on the reverse strand, counting down.
CTCCGCCTGAAATTTGTTTAATGGGCCTAACTTCAACACCTGGACTCTTCATATCTAGGAAGAAATAAGTAAGCCCTTTATGCTTTTGCGCAGAAGGATCACTTCTGGTAACCAGTATTCCATAGTCACTGTAATGGGCTCCTGAGGTCCATATTTTTTGGCCATTAATAGTCCAAGTGTCACCTTCAAGAACAGATTTAGTTTTTAATCCTGCTAGATCAGAGCCAGCTCCTGGCTCACTAAATAATTGACACCAGATTTCTTCTCCCTTAGCCATAGGTGGTAAATATCTCTTTTTCTGTTCTTCTGTTGCATACATCATTAGAACAGGTCCAGCCATGCCTTGCCCTATTTCAAAGAAACCTCCTGGAATTCTGTATTTTGAAGCTTCTTGTCCCCAAATCACCCTTTCAATAGGGGTTGAACCTCTCCCTCCATACTCTTTTGGCCAATGTAGACATGCCCATCCACTATCGTATAGCTTAGCTGCCCATTTTTTTGCTAAGGATAAAGCATCATCTTCACCCATACCTGGGTAACTACCTGATTCTTCATCTTCCTTTAATGTAGCATTGGCACTTAACCAATCGCTTACCTCTTTTCTAAACTTAGCTTCTTCAGCGGTATCATTAAAATCCATAACTTTCTCCTATATTTGATTAGCTCTTTCCAAGGAGCTAATTAATTTATTTTTCCATACAGCTTGGCTTCCAATATTTGCTGCAAGTTGCCTACATCTTCTGTAATAGAGATGGCAGTCAAATTCCCAAGTAAAACCCATTCCTCCATGGGTTTGAATATTTTCTTTTGAACACTCATAAAAAGCTTTGCTGGCACTAACTCTAGAAGTAGCAGCTGCTGTTGGAAGTTCCGGTGCATCTGTACTCAAAGCCCAAGCCCCAAAATAACAATTTGATCTTGCAAGCTCTACCGCAATATACATATCCGCAATTTTGTGTTTTATGGCTTGAAAAGAGGCTATGGGTCGACCAAACGCAAACCTTCCCATTGCATAATCTTTCGCCATATCCATGCAAGCTTCAGCACCACCTAATTGTTCGAACGCAAATAGAACCGCAGCTCTATCTAGGATTTCTTGTAAAGCTTCCCAGCCATCTTTGTCAGTACCTAAAATTTCTGCTTCTGCGTCTTTGAAATCTATTGAAGCATGCGATCTTGACGGGTCTAGAGTATTTTGGCTTGCAACTTCTACACCTTTTAATGAAAGGTCAACTAAACAAAGTACTATCTTTTCACCTTCTTTAGCAGAAACAACAGCAAAATTAGCTATATCACCATCAGTAACAGCTATTTTTGTTCCATTAAGTTTGTTGCCCTTTAGTTCACAACTAAGGTTCTCAATTGAAGGAGCACTGGTGCTTTCAGTATGTGCCAGTGTCCCAATTATTTCTCCGGCTGCTAACTTAGGTAAATAATTCTGTTTTTGTTCTTTAGAACCCAGGTTAATCAATGCTTCTGTGGCAAGATAAACACTGGAAGAAAATGGTGTTGGAGCTAAACTCCTTCCTAGTTCTTCGGCAATAACACATAGTTCTAGGTAGCCTAATCCTAGGCCATCGAATTCTTCTGGGATAGTTGTAGCTGTCCAACCCATTTCTATTACAGCCTTCCAGAGGGATTCATCGTGTGTTTGTTGACCCTCCAGGACTTCTCTTGCTTTTTTTACAGATTCTTCACTTTCTAGGAACTTGCGAGCCTGATCTTTTAATAGCATTTGATCAGATGAAAATTCAAAATTCATTTATTCTCCTATTCTTAACTATTTTTTTAAATTTAACTTTTAATGTTATTAGCATATTGTATCTACGAAGAAATATAATGAAAGGCTAAAATAAGTTTAAAATTAGTTAATAATTAATCTTGAATTCGTCAGACATAAAACCGGTAAGATCTGAAGCTTTAGATAATCGGAAAAGAAGAAATATTGGAGGTAGTAGCTTACTTTTTGTTTCTCTATTAGGTTTAATAAATTTAGGTGGATTAGTCATACTTGGATTATGGTTCTTTAATGCATCCGGCTATCAGCAAGAAGCTGGTCAAAGTTTTGTTGAGAGGATTAGTTTCTTGGAGGAAGAAGTTAATTCAATGAAGGTTGAAAATGAAGAGACCCTAGACTCTCTAGAAGAAAAGACTAAATTTATAGATAAAGAAATAAGAAAACTTTGGGATTTAAGTAATAAAAGGAATAGAAAGAATATTGACTCTTTAACCAACCAGTTAAAAGAAGTAAAAGAATCTGTTGAAGAAATTTCTAAAACGAATAATTCAATTTTAGCTAAGCAAAGAGCAAGAGGCTTAGAGATAGCTAAACTAGAGAAAGTTCAAGCCGATTTAAAGACAAAACTTTCCAACCTAGACGCATCTAGTGAAAGTTTAGATATCAACGAAAGATTACAATCACAAGCGGAAGCAATAGAAGCATTTGATGCTTACCGAATACAGATCAACAAAGCTCTTATAGAAATTGAGGAGGAGCTTGATAAGCTTCAAATAAAAATTGAGGATTTCCCAATAAACAAATAAGATTTTATTTTGTTAAAGCTTATTTATAATGCACTCAGTTAGCGGATGTGGTGGAATTGGTAGACACGCTAGATTTAGGTTCTAGTGCCGAAAGGCGTGGGGGTTCAAGTCCCTCCATCCGTACCAGATTATCTTTTTCCTTGTATTTTCCCGTAAGTACTTAAGATAAGTTCTCGCATCCATTTATTAGAAGGATCTTTGTCTTTATTGCTATGCCAGTAAAGGTGCAGAACCAGAGGCTTTACTTCAAAAGGAAGAGGTAAGATCTTGAAATCTTTACCTTTAGTGAAGCTTTTTATGGTAGTTATAGCTAGTTCAGATTTCTCAAGAATATAAGGCGCAACCAAGAAATGTTGAGCTCTGAGAGCAATTCTTCTGGCTAAACCAAGGTTATTTAGTGCAGTGTCAATATGTCCCAAAACATGCTGGTCTTTAGAAATATGTATATGGGAAAGGCTCAAATATTCATCTATAGAGATTTTTTTCTTTTTTGCAAAAGGATGTTTCTTATTTATAACAAGAACATATTGATCCTCATAAATTTTTTCATGACTAAGGTTTGGGTCGGTGTGAATAGGAGGGTCTATGGCAAAATCTATATTTCCTGCTGCTAATTCTTTAGGAGTCTCGTGCCGAGGTGTTAAGTAGCTTTGAACATCTACTCCTGGTGCAGATTTAGATATATTTTTAATTAGCTCTGGTAGTAGCCGATACTCAGAGGTGTCTCCTATAGAAATTCTGAAAGTGGCATTAGCTGTTTTAGGATTAAATGATTCAGATTCTGAAATAGAGTTTCTTAACAGGTCTAAGGCTTCCCTAATATCATTCACCATATTCTCAGCAACAGGGGTAGGTGCCATACCTTTAGAAGTTCTTACGAAAAGATCATCATTAAAATTTTCTCGAAGTCTAGACAGTGCATTACTAACAGCCGGTTGAGTTATTCCCAGTACTTGACCTGCTTTAGTTAAATTTCTTTCTGTATAAATAACGTCAAAGACAACAAACAAATTAAGGTCTTTATCACTTAAATTCATTCTTTTATAAGCTGATTTCTTAGGTTAAACTCAAAGCTGATTATTAATGGGCAATATCATTCTAACTTATAGTGCCCGAAAAAAAGAATTTATTAAACTTATAGGGAGAAAAAAGTGAATCTCGATAATTCAGAAAGATCAAAAGAATTAGGAATAAGAATTTCTCAATTTATGGATGAGCATATATTTCCTGCTGAATCCATTTATGCAGAGCAAATGGAAGAGAATACTAAGCAAGGAAATAGGTGGCAGATTCCTCAAATAATTGAAGATAAAAAGAAAATCGCTAAAAAAGAAGGTTTATGGAATCTATTTCTTCCGGAGAACCCAATGGGTGAAAGCATGAGTAATCTTGACTACGCGCCTTTAGCAGAGTTAATGGGAAGATCGGGAATTGCATCAGAGATTTTTAACTGCTCAGCTCCAGATACAGGAAATATGGAGGTAATTGCTCAATATGGAAGCCCAGAACAACAAGAAAAATGGTTAAAACCTTTACTTGAAGGTGAAATAAGGTCTGCTTTCGGAATGACCGAACCCAATGTTGCATCTTCAGATGCCACTAATATAGGAAGTTCTATTGTGGCTGATGGTGATGATTATGTAATTAATGGAGAGAAGTGGTGGACCTCGGGTGCAGGAGATCCGCGTTGTAAGATTATAGTATTTATGGGGGTAACTAACCCTGATAACCCCAAACATCGAAGACAATCCCAGATTCTTGTTCCAATGGATACACCTGGAGTAGAGATAAAGAGAATGATGACTGTTTTTGGCTCTGACGACGCACCTCATGGTCATGCCCATATGAAATTTACTGATGTTAGAGTACCTAAAGATAATCTTCTGTTAGGAGAGGGAAGGGGCTTTGAGATTGCTCAAGGAAGATTGGGCCCAGGAAGAATTCATCATTGCATGAGAACTATAGGGTCGGCAGAGAGAGCACTAGAATTACTTTGTAAAAGATCAACTTCAAGAATTGCATTTGGAAAACCTTTATCTGAATTGGGTGGTAATTATGATGTTATTGCTGATTGTCGAACAGAAATTGAAATGTGCAGACTTTTAACTTTGAAAGCAGCTTATATGATGGACACAGTTGGAAATAAGATCGCAAGAAGTGAAATTGCTCAGATTAAAGTTGCTGTCCCAAATATGGCTTTGAGGGTTATTGATAAAGCAATACAAATCCACGGAGGAGCAGGAGTGTCACAAGACACGCCTCTTGCAAGGCTTTATGCGGGTCAAAGAACATTAAGAATAGCTGACGGACCAGATGAAGTTCACCGTAGAACCATAGCGAGAATAGAACTTTCTAAATACAACGAAAGCTAGTCTGATTTAATTTCTATTATCTACAAAAAAATCAAAGATTTTTTTCATATTTTTCTTGTTTTTTGAAACAAAGAAAGAATGGTCTGCTCCATCAATTTCATCGTAAATGTAGTTCATTTCTAATTTTTTCATTTCAGCCACCCATTCTCTGGTTGGGTAAAGCAACGTGTCATTTGTGCCTTGCAAGACAAGAATAGGTGTACCTTGAAGAATTTTTAGATCTTCCATTTTTCTTGTTTGTGGTGGTGCTGGAGCAGCCAATGCCAGAGCTTTCCATAAGCTTGGGTATTTCATTCCCAAATGATAAGTTCCAGCCCCTCCCATACTATGACCCCATAAGAATATGTTTTTTAGATCTATCGTGTAATTTTCTTTTACAAGTTCTAAGACATTCATTACATCTTTTTCACTATAAAGCCCCTCTTTTTCTAATGATCTTTCATCTAGTCCTGTTGACCAAGCACCATACCAACCATTTCTGGTATAACCGAGAGGAGTAACTACTATAAAATCCATTTCTTCGGCAAAGTCTAGTAAACCTTCGTAGCCCATCAGCCAGTCATAAGTTCTGGTTAAACCATGCAGAGAAACTATTAAAGAAGTTTTCTTTCCCTTCATATATTTAGACGGTACAAATAGGGCATACGGTAAAGTTTCTCCAGTTTCTTCAAAGACATAACTTAAATGCTGGATTCTTGGATCACTTATCGAACTTTCATCATCTAATTTAGTTCTAATAGGATCAAAAATTTTATCTTCAGCCACTAGATTCACATTTATTAAACTTAAGGACAATAAAGGTAAGTATAAAAATCTCACTTCATCATTTCTTTAAGATTGGTACAAATCTCATCTAAAGTTTCAGGAACTTTAGGAATATAGCTCATATTGGCAAAGCCATGGATAAAGCCATCGTTTTCTTGATGAAACACTTTTACTCCTGAAGAAATTAACTTATTGGCATATTCATCACCTTCATCACGCAAAGGGTCAAATCCTGCTGTTGAAACTATTGCCGGAGGCAGGTTGGAGAGATTACTCTCAAGTAAAGGTGAAACAAGCGGATCATGCATTTCTTCCATAGAATTTAAATAGTGTTTTCTGAACCAAAACATTGCGTCTTTGGTAAGAAAAAAACCATCAGCGCATTGGTCCATTGACTCTTTATTTAATTGTAAATCTGTTACCGGATAAAACAAAAGTTGAGCTTTAGGCAGACTTTTTCCTTCATTTCTTCTTTTTAAACATAGCGTTGCAGTTAAGTTTCCACCTGCGCTGTCTCCACCTGCAGCAATTCTATTTTTATCAACACCCAAATCCTCTGAATTATTGATTACCCACTCAAATGCTTTCTCACAGTCTTCTAATGGAGTAGGAAATTTACTTTCTGGAGAAAGACGATAGTCTACAGAAAAAACTTTAGCTTCAAGTTTATTGCACAAAAGACCAGTAAGTTCATGATGAGTTTCTATGTCGCCTATAACCCATCCGCCGCCATGGAAGTAAACTAAAGCGGCAGAGTTATTACTTGTGGAGTCAGAATAGTATTCTCTTACTTTGATAGTCGAGTCTTCTACTTCCACATCATGGTCTTTCCATTTAATTGTTGAAGGGAATCCTGAAGAGATCCTACTCTGTTCTAAATAGCCTGCTCTAAATTGATCAGGTGTTATGGTTTCCCAATCCGTAACCATATTTTCGCTAAGTTTTAATAAAAACTGAAAGGGTGCATGGAGTATTCTTTCCCCTTTTTGGATTTGTTTTTTTCTAGAAAGTAGTATTAAAAGCCAATCAGGCAACTTCATTAAAAATTTAATCATGTCTTCTCTCCTTTATAAACTATATCAAAAAAGAAGTGTAACTCGGAAACAAGAGCTACTTATCCATTTTATAGAAACTAAGTGCTTGCATTTTTTAAGCTATAGCCTGTTTTTATAGTCTCGTTGGAATCACACACAATATATCGAGCTATATTCTTACCATGATCAGATAAGTTATCATAAATTTCTCTGGGCATGCTTATAGGCATAGGTTCTCTATACCAAGGAGCAAAGAATTCTGCATTTGGAATAGCTCTTACTTCTTTAGATAAGTTAGGAGTGCCTCCATGCCAGGCCCTTACATCTCGTATTAATACACTACCTGCTGGAGCGGGACAAACTGTGCTAAGTTTCATCCACTCTGGTTCTTCATGAATTTTAGGAATTTTATCTAAATTATTTTGTGTACCTGGAATTTGGCGAGTTGGTCCATTTATTTTAGTGAAGTCTACCATTAGAAAATTGCAGCAAACATAAGGACAAGGTAGATCTCTAACTGTTAATTTGCCTCGATCATCACGAAAAGAGCCAAAAGTAAAACCTGAAAATTCATGTCTATCACCCATATCTGAATGAAGATGCTGATACTCAGTTGCTCCTGGTAGACAAAAATCACCTCCACCTCCTCTTGCTATATATTCAGAAGAATCAAATATAGCTTTGAGAATAGGGGTTACAGTTGGTAGGTCCAAGAGCATTGCCCATTCTGAGCGGTGCATTAAATGTCCAGTAATACTTGAAGAGCCAAAAGAGTAACGATGAGAGCCGCGATTCCCAACCCTTCCTTTATCAAGTGCTAAGATTTCTCTTATGACTTCATCACAACCTTTTTTTAGTTTTTCGAGTTCCCGTTTTTTAAGAGCATCTTTTATAACAACAAATCCATCTTGGTCAAAAATTCTTTTAGCTTCTTCAATTTCTTCTGGACTAAGAATTTTTAAGTCCTTAATTCCATTATTTTTTTTCAAATAATCTCTTTGATCTTCATAATCTTTGAAGTTCGAGTCTTTCCAGCCCAATTCATTAAGAGGGTCTTTAAAGGCACTGCTGTCCTTTACTAATTTTTTCATTCTCACTATCTTTATATATCTTGCAATAAAGACACAAATTTGTAGAGAGTTTTTTGTTTCTTAACTTCTAACTTAGATTCGTTATACTTCAGCTTAAGGACCCATAGCTCAACTTGGTTAGAGTGCCTGTATGACATGCAGGAGGTTGAAAGTTCAAGTCTTTCTGGGTCCACCACTCTCAATTGGTTTATTTTGATCTTAACAAGATTGAAAATTCCTTATTTTTATTGTTTTTAAGATTAATTAATGTCTTAATAAATGAAAGGAGTGAAAATGAAAAAATTAATTTTAATTGTAAGTTTGTCTTGTTTCTCTGTTTTGTCACTTAATGCAAGCACGGTTGCCGTTTTTGAGTGCAAGCTACTAGATGGTAAGAAATTAGATGATGTAAAAGAAATGAATCAAAAATGGCTAGATGCTGTCAATGACCTGTCTGGATCAAAAATTACCAGTCAAGTACTTCAACCTGTGGTTTCATCTGATATGGATGGTTTTATGTTTATTGATACTTATCCTGACACTGCTGTTTGGGGAAAAGTGAGAAACGAAATAAGCAACGGAGCGATACAAGCTATTGATGATGAATTCGCAAACATCAGTAAATGTGATTCCATAAGTTTGTATGACTCAGAATTACAAGAATAAGGAGTAAAAAATGGCAGGAAGAATAGCAAAGTATGTAACTGTGGGCACAAATGATCTTGGAAAAGCAAAAGAATTTTATGACCAACTATTTGAAGACTTACAAGCTAGAAGTTTTGCCCCTAATGAGAGGAGCTTTTTTTATACTTTAAAGGATGATGATACAGTCTTTGCAATTTTCGTACCTTATGATGGCAAACCTGCAACTGTGGGTAACGGTAACATGACTGGTATTACATTAGACTCAACAGAAGAGGTTGATTCTATGTACGCAAAGGCTATTGAGTTAGGTGCTTCGGATGAAGGTGAACCGGGACAGCGAGTTCCAACATTTTATGGCGCTTACGTGAGAGATCTAGACGGCAATAAACTTGTCTTCTGTAAGATGGGTTAATCCAGTCTATTTTCTAGCAGTAACCAACCAAGTAGCACTAGGAAAAATAAGCCCTTTCTCAGTGTAATAAGGGGAAAATGCTTCTATGGCTGAATCTATGATCTCAGCTATCTTATTTTCAGAAGATTCTTTTAACATTCCAGTTACTACAGGATTAATAGAAATATAATCTTTAACTGAGTCAGAAAGGCTTCTACCTGAAAACATATTAACTTCAGTTTCATATCCTTCTATTGTTATATCTTGAAATTTACTTTCCTCTAGGATTGAAGAAATATATTCTGATTCCATAAAAGCAAATGGACCAGGACTCCTTGGTGGAGGAGAAGGTAATTCAAGGAATTTTTTAATTTCTTGTATAAATAAAGACTGCCATGGATTTACTGCTGGTGATTGCCAGCATACAAAGGACAGACAACCTCCTGAAATTAAACTTTTATTGATATTTTTAAATGCTGCTATCGAGTCTTCAAAAAACATGACTCCAAATCTTGAAAAGGCAGTAGAGTAAATTGCTTCACCTAAATCTTCCGTCTGTACATCAACACATTTAAAGGATGTGTTGGTTAAAGACATCTCAACCGCTGACTCTTTAGCTCTTTTTAACATAGGTTCGGAAATATCTAATCCAGTGACGTTTCCTGAAGGCCCAATCCTTTCTGCTATGTTAAGAGTAGTATGACCGCATCCACATCCTATATCTAAGACATTTTCTTCTTCATTAAAATCTAGTTTGTTAAGGGCAGCTTCACCAAGAGGACTTAACATTGTGTCCATAGCATTTTGACGTTCAACCCAAATGTCTCCACCTTTTCCCGACCAGAAATCCTTTTGATTTTTATTTACTTCAGACATTAATTTTGCTCCTATTCAGGTTAGTATTAAAACAATAATTTTAAAAACTTTATAATAGTAACCCAATATAACTCTTTTAAAAAAATGAACTCAATAGGTAAATCTCTCTTAGATATTATTGGTAATACACCAATGATAAAGCTTAATGCTTTCGATACTGGACCATGTGAACTGTATGTAAAACTTGAAAATCACAATCCAGGTGGTTCAATCAAAGACAGAATCGGACTCTCAATAATAGAAGAAGCAGAAAAATCTGGAGTTTTAAAACCAGGCGGAACCATCATAGAAGCAACTGCAGGAAATACTGGTATTGGTCTGGCTTTAGTTGCAGCTTTAAAAGGGTATAAAATAATATTGGTTATCCCTGACAAGATGAGCAGGGAAAAAATTCTTCACTTGGAAGGTTTAGGAGCTGAGGTAAAAATAACTCGCTCAGATGTTGCTGAAGGACACCCAGAGTATTATCAGGATGTTGCAAGAAAACTTGCTTCGGAGATTGAGGGGTCCTTTTTTGCAGATCAATTTTCAAATCCTGCTAATCCATTAGCTCATAGAACTTCTACTGCACCAGAGATCTGGGAGCAAATGGAAGGAAAATTAGATGCATTTGTAGCTGGAGTAGGGTCTGGCGGAACCGTAACTGGATTAGCTGAATTCTTTAAAGAAAAAGATTCTGGTTTACAAATGATTGTCGCCGATCCTGAAGGATCTATAGTGGCAGATGCTGTTACCAAAGGAAACTACAAATTCGATGGAGGATCATGGCTTGTTGAAGGGGTTGGGGAAGACTTTATACCAACTAATTTGAATTTAGACTTAGTAGATGATGCTGTAACAGTTACGGACAAGGAAGCTTTTGAGGTCCTTCAGCAATTACTTAAAGAAGAAGGTATTTTAGCAGGGTCTTCTACCGGAACTTTAGTCTGTGGGGCTATAAAATGGTGCCAGAAACAGGACTCTCCTAAGAAAGTTGCAACTTTCGTTTGTGATACAGGTAACAAATATTTATCAAAGGCCTTCAGTAAGTCCTGGCTAAAAGACAATGAACTAACCGAAGAAGAAGAACAAGGCAATTTAGCTGACCTGATTAGAAGAAGGGCTGATAAAGGTGAAATGATTAGTGTAAATCCTCAGGACACCTTAATGACTGCTTACAACAGAATGAGGGCATCTGATGTATCTCAACTGCCTGTCTTAGAAGAGGAAAAGTTAGTAGGTATTGTTGATGAAGAAGATCTTTTACTCAATGTTTATAAAGATGAAAGTCATTTTTCCAAATCCATCGATTCCATTATGGTTAGAGATCTAGAAACACTTGATGTCAATTCTGATGAGGAGGAACTTTATAAGATTTTATCTGAAGGCAAAGTAGCAATATTATTTGACGCTAACAGATTCCTTGGGTTTATTACTAAGGTCGATTTGATAAATAGGTATAAGAGTCTATTTAAAGTAAGCTAAAAATAATGAAAGGTAAAAAAAATACTCAAGGATTTGCAACAAAAGCTATCCACTCAGGTCAGGAACCTGACCCATCTACTGGAGCTATTATTGGACCCATTTACACCAGCTCAACTTATGTACAAGAGAGCCCAGGGGAACACAAAGGCTTTGATTATTCTCGTACTTCAAACCCTACAAGAAAAGCTCTGGAAGTTTGTATGGCAGATTTAGAAGAAGGAGGTCAAGGATTTGCTTTTTCATCTGGGATGGCAGCAACTGCTACTGTTTTGGAGTTACTAGATACGGGTGATCACATTATCAGCATGGACGACCTATACGGAGGAACTTACAGGTTATTTGAAAATGTTAGGAAAAGGTCTTCAGGATTAGAATTTTCTTATAATAATCTAAGTTCTTTAGATGACTTAGAGTCTTTACTTAAGCCTAACTCAAGAATGATATGGGTTGAATCTCCTTCAAACCCTCTTCTTAAAATTGTTGATTTAGAGAAAGTCAGTGCATTCGCTAAGAAACATAATTTGATAAGTGTTTGTGATAATACTTTTTGTTCATCATATGTTCAGAAACCTCTTAACCTTGGTTTTGATGTAGTACT
>CAZTLP010000005.1:0-52202 GCA_964614345.1 uncultured Gammaproteobacteria bacterium | reverse complement strand
AGTAACCCTTTACCCATGTCCTTAAATACTTCCTTAACCATTTCCTTTCGGGTTCCTTCGGTTATGTTGGGAAAGCAAAGCTTAAGGTTTACTTCGACAATTTTTTTTCTGTGGGTGCCTGATGCATAAAGGATCAATCCTAGAAGCTGCCCAAGGAATAATTGCAATTGAATTGGTAAAAGACTGGTTAGATAAAGAAGCCCCATTCCCAACCAAGTTAGAAAGTATCTTGGGCTTAGCATGGCAGCCTCAAAACTTACTTCGTTGTTGTAAGGTTCGTTTTTATCAACTTTCATTTTTAGGCCAGTTACTCAGTTTCTCTAAATAAAGTTGGACTCCGGTTTGAACATCTAGAAAGTCATCCTGATAACCCGCAGTTCTTAGCTTACTTATATCGGCTTCCGTAAAACTTTGATACGAGCCAACTAGAGCTTTAGGGAAGGGGATGTATTCAATTGAACCTTTGCCGTGGAAATTGATAACGGAATTGGCGACTTCATTAAAAGTCTGGCTCTTGCCAGTCCCGACGTTAAAAATACCTGAGACCTCTGGATTTTCCTTGAACCAGAGATTAACTTTCACCACATCATCTACATAGACAAAATCACGTCTTTGTTCTCCGGCTTCGTAGCCATCAGAGCCTTCAAAAAGCTTAACTTCATCTCCCTTTTCTAATTGTTTATGGAGATGATAGGCGACGCTCGCCATATGGCCTTTGTGCGCTTCATTGGGACCGTACACATTAAAGTATCTCAAACCGACTATCTGTATCTTGGATTCATTAATTTTCTGCCTGATTAATTGATCAAATAGGTATTTAGAAAAAGCATATAAATTGATGGGGTTTTCGTTTTCTCTCGCTTCGGCAAATTCTTTGCCGTCACCGTACACGGAAGCCGAAGACGCATAAATAAATGAAACTGAATTTTTTTCCGCTAAATCCAGCAGTTTTTGCGAAAACGAATAATTGTTTTTCATCATGTATTCGGCATCCCACTCCATGGTGTCAGAGCAAGCACCTTGATGAAAAATATGGGTTACCTGGTCAACGTTCTTATTCTGGTCCAGATAGTCATTTTCAAAATCTTTTACGTCTAGAAGTTCTGCGATTTTACAATGGGCGATATTAGCAAGATTGTCTTTCTTGGACAGGTCATCCACTCCGATAATATCTTTAATACCGAGTTCGTTAAGTTTTACAACTAAATTTGAACCGATAAAGCCGTTGCAACCAGTTACTATGATCATGGGGTGGGTCGTTTGCCTAAGGTTTGATATGTTAGCATAGACTGATGCTGAGACTGATCTACACAGCTATCTTTTATTTAGCTCTCCCATTATATTTTATTCGGTTAATAATAAGGGCCGTTCAGAATCCAGACTACTTAAAGAGATGGGGAGAGAGACTCGGTTATGGATCTAATCTACCAACCGAAGGAAAGACTGTTTTATGGATTCATGCTGTTTCTGTAGGCGAAGTTAATGCCTCAATACCCTTAGTAAGGAGTCTTTTAGATACCTACAGTAATTCTGAAATATTAGTCACAACCAGCACTCCTACGGGGTCTAAAATTCTTCTGGATAAAATGGGTGCCCGAGTAAAACATCAATATGTACCCTTGGATCTCCCTGCTTGTCTTAATGTATTTTTAGACCGATGGAATCCCAAAGCGGTTATTGTTTTGGAAACGGAAATTTGGCCAAATATCCTTGCCGTCTGTAAAGAAAGGGGAATTTTTACGGCCTTGGTTAATGCCAGGTTGTCTGAGAAATCGAAAGATAAATACAACATGGTTCGACCACTGGCTGCGGAAACTTTAGGTAATTTAGATCTGTTGATCGCTCAATACGACTCGGATGCGAACAGATTTAAAGAGATAAACACTAATTTAAAAATTGAGGTGTGTGGTAATTTAAAATTTGATCAACAAGTGCCTGAAGAAATGCATTCTATTTCAAGTTCCATCAGAGATTCTTGGTCTGAAGGTGAACAAAGGCCTACTTTAATTGCTGCCAGTACCCATGAAACTGAAGAGGAGTTTGTTCTGGATGCTTTTCTTGAAATTCTTGAAGAAGCTAAAGATGCTCTACTCATTATCGTGCCTAGACACCCTGAGAGGTTTGAGACCGTATTTGAATATATCCAGAACAGAGAACTTTCCGTTGCCAGACGCTCTAATAAGGACGATGTGACACCTGAAACAAAAGTTCTTCTAGGAGACACTATGGGGGAGTTAAATTTTCTCTACTCAGTTTCAGACGTGGCCTTTGTCGGAGGCAGTTTAGTGGATCACGGAGGTCAGAATTTACTTGAACCGGCATCTCTTGGGTTGCCCTTGAGTTCAGGAAAGAGCTTGAGAAACTTCCAAGAAATCGCAGATGAACTGCAAGAAGACAAAGCTCTCTTTCTAATTGAGCAACAAAAAGAACTTTCCGATTTTTTTATCGAAATGATTTCCAAACCTAGAAAAAGTGCAAGAATAGGAAAAGCTTCAGCTAAAGTTTTTGAAAAGAATAGGGGAGTTTTGATCAAGATAAATAAATTCCTAAACAAGCCTTTATCCAAATTATTATCCTAACTAGGTAACCTTCTGCCTTAAGTTGGTGCAACCTAATCTTTTTTGCACTCAACACTCACTTAGATAGCTTTTCTATCCCTGTAGAGTCTATATTTCTAATTGGCACAATAATTGCATATAAATATATGTAGAAATACGTTTTTTTAATTTTAGAAGGAGGTTTTATGAAGTTAATAACTGCAATAATTAAACCCTATAAATTAGATGAAGTACGGGAAGCATTATCCGATGTGGGCGTCACCGGTTTAACCATAACCGATGTTAAAGGATTTGGCAGACAAAAAGGACATACTGAGCTGTATAGAGGTTCAGAGTATGTTGTCGATTTCCTACCCAAAACAAAGATTGAGATCGCTGTGAGTGATGAAAACTCTGAAGCAGTGATAGAGGCAATTTCTAAGGTCTCTAATACTGGAAAAATAGGAGATGGAAAGATCTTTGTTTCTAATCTTGATCAGGTGATGAGGATTCGAACTGGCGAACTCAATGAGGACGCCCTATAGAGATTTAATTTTGAGAGGTATTTATGTTTAAGAAATTTTTATTAATAACTCTGGGTCTATTTTCAATATCGGTATCCGCCGAAGGCCTAGATACTGGAGACACGGCTTGGATGTTGACTTCAACGGCATTAGTCCTTTTTATGACTTTGCCTGGGTTGGCTTTATTTTATGCCGGTTTAGTTAGAAGCAAGAACGCTGTTTCAGTTTTGATGCAATGTTTTGCCATCGCGTGTATTGCTTCTATTATTTGGGTCGTTTATGGCTACAGTCTCTCCTTTAGCGGCGATGGAGCTTTTGTTGGTGATTTAAGTGCCGCTTTTCTTTCAGGCATTGGTCGGGACAGTATGTCTGGAACGATTCCAGAGACCGTGTTTGTTATGTTCCAAATGACTTTTGCCATTATCACCCCCGCTTTGGTGGTCGGCGCTTTTGCTGAGAGGATGAAGTTTTCAGCCATGTGTCTTTTCTCAGCTTTGTGGTTAACACTGGTTTATTTTCCTGCTTGTCACATGGTTTGGGGAGGCGGACTATTAGCTCAATGGGGCGTAATTGATTTTGCTGGAGGATTGGTCGTTCACTTAACTTGTGGAGTCGGCGCGTTAGTAGCAGCTTTAGTCTTAGGTAAAAGAAAAGGCTTTCCGGGATCACCCATGCCACCTCATAACAGAAGTTTAGTCGTTATGGGAGCTGCCATGCTTTGGGTTGGATGGTTTGGCTTTAATGCCGGAAGTGCTGTTGCTGCGAGTACTGATGCTGGCATGGCTATGCTGGTTACTCATATAAGTGCTGCTCTAGGTGCTTTAACTTGGATGGCACTTGAGTGGATAAAACAAGGAAAACCAACTGTAGTAGGTATCGCAACTGGAATGGTTGCAGGTTTAGCTACGATAACCCCTGCTGCGGGTACTGTAGGACCAGAAGGCGCTCTTTTAATAGGGTTGTTAGCAGGAGCAGTTTGTTATTACGCTACCCAAGCAGTGAAAGGAGTCTTTGGTGTTGATGATTCCCTAGACGTATTCCCTGTGCACGGAGTCGGCGGAATGTTAGGTATTATTATGCTAAGTTTTGTCGGCACGGAAGGTGGTTTCTTAGGATCTGGAGCCAGCGGTATTGCTGAAGGTGGCCCAATGGTCCAATTAGTAATCCAACTTAAAGGTATTCTGGTCATAGGTCTTTGGACAGCAGTGGCCTCTTGGGTAATCTTAAAACTTGTTGGTCTTGTAACTGACCTAAGAGTTTCAGAAGAATCTGAGAACGAAGGATTAGACGTAACGGAGCATGAAGAAAGAAGTTACGATTTAACTTAAGTTTCATCCAAAAAAACCGACTGCAGATAAGTTAATTTGTGGTCGGTTTTCTTTTTGTAGTAACGTTCTCTTAAAAGTAATAGATTTTATGGAACAAGCATTGCCTCTTATAACAATTATGGGACCTACCGGTGTAGGTAAGACTGAATTAGCTATTGCTTTGTCTAAGGCAATAGTTTCTGAGATTATCAGCGTTGATTCCGTACAAGTTTATAAAGGCATGGATATTGGAAGCGGTAAACCTTCTAATGATATTTTAGACAGACACCCGCATAAATTGGTTGGCTTTATCGATCCTTGGAAATCGTATTCGACAGCTCTTTTTATATTAGATGCTACTCGAGAAATAAATTTATGTGATAGATCAAATAAAGTTCCTTTGTTAGTTGGCGGAACCATGCTTTATTTCAGATCTTTACTCAGTGGAATTTCCAGGATGCCTGAAGCAAATCAAGACATTAGAAATGAAATATCCGCTCAAGCAAAAAAATATGGTTGGGGCTTTTTACATAAAGAATTAACCGATGTTGATCCAGAATCTGCTAAAAGAATTCACCCTAATGACTCGCAACGGATACAAAGAGCACTGGAAGTCTATAGAGTTAGCTCTAAAACCATGACGGAATGGCGAAAGAGAGATAAGGGCAGTGACTTATTAAAATCAAAAAAAGTCATTCAATTTGCTGTTGAGCCCAAAAGCAGAGAATCTTTGAGAGAAGATGTAAAAACTAGATTCTTATTAATGTTGGAAGCAGGTCTGGTTAAGGAAGTCGAAAAATTGCTGGATTTAAAGCAAATGGATCCAAAGAAAAGTTCTATGAAAAGTGTAGGATACAGGCAGATATGCGATTATCTAGAAGGAAAGTCCACGTACGAAGAAATGATAATTAAAGCGGTAAATGCAACTAGGCAGTTAGCTAAACGTCAAATGACTTGGTTAAGGCAATGGGATAATTTACATTGGGTAAGTCAGGATACCGATATTTCAATAGACTTGATTAAACGTAAATTAAAGCCTGCCAATTAATATAATTCATGTTTGAGTCCATATATCAAAAAGCCGTAATAGTTCAGGTTGAGTTTTCTAAAGGGAAAGAGAGCTTTTCTCCTTTGAATGCTTTTGATGAGTTTAGAGAACTGGTTTTGTCTTCGGGAGCAGAGATTTCCTATGAAGACTTCTCTAAACAGGCTAAACCTACGGCTGGTTTGTTTATAACCAAAGGTAAGGCAGAGAGAATAAAGGATTTTGTAAATGAATCTGAATCGGATCTGGTTATTTTTAATCATGAGCTAACGCCTTCACAAGAGAGAAATCTTGAAAATATTTTCAAAGCACGAGTTTTGGATAGAACGGGTCTGATTTTAGATATATTTGCTGAAAGGGCTTCCAGTCATATAGGTAAGCTTCAGGTGGAGCTTGCTCAGTTAACGCACCTTTCTACTCGATTAGTGAGGGGTTGGAGTCATTTAGAGAGACAAAAAGGAGGAATAGGTTTAAGAGGTCCGGGAGAGACCCAGTTAGAAACGGACAGAAGACTAATTAATCAAAGAATAAAAAATATTAAAAATAGGCTAGATAAATCTCATAAACAAAGAGAAGTAAATCGTTACTCAAGGAACAAAAGCAATCAAACTCTGGTTGCTTTAGTCGGTTATACCAATGCCGGTAAGACGACCTTATTTAACTTACTAACAGAAAGTCAGCTTTACGCTGCAGATAAACTGTTTGCCACGCTTGATTCTGTAACCAGAAAGAATTCTGTGTCAGGTTTAGAGGATATCCTTTTTTCAGACACGGTTGGATTTATTTCGGATTTGCCAACTGAATTAGTGGAGTCCTTTAAAGCCACTTTAGATGAATTAAAGTCCGCTGACCTTTTACTCCACGTCGTTGATATTTCTGATCCAGATTTTATTTATAAAACTGAACAGGTTTCATTGATTCTGAAAGATCTGGGAATATCGGATATTCCTTGTATTCGAGTCAATAATAAATCTGACAAAGTGGACATGGAGATCAATAGTGAAAGTGTTTCAAGTAATGAAAACGAGGTTTGGTTTTCTGCATTAAAGAATCAAGGCATGGGTGATTTAGTGAATTCTATTCAACTTAACAGAAAAAAATTCATGGTAAAGGAGTGGGTTGAATTACAGCCGAGCCAAGGAAAAATTAGGGCCAAACTTTATTCTTTGGGTAAGGTCTTAGAAGAGACAACAAGTGATACAGGTCTGATACAATTGCAACTTGAAATAGATGAAACGGAACTGAATAATCTAGTTTCTAACAAAGGTATAGACTTAAGAACTAATAAAACAAAGGAAGCAATCTAATGTCTTGGAATGGTAACGATAATAATAAAGACCCCTGGGGAAGAAATGACGGCCCACCTGATATAGATGAGGCCATAAATAAGTTTAAGGAAAGATTAAATAAAATTCTGGGAGGGTCTTCCGGCGGATCTGGCCCTGGATTTTCTAAAAGGAATATATTTTCCGGTTTCATACTGGTTGTTCTCATCTGGGTCGGAATGGGCATTTATCAGGTAGAGCAGGCAGAGAGGTCTGTTGTATTGAGACTGGGTGAATACTTGGAAACAAAAGGCCCAGGCCTGCGTTGGAATCCTCCAATCATCGATAGTTGGACCGTGGTCGATGTCGTTAGAGTTAGGCCTCACAGACACGATGCTTTAATGCTTACAAAAGATGAAAATATTGTAGACGTTACTATTTCAGTACAGTACCAGATTAATAATCCTGAAAAATATGTTTTAGACATAAGGAACCCTGACAACAGCTTAGCTCAAGCTACTGAGAGTGCCCTGAGGCATGTTATAGGTAGTTCAATTATGGATGATGCGCTAACAACCGGGAGGGAGCAAATTGCTCAATTAACTAAAGCCAGACTCCAGGACTATCTTGATAGATATGAAACAGGATTACAGGTGGTAATTGTAAACATTGAAGACTCAGCACCACCTGACCAGGTGCAAGAAGCTTTTGATGATGTAATTAAAGCCAGAGAGGACGAGGTTAGGGTTAGAAACGAAGCGGAGACTTATGCAAATGGATTAGTTCCGGAAGCCAGAGGCCAAGCACAAAGGATGATCCAAGATGCTGAAGCTTACAAAGCTCAAGTCGTGGCTGAAGCACAGGGTGAAGCTACTCGCTTTGATTTATTACTATCTGAGTACCAGAAAGCACCAGATGTAACGAGAAATCGACTTTATTTAGACGCATTGCAAAAGGTAATGTCTAACAGCACAAAAGTTATGGTGGATGTTGAAGGTGGAAATAACATTCTTTATTTGCCTCTGGATAAGATAGCCAGACAAAGTGAAGAGAGTGTTTCAGTTCAATCAACAGGTCCTAGCTCGAATAACACTACATCCATTAGAGAATTAACTGATCGAGTGATTGAAGAGATCAGAAAAAGAAACAGGCAATAAGAGGAGGTTATAAATGAAAAAATCTAACATTTTTATTTCGGCTTTTAGCCTTATTGCGGTCATATTTATTTCGCAGTCTCTATTTGTTGTAAGTGAAATTGAAAGAGCAGTAAAACTGAGATTTGGAGAGATTGTACAGTTTGATGTTGAACCCGGATTACACTTTAAGTGGCCAATCATTAACTCGGTGCGTTATTTTGATTCAAGAATATTAACTTTAGATGCTCAACCTCAGAGGTATCTTACTTCAGAAAAGAAAGCACTAATGGTTGACTCTTTCATTAAATGGAGAGTTAAAGACGTAGCTAAATATTTCACAACAACCGGAGGAGATGAAGAAAGGGCCAAGCGTCTTCTGAGTCAAAGGGTGGATACTGGTTTAAGAAATGAATTTGGTACCAGAACAGTAAAAGAAGTTGTTTCAGGAGAAAGGGATCAGCTTATGAATTCTTTAACCTCTATGCTAGATGAGATAGCACAGCAGGAACTTGGTGTTGAAGTAATAGACCTCCGGGTTAAAAGAATCGATTTACCCCTAGAAGTAAGCGAGTCTGTCTACAACAGAATGCGTACAGAAAGAGAAAGGCTAGCCAGAGAACTAAGAGCTCAAGGAAATGAGGTAGCTGAGAAAATAAGGGCTACTGCCGACAAAGATAAAACGGTGATTTTGGCAGATGCTTATAGGATGTCTGAAGAAATTAAAGGAGATGGAGATGCCGAGGCTACTGCCACTTATGCTTCAGCCTATACTAAAGATCCGGAATTTTATGATTTCACCAGGAGCTTAAAAGCTTATCAATCTACTTTTGAAACAAAAGGGGATATTTTGTTAATTGACCCTGACAGTGACTTCTTTAAATATCTAGATAACTCCAAGGTAGATTAAATTTCAGCCGATTGATGATCTGGACTTGTTAGTGGCTTCAGAAATATCTTAATGAGAACTGATAATGAGTAGTTCTATATCTCTTTTAGGTTTGCAATGGGGAGATGAAGGAAAAGGAAAAGTAGTTGATGTTCTTTCTAAAGACATTGAAGCTGCCGTTAGATACCAGGGCGGTCATAATGCAGGCCATACTTTAATCGTTGATGGGAAACAGATAGTTTTTCATCTACTACCCTCATCTATTTGTCATAAAAACATTAAGTGTTTTTTAGGAAGAGGGGTGGTGATTAGTCTGGACGCACTTTTTTCTGAGATAGATGATGCCTTTGAGTTTATTGGCGATATCAAAGAAAGGTTAGTGGTAAGTAATGCTGCTTGCCTGATACAGCCGTATCACATAAAAATAGATCAACTGAGAGAAAGATCAAGGAGTGGGACAAAAATTGGTACCACCGGAAGAGGTATAGGCCCGGCCTATGAAGACAGGGTTGGCAGAAGGTCAATAAGGGTTGCAGATTTATACAACCCTGAAATACTTAAAATTAAGCTAGAAGAAGCTTTGGATATCTATAATTTTTTAATAAAAAGACACGATGCTTCCCAGCAAGAAAATCTTAATGAACTTTTAGATCACAATCTAAAACAAGCAGAACGGTTGAAGCCATTTGTAGGAAATGTAATTGCAGAATTAAAGAAATACAAAGACGAAGGCAAGACAGTACTTTTTGAAGGGGCTCAAGGTGCTCTTTTGGACTACAGCCTGGGAACCTACCCTTTCGTAACTTCCAGTAACTCTTCATTAGGGGGTATAGCACCCGGTGCTGGGGTGAGCGCAACTGATATTGATTTTTCGCTCGGTATTTCGAAAGCATATACCACCAGGGTTGGGGAGGGTCCTTTCCCAACGGAACTATCCGATAAAACAGGCAGTTACATCGCTGATAAAGGCGGTGAGGTTGGGGCCACGACTGGCAGACCAAGAAGATGCGGTTGGTTGGATGCTGTACTTTTATCTCACACAGTCTACCTAAATGGCATTGATGGGATCTGTTTAACTAAAATTGATGTTTTAGATGGTTTAGAGAAGATAAAAATATGCGTGGACTATAAGAGCTCGTTATCTAGAGAAGAAGTTCTTGAATCAATGGCCCTAAATGATGTGGAACCGCAGTACGTAGAATTGGAGGGTTGGCAGGAGCCCACAGCTGGAATCCAAAATTTTGAAGATTTGAATGACCAAGCCACTCTCTTTGTACAGAAAGTAGAGGAGCTTTGCGGAGCCAAAGTCGTGATGATTTCTACCGGACCTAGACGGGAAGATGTAATTATCAGAGAATATCCATTAAGGAAATGAAGTATTTAATATTCTCAGTTTTAGTAACACTGACTTTCTCTTTGTCAGCTAAAGAGAAGATAGTTTATGAAGTAGGCAATGAACTTACACTAAAGAGAGATAACTCGGTGGTTCTGTTTTATTACAAACACGATGCAATAGAACTTAATCTGAATAGGGAGTTTATCGATTCTCCGTATGGCCTTTTTATAGATGCAAGAGACCTTTATAGGATAAAAAAAGGTGAAAAAATAAGATTGGTTGAAAGTTTTAGAGACGGAAAGATTTTTAAGGTAGAACTGTTAAAAGAGAAACCTAGAAGAGATCATTATTTTATCGAACTTGAAAGTTTAAGAAGTTACAACCTAATTAATCCTGAAACCACTTCCGGGTAGTTTTACAAATGTCAAAACGCTTTAGGAAGTGGCTGCTCTATGCCTTAGCCTCTGTCCTTTCCCCAATCCTAATTCTATTTATCGGTATTTTCTTTAACTGGTTTGGAACTTATCAAGGACCCGGAGAGATTAGTGAGTTTTCTAAAGTTAATTTATCGAACATTGAGGCTGACCAACTTACTGAAGAAGTCCCAGCCAAAAAAATTCTTTTTGGAGATTTGCACGTTCACACAACTTTTTCTTTTGATGCTTTGTTATTAAATCTACCTATTGCAAACGGAGAGGGAACTCATCCAGTTGCAGACGCATGTAATTTTGCTCGCTTTTGTTCAAACTTAGATTTTTTTGCAGCAACTGATCATGCGGAATGGTTAACCAAAAGGGAATGGAAAGACAGTCTGGATTCAATCCAAAATTGTGCCCAAGTTTCTGATGATTTAGATGAACCCTCAATAGTGCCTTTCTTAGGCTGGGAATGGACTCAAGCGAGCGTGAATAGAGATACTCATTTTGGACATAAGAACATAATTATTAAGGGCATAGATAAAGAAGAAGTACCTCCAATGCCTATTTCAACTACTTCAGGAGCTTTTAATAGTTTCGCTTTTGGCAGTACCTCTTTGGTAACTGCCGGTGCAGTGCTTTTAGATTTTCCCAACAGAAAAAATTACCTGGATTGGAGATTCAAATCCCTAGTCGCACAAGGCTATAAAGATTGCAAACCAGGGGATTCTCTCAACAATACTTCTGATTGTTATGACAAAGCAGAAACCTCTACCGAACTGTTCAGAAAACTTGAACAGTTAAATTTAGATACTTTAGTCATTCCACATGGAAGTGCATGGGGAAATGTGACTCCGCCTTTAACTTCTTGGGACTTACAGCTTAATCCGGAAGCACACAATGCTTCTTTTAATAGACTTATAGAAGTTTATTCAGGGCACGGGAATTCTGAGGAATATAGACCCTGGGTTCCCATGGAATTACAAAACAATGGAATTATGACGTGCAATCAACCGACTCAAGGTTATACCCCTGATTGTTTCCAAGCCGGAGAAATTATTAGAGAGAGATGCAGAGTCGCAGCAGGATCTGATGAAGAATGTAATAAAAGAGCCGTGGAAGCCAGACAAATTTTTGCAAATTCCAATCCATTCGGATTATTAACAGTTCCAGGATACGATCCTATGGAGTGGAAAGATTCGGGGCAATGCCAAGATTGCTTTTTACCGGCTTTTGATTATCGACCTAAAATGTCTGTTCAATACGCTTTAGCACTTACGGATTTTTCGACAGAAAAACCCTTAAGATTCAGGTATGGCTTTATAGGTTCCAGTGATAATCATCAAGCTCGACCAGGCACAGGCTATAAAGAAATTACACGAAAGTTAAATACTGAATCTCGCGTTGATATGGAAAGTGAAGTAGGCAGGAATTTTATGAATCCGCGATTATCTGATCCTAAATTGCCTTTGGCTCAAAAATTAGAATTAGGTCCTGACTCCGAATTGGAGTGCAATGGCATCCAGTGTTCCAAGATAAGCTTACCCGTTCAATCGGAAAGAGCTTCATCTTTTTTGTATACCGGTGGCTTAGTGGCAGCTCACGCTGAGTCGAGAAATAGAGAAGAAATTTGGACTGCCTTAAGCAATAGAGAAGTTTACGCCACCAGTGGTGAAAGAATCTTATTGTGGTTCAATCTAGTGAATCACCCCGATGGATCTGTTATTCCTATGGGGGCGGAAACTGAAATGTCTTCATCTCCTAAATTCCAAGTAAGAGCGTTGGGTGCTCAGAAACAATTGCCTGGATGCAGTACTTTGGACAAAGAAAATATAAGTTATGAAGATTTGGACAGGCTTTGTAAAGGGGAGTGTTTTAATCCTTCTGATGAAAGAAAGAATATATCAAGGATTGAAGTAATCAGAATAAGACCGCAAGTTTATGAAGGAGAGCCTATTAATGCATTGATAGAAGATCCTTGGAAAACCTTTACGTGTGAACCTTCCCAAGAGGGGTGCGAGGTAGAATTTACCGACGAGCAATTTGAAGGAAGTAATAGAGAAATAGTCTATTACGTCAGGGCCGTACAAGAACCTACTGATGCCATAAATGGTAGTGGGCTGGATTGTGATTTGGATGAAAATGGTCGATGTCTAAAAATTAATCTTTGTGGCGACCCTAAAGGAAAAGGAAAGGGGGATTGTTTGTCTTTAACAGAAGAAAGGGCTTGGTCTTCTCCTATATTCGTAGGATTTAAATCTACTGCGCTTTAATTGCCTTATCTAAAACCGCGTTAACTAATTTATAGCCTTCAACCGAACCGTACTTTTTAGACATTCTGATGGCTTCATTAATAATTATTGATGAATCCAGTTCTTTTTTCTTGTGTTCGTATAAAGCAATCCTGAGGATATTTTTTTCAATTACATCAAGTTGTTGAATAGGTCTATCAACATGCTGTTTAATAATATCGTCAAAAGCTTCAAGGTTTTCAGATACACCCTTGAGTATTTCTTTATAAAACTTATTAGATTTTTCAGACGAATGGTTTTTAAGAACCTCTTTTAGTTCTTCACCGCCTAATTCTAATTCATAGAGAGTTTGCAATACCTTGTCTCTTGATCTAGTTGGAGAGGTGGTCTTAGTCGGCTTGGTCATAAAGAGGCCAATTGCTCGAGTAGCTCCATAGCGCTTTGAGCTACTTCTGCGCCTTTATTCCCGTCTTGAGGATCAGCCCTTTGAATTGCCTGTTCTTCTGTCTCAGTTGTCAGTACTCCAAAGAGAACGGGTTTATTGGCATCCAACGAGACTCTTGTTAATCCATTGGCACAACTACTTGAAACAAAGTCAAAATGAGGTGTTTCTCCCTTAATTACAGCACCTAAAGCAATAACTGCATCGATGTCTGTTTCAAGCATCCTTTTGGCAGCTAAAGGAAGCTCATAAGCTCCAGGCACTTCAATTTTTATGATATTGCTTGAATTAACTCCCTGAGATATCAGTTCCTTTTCAGCGTTTTCGAGCATGACATCCACAACAAATTTATTCCATTGAGTTGATAGCAATCCGTATCTTGCATTCATGGAGTTTTTGGATGCTTTAAACGCTTTTTTCCCTTTGGGTGTCATAATCTTGCCTAATTTATAAATTCCGTTATTTCTAAATCAAATCCTGCTAGGGGGTATTTTACTTCTGAGCCAAGTAGTTTCATCTTTTTTACACCTAAATCTCTTAGTATTTGTGAACCAATCCCTATGATTCTGTTATCCACGGCTTCAGATCTTGTGTGTTTTCTTTCTCCCTTAATAAACTTCAAGTTATTTAGTATTTCTTCCGGAGACTCTCTGTCTGAAAGTAAGAGAAGTACACCTGTTTCTTCCGATTGCATTTTTTCAAGAGTTTGAGAAGAAGAAATTCTACTTCCAAACTTATTTATTCCCATGACATCATGAAGAGTATTAATTGTCTGCACTCTAACTAAAGTATCCTTGTCAGAAGATATTTTTCCTTTTACTAGAGCTAAATGGACTTGGTGAAAGATAGTGTCTTGGTAGGCAACCAATATAAATTCTCCGTAATCATTTTTAATCTTCGTTGAATCAATTTTTTCAACACTCTTTTCATTGATATTTCTGTAATGGATTAGATCGGCTATTGTTCCAATCTTAAGATCGTGTTTTTTAGCAAATTTTTCTAAATCTTTTCTTCTGGCCATGCTTCCGTCTTCATTCATGATTTCCACAATCACTGCGGATTCTTCAAGTCCTGCCAATTTAGCTAAATCGAGACCTGCTTCAGTATGACCTGCACGAGTTAACACTCCTCCATTGGCTGCCATTAAAGGGAAGACATGCCCAGGTTGGACTATATCCTTAGCAGAAGCATTCTTTCTAACTGCAGCTAAAATTGTAGTAGTTCTATCGGCTGCCGATATGCCTGTTGTTACTCCTTTTGCAGCCTCAATGGACGCGGTGAATGCCGTTCCTTGCTGGGCTCCATTATCCTTAACCATGGGTTCTAGATTAAGTTGCTGACATTTTTCTTGATTCAGAGCTAAGCAAATTAACCCCCTTGCATGTGTGGCCATAAAGTTAATAGCTTCTGCCGTTACTTTTTCAGCTGCTAAAATTAAATCGCCTTCATTTTCCCTGTCTTCATCATCCATGAGAATAATCATCTTCCCATCTGAGATATCTGAAATTAAATCTTGGATCTTATTAAGTTCCATCTTACGAATACATTGGTTTAGTTATTAATTTTTTGTCAGGTCCTATTTCGCTGATTTCTTTTAATTCAAGATCAATTGTACCTATCTTTGAAAAAGAACTTTCAAATTCCGAAAAATTTATCTTATCTTCACCAAGTTCTATTGGCGCTATATAAAAAATAATTTCGTCCACTAATTTTGAAGCAATAAAACTGGTATTTATTTTTGATCCAGCTTCAATCATTAAGGTATTGCATTCTTCTTTATTTAAATAATCCATTACCTTTCTTAAGGATACTCTTTGCGATTTACCTGCTGCTTCAACTATCTTAATAGGGGGTTTGTCATAGCTAACTTTTTTTAAATCATTACAAAAAATTGTGACTCCTAAGCCATCAGTCAATAGATGTTCATTGCCTTTCATTCTTAATGAACTGTCTAATACATACCTTTTGGGATGGATCTCTCCTTCTAATTTACTTAAAGATTTATCTCTAACAGTCAGCCTGGGATTGTCAGCTAATACGGTTCCTACGCCTGTCAAAATGGCATCAGAATCAGCTCTTAACTTATGCACATCTTCTCGAGATTTTTTTGAGGTTATCCATTTATCTCCACCAGTAGTAAGGCCGATGCCTCCATCTGCTGAGCAAGCTATCTTGCAGGTAACAAATGGGCGTTTACGTTCTATTCTTGAAAAGAAACCCCTGTTAAATTCAGTGCACTTATCTTCGAGTAAACCCGATGTAACTTTTAGTCCTGCTTTTTTTAGTTCTTCAATTCCCGTTTGTAAAGGGTCCTTGCTTCCTATATAAATCTCTTGGATGCCTTCCTCTATTATTGCTTGAGTGCAAGCAGGGGTGCGTCCTTGTTTACTACAGGGTTCTAAAGTGACATAAATTGAACTGTTTTTAAGTTTTTGCCTAGCTTCATTTTTGAATTTTTTATGAACATCTTTAATAGCGTCTATTTCAGCATGGTCAAAACCTGGTTTGTGTGTAAATCCGGAACCAATTATTTTGTTATCTTTCACAATCACAGCTCCTACCATTGGGTTAGGTGAAGCTATGTATCTAGCTTTTTCAGCAACTGATAGAGCACTTAGCATATGCTCTTGATGGAGACTGCCCACTAATCTTTGGTTAGTTTTTCAACTTCTTCGCTGAATTCAGTTATGTCTTCAAATCTTCTGTATACGGAAGCAAATCGAATAAAAGCAACCTCATCTAAGCGCCTTAAACGTTTCATAATCACTTCACCGATCAGTCTCGATCTAACTTCTCTTTCTCCGTAAGACCTAATATCTTTTTTAATGTCTTCGATTAAGGTTTCAACCTCTTCTTCTCCGACCGGTCTCTTTTCTAATGCCCTATAAAGGCCTTCTCTTAACTTCTGTTCATTGAAGGGCTCGCGCATATCGTCTCTGGATTTGATTATTTTCGGCATCAATAATTCCGCTGACTCAAACGTGGTGAATCGTTCGCCACAATCTGGGCATTCCCTTCTTCTACGGGTTTGCGAGCCTTCAGCAATCAATCTGGAGTCAATGACTTTGGTATCAGTGTGGCTACAAAAGGGGCAGTGCATAATTAGTTTTTCAACGCATAAACGGGGAATTCTTTACAGAGTTCCATCACCTCAGATTTTACTCGTTTAATTTCATCTTCACTATTTAAATCTTTAAGCACGTCACAAATCCATGTTGCTACTTTAGAAGCCTCTTTTTCTTTGAATCCTCTGGTAGTTATTGCTGGTGTGCCAATCCTTAATCCGCTTGTCACAAATCTGGATTGCGGGTCATTAGGCACTGCATTTTTATTCAAAGTAATATTAGCCCTACCCAAACTTTCCTCAACGTCCTTTCCTGTAAGGTTTTTACTTATAAGGTCAACTAGAAACATGTGATTTTTGGTACCTTTAGAAACAATCTCAACTCCTCTGTCTTGAAAAACCTCGCACATAGTATTTGCATTTTTTAATACTTGAGCTTGGTATGAAGCAAATTCTGGTTCTAATGCTTCCTTAAAACAAACCGCTTTTGCAGCTATAACATGCATTAAGGGCCCACCTTGAGATCCAGGAATTATTGAAGAATTTATTTTGTTCTCTATTTCTTCGTTTTGCTTCGCAAGAATAAGACCTCCTCTAGGCCCTCTTAAAGTTTTATGTGTCGTGGTTGTAATCACATCGGCAAAAGGAACTGGTGAAGGATATAGATTTGTAGCTACTAACCCAGCGACATGAGCCATATCTACCAGTAAATAGGCACCAACCTCATCCGCAATGTTTCTAAATTTTTCCCAATCTACTATCCCTGAAAAAGCAGAAAAGCCGGCAATAATCATTTTTGGTTTATGTTTTTTAGCTAATGATTCAACTTGTTCATAATCAATATCCCCGGTTTTTTCATCTAGTCCATATTGAAAACTTTGATACGTTTTACCTGAATAGTTCACACTAGTTCCATGGCTAAGATGGCCTCCATGATCAAGACTCATTCCTAGGATCACATCTCCAGGCTCGCACAAAGCTAAATAAACAGCTAAATTGGCGCTTGAACCTGAATGAGGTTGAACGTTTGCGAAATCTGCTCCAAAAAGCTCCTTAGCTCTTTCAATAGCAAGGGTTTCTGCTTCATCAACAAATTCGCATCCACCGTAATATCTTTTACCCGGATATCCTTCTGCATATTTATTGGTTAAAACTGAACCTTGGGCTTCTAAAACTCTCAACGAAGTATAGTTTTCAGAAGCTATGAGCTCTATGTGATCTTCTTGTCTTTCTAGCTCACCTTTAAGAGCTTTCCAAAGATCTGGATCATAATCCTTTATTGACTGTTTGTTTGAGATCATAATTTTTTAGAGAAGTGCAATTATACCCAACGACTCATAACATCTCAGTGGTTAATTTATGGTTTCTTTGTTTTTATGGGCCGTTTTCTATTGGCATTAATTTTCGAACAAATATCGCATGTAATTCCATCACATCCTCTTGCTGTACAGAATTCTCTGCCGTACATAATTATTTGTATATGCAGTTTGTTCCATTGTTCTTCTGGAAACAGTCTTTTTAAATCTTTTTCAGTTTGCTTAACATTTTTGCCGTTTGTTAAGCCCCATCTTTGTGTCAATCTATGAATATGCGTATCCACAGGAAAAGCGTAGTGGCCAAAGCCCTGACTCATAACAACAGAAGCAGTTTTGTGGCCCACACCCGGTAATGTCTCCAATGCTTCAAAAGAATCGGGTACTTGCCCTTTAAAATCCTTGATAAGAATTTTTGAGAGTTCGAATAGAGCTTTAGACTTTTGCGGTGATAATCCACAGGGTTTGATGATCCTTCGTATTTCCTTTCTACCAAGTTTTATCATTTTTTTGGGGCTGTTGGCTTTTTTAAATAATTCACGCGTAACTAAATTTACTCTTATATCGGTGCACTGGGCTGAAAGGATCACGGCTATTAAAAGTGTAAAAACTGAATCATGATTTAAAGGAATAGGAGGGTTTGGGTAGAGTTTATTTAATGACTCGGATATGAATTCAACTTTTTCAGATTTATTCATGTATAGAACTGTTAGTGATAATTAGTTATTCTACAAGATAGGGACATAAATTAATGAGTCACCGGTATTAATATAATTCAGTGATAAAAACAGCTAAACCTCAATATCTTCTACAAAGATCAATTATCTTACTTACCGTAATATTTTTTTCTTTTTATGTGCTTTATGATCTCAATCTTTTGAACCTAATATTTGAATCAGACAGAAGCAAAATCTCCATTCTCATTTTAGGAATTTATGCAGCTGCTACTTTTCATTGGATTTACATTGCCAGAAATTTAGATTTAGAAATAAAAGGAGAGGGTAAGGTTTCAGAATTCTTAAACTCAGTTGAGTCTAAATCTTCTTTAGAAAGCCAAAACCTGTTAAGAATTCTTGAAGACGAGCTATCGAATAGACACGCACTGGGTCACATGGTTTCCGATGTTTTATTAAAACTCGGCTTAACGGGGACTGTCGTTGGTTTTATTTTGATGCTATTACCTATTGGGGAAATGAAAGACTTTGATCCGGAAAAAATACAACCTTTACTCTCGTCGATGAGTGGAGGAATGGCAGTTGCTTTGTACACCACACTTTCTGGTTTGATTACCAGCACCATGCTCAAGTTCCAATATTTTTTGCTTGATTCATCACTTAGCAAATTAATTAATGGTCTTACTTCTGGAGACTAGGGTTAAGGGATTCAAATGAAGCATAGAATCCTTAAAACTGGAGAAGGACAAGACGCATTCACAGATTTACTTTTTAATTCTCTTTTAGGCTTTGCCTTCATGTTTGCCATCGCTTTTATGTTGATTTCAGATCCCAGTGACGGCGGCAAAATAGACTCCAAAGCAGAAATTCTTATTTCAGTTAGATGGCCCGATCAGCACCCTGATGATGTAGATGCCATAGTAGAAAGCCCCCAAGGAGGATTAGTCTGGTATCACAACCGAGACACTGGATTAATGCATTTAGATAGGGATGACAGAGGAATATTTGCAGACAAGATGAATGTTAATGGAGCTACGATTTCAAACCCTATCAATCAAGAAACCATCACCATTAGAGCTCTTCAATCTGGAGAATACGTAGTTAACCTTCTTCACTATCAAGCAAATTATGACCAACCTTTGACTGTAGACGTTAAGGTAGAAAAACTTAACCCTGAAGTCGAGCTTGTATATTACGGTAGTCATGAATTGGAAGGAGTAGGGGATGAAAAAACTGCTGTTAGATTCTCAGTAGACTCAGAAAAGAATATTTCTGACGTAAATCAGATTCAAAAAAGGTTGCTTACCAAAGCTTTAGGTAGATCTTCCTTAAAAGAACAAAAGTGATTGAAGAAAGGATATTTTTGATTTTAGGTTATGTAGCCATTTCGGCCTTACTCCTAATATTTTTTCTTTATTCAACTTTTTCAAACAAATTAAAAACGGTTGTTGTTTTTATCATGGCCTCCTTTTATGTATTCACCTGGATGGGTTATAAACAGATATTGGGATGGCCATCAACACAAGAGATTCCTGATGAATTTAGACTTATTTGGGTTTCTATAGATGAGCCAGATAAATTAACTAAAAAAGAGGGGGAAATTAATCTTTGGATAAGATACCAAGATGAAGCGGGCATACCTATAGGCAGCCCAAGAGCTTTTAGCCTAGTCTGGAGTGAAGAGAATCATAAATTAGCACAATCGGCTTTGCTTCAACTTGAAGAGGGGACTCTATTGAATGGTAAGAAAACTTATGGAGTTCTTGATGCTGATAAATTTGATGAAAACGCAAATCCTTATGAAGATTCAGAATCTAACAATACTCTGGAAGGAAACCCTTCTTTTGAATTTCAAGAAGTAGCTCCGCCGAGCTTACCTCCTAAGACCAAATTCGAAAATTAATCAATTAGTCTTCTTCACCAAACCACGTGAACTGAGGAGCTTCCATATTTCCTAAAGCAACCTCTCTGTCTTCATGGGCTCTGGCTCTAACATAATGGTGAATATTGCTCACTTCTTCTTCTGAGAGAACGTCAGCAAAACCAGCCATTCCATTGCTTCCCAGTATTCCTTCGAGAACTATCTTATTAAATAGATCATGGGTTCCTGTAGTCATCTTTCTTAAATCTGGTAGTCCGCCAGCAGATTTAACTACAAAGCCATGACAAACAGCGCAATATTGATTGTAATTGCTTTCCCCATTCTGGATTTGGGCCACACTGGCATCGGCAAGTGCTTGCTCAGGAATAGTTGTATCTCTTACGTCAGGAATAGGAAGTTTCTCTTTACCACCCAGTTTAAATACCAACAGTCTTCCAAAATTATTGTATGTAAGAGAAGCTTGTATCTCTATAGGCGGTAGAGGCTCTCCTCCAAACAAATCTCCACCTCCAGACCCTGTTAAGACTGAAACATACTGTTCTCCATCTATTTCAAAAGAAATCGGAGGTGCCAGCATAGAAGTATAGGTATTAAATTCCCATAAGCGTTCTCCCGTTTCTTTATCGTAAGCAGAGAACATACCTAACGCATCTCCTTGAAAAACCAGTCCTCCTGCCGTACCTAGAACTCCTCCATTCCAGTAATGCGGAATGGGTACTGACCATTTAGTTTCACCAGTTAAAGGGTCAAACGCTTTAAGAAAACCTCCAGGCTCAGGCATTGACTCTAGATTTGCAAGTACATTTTGGGCTAAAGAACTCATTTCTATACCCATATTCCATCTGCCTGGATTTCTTTTGTAAATACCAGTTTTCTTGTAGTTCTCATCAATGGCATAAAAGAAGGCATTTTCTTGAGCGGGTATGTAAACAAGACCCGAATCTAAGTCCACTGACATTGCTTGCCAATTATGAGCACCTAAAGGTCCCGGTAGAACAAAAGATCCATTTTCAGAGTAATCCACATCAGGATTTTCAACAGGTCTTCCTGTTTCTAGGTCAACATGCGTAGCCCAAGTAACAGCTGCAAAAGGATGAGCTCTTAGCACCTTCCCATTAGATCTATCTATGACATAGAAAAATCCATTTTTTGGAGCTTGCAGCAATACTTTCTTCTGTTCTCCATCTACCTCCATATCAGCTAAAGCCATATCTTGCACAGCAGTGTAATCCCAATTATCTTCAGGAGTAGTTTGATAATGCCATTTGTATTTACCCGTATCAGCATCAACAGCAACTATAGAAGCTAAGAATAAATTATCTCCTCCTCCAGGAGATCTGATTTCTCTTGTCCAGGGAGAACCATTTCCAACTCCTAAATAAACGTTATTAAAATCTGGATCATAGACAATTGAATTCCAAACCGTTCCTCCTCCACCAAATTCCCACCAATCAGTTCCTTTCCAGGTCTTAGCAGCCATTTCCATTGCAGGATCTTCGAATCCTAAGGATGGGTCTCCAGGTACAGTAAAAAATCTCCATACTTGTTCACCGGTTTCAGAATCATAAGCTGTTACATAACCCCTAACTCCATACTCAGCGCCTCCATTACCTATAAAGACCTTTCCTTTTGCTGCTCTAGGGGCACCAGTAATTGTGTAGGCTCTCGAACGATCAGTAATGGTGTCTACTTCCCATATCTTTTCTCCTGTTTCTGCATTAAGAGAAAACAATCTTCCATCTAAGCTAGCAAAAAATACTTTTCCTTCGTAAACAGCAACTCCTCTATTGACTATGTCACAACAGGCTTTTCGTGCCCATTCTCCTGGAACTTCTGGATCAAATTTCCATATAGTTTTTCCAGTTTTGGCTTCTACGGCATAAACTCGACTCCAAGTACTTGTAAAAAACATAATGCCATCAACAACAATAGGAGTAGCTTCAAGTGCTCTATTAGTCCCCATATCTTTGTACCAAGCTAATCCAAGATCAGAAACACTTTCTTTATTAATTTTTAATAAAGGAGAAAATCTTTGTTCTTCATATGTTCTTCCGTGAGCTATCCAGTTTCCCGGCTCACTTTCTGCATTGATAATTCTTTCATCATCTATAAGCCCAACTGAAGACGAAGAGCTTATTGGAGAGCTAATCTCTTCTTTAATAGCATTCTCTTGAGTGGTATCTTCAGTATTCGAAAAGAGGTAATAAAGAACTACGATTGCGATTGCACCTAAAGTAAATGCAAAAGGGAAAGGTCTATTCATTTTTCTAACTCCAGATGGGTTTATTAATTTTTTAAGTTGTTTGTTAGTATCTTATGAATATTTATAAAAAACAAGGAACTGACAGTTAATTGAGAATATGTTCGGAAGAAATATAAGAAAGGCTCTAGTTTTACTAAAAAATACTCTAGAACAAGAATCTGAAAGCACTAAAGAAATGCTAAAAACCTATTATTCCTATACGCAAGGTAAAACTAAAGAAGAAGATCTAGAACAAGCAAACAAACAACTAAAAGAACTATTTAGAGATTTGGGCTTTGGGTTTCTAACTATTTTACCTTTTGCACCTATTACCATTCCTTTTTTGGTAAAACTTGCTAGAAAATATGAAATTGATATTGTTCCTGAATGGTTTAAGGAGTCTTTGAAAAAGTAACTCTTCATGAGCTATCTTATTTGCTTGCCAATTCCTTAACTCTAACCTAACATCAATCGCCCAAAATTAATAAAACAAGGTTTTAAGGAGAAATTATGGCAGAAGCAGTAATAGTAGATAGTGTCAGAACCGGTCTGGCAAAATCTTTTAGAGGTGGCTTTAATCAAACAAGAGCAGATAACATGACTGCTCATATTGTTGATGCATTAATGGATAGGAACCCTGAAGTAGATCCTTCTATTGTAGAAGATATGATTTTAGGTTGTGGTGCACCAGAAGGAGCTCAGGGACACAATATTGCTAGAAATGTTGCTGTGTTATCTAAACTTCCTATAGAAGTTGGAGGAACTACAGTAAATAGGTATTGTTCTTCTGGTCTTCAGACTGTTGCTATGGCAGCGACTCAAGTACAAAGTGGTTTTGCAGACTGCATTATTGCTGGTGGAGTAGAGTCTATAAGCACTACTCAAGGCAAGGGTAATATGCATATGTATATAAACGAAAAACTGGCTGAAGAAGTTCCGGGTATTTATCACGCCATGGGAACCACAGCTGAAACAGTGGCTAAGAGGTATGGAGTAACAAGAGAATCGCAAGACGAATATGCTCTGTCTAGCCAAGAAAGATGTGCAAAAGCACAAGATGAAGGCCTTTTTGATGACGAAATTATTCCCATGGAAACTAAAATGCTTTTAGTTAATAAAGAAACTGGTGCTGAAAAGGAAGTTGATGAAGTAGTAGATAGAGATAACTGCAACAGACCTGAAACAACTTTAGAAGGGCTAGCTAGTCTTAATCCGGTTTTTGATCCAGAAGAAGGATCTGTGACTGCTGGTAATTCTTCTCAATTATCAGATGGCGCTTCTGTGACTATGGTTATGAGTGAAGATAAGGCAAATGAGTTGGGAGTGAAACCTTTAGCGTATTTTCGAGGATTTACAGTAGTAGGTTGCCAACCTGATGAAATGGGCATAGGACCTGTTTATTCAATTCCTAAATTATTGAAGTCTGCCAATCTAACTGTAGATGATATTGATCTTTGGGAACTAAACGAAGCTTTTGCTTCTCAAGTCGTTTACATAAGAGATCAGCTTGGGTTACCCACTGAAAAACTAAATGTTAATGGTGGTTCTATTGCAATAGGTCATCCTTTTGGTATGACTGGATCTAGGCAAGTAGGACATTTAACTAGAGAACTCAGAAGAAGGGGTGGAAAATACGGGATAGTAACCATGTGTGTTGGTGGAGGCATGGGAGCTACCGGTTTGTTTGAGTCAATACCTGAGTAAATTAAATTTGGTTAAAGGTCTCGATACTCTAAACGAGCACCAAATAATAAAGGAATATTTTTCTGATGTCGGTTCTGCATACCTAGCAGAACAGGGCATCAGAGTTCCTGTAGGTGATGATGCCGCCGTACTCACTCTTCCAAAAGACAAAGAGAGTGTCATTTCTGTAGATACATCAATACAAGGAGTCCACTTTTTAAGTTCTATGCATGCTTCTGATATTGCCTATAGATCTGTCTCAATAGCTCTTAGCGATTTAGCTGCTTGTGGAGCTACTCCTTCATGGTTTACTTTGGCCCTTTCTCTAGAAGAATATGATCATAATTGGTTATTAGGTTTTAAAAGAGGGCTTGAGGATATTTCCAGTGAGTTAAAGATACCTTTAATTGGAGGTGATATGACTAAAGGTAAGCTTTCAATTTCTGTCCAGGTAGGAGGTTATGTTGAAGAAGGCAAGGCGTTGACCAGGAAGGGCGCTAGGGCGGATGATTTAATCTTCTTAACTGGAACGATAGGTGAAGCTTCTTCTGCTCTTGATAGCATAAAGAAAGGTAATTTAGTGGACTTAAAGAAGGGCAGATATCTAAGACCAGAAATAAGATTTGGAATAAGTTCTAAATTAAAAGACATTGCATCATCAGCTATTGATGTCTCTGATGGGTTGTTTCAAGACTTAAATCACATTTGCACAGCAAGTAAAGTTGGGGCCAATGTATTTCTAGATAAGATCCCCACTTTTTTATCTAAATCATTATCTTTAAATGAAATGAATAGAGGCGATGATTACGAAATTCTTTTTACTTCAGAAAAAACTAACCGAGAAGAAATACAAGAGATATCTAAACAGGAAAAAGTACCAATCAGTGAAATAGGCAAGATAATTAAAGGAGATGAAGTGAAAATTATTACCCCAGAAGGGGGTTCTCTAAAAGCTTCTGCAGGCTACCAACACTTTTAAATTGTGGCTACAAACAGAGCGAGTCTAAAAAAACCTTTAACTTGGTTTGCCATAGGTTTTGGTAGTGGATTATCTCCATTAATTCCTGGAACCGCAGGCAGTTTATTAGCAAGTCTAATTTTTTATTTTTTAATCGTTCCTTTTCTTAGACCTTTTGCTTATATCTTTATTCTTTGCATATATGTTTTTTTAGTTGTAACTAGCTTCTTTTTTGGGTTGTACTTATATAAAAAAACGATGAGTAATGAAAAGGATGCAAAAATATTTGTTTGGGATGAATTTGTAGGAATGTGGGTAGCTACTTTTCCACTAGTTGCTTTTGAATCTTTTTGGCCCTGGATTATTGTGTCATTTATTTTATTTAGATTTTTTGATATTTGGAAGCCGCAACCTATAAGTTATTTTGATAAATTAGACAGCCCTTATGGAGTAATGATGGATGATGTTATAGCGGGTTTAATTTCTGCTTTTCTTCTTACTATAGCTCTTCTAATCTTCTATTAATCTTTTCCGTTATTTCCTCTTTCCCTAAACCAGAGTTCACTTTTTGATGATCAGTACTACCATGTTCAACGAACTCATCTGAAATGCCGAAATTAAGAAGGGAAACATTTAAATTATTAGCTGCTAAGAACTCTGCCACAGCTGACCCTGCACCTCCTTTAATGACATTTTCTTCAATGGTAATTAATAATTTATATTTTTCAGCCAATTCTTTTATTCTTTTGTTATCTAAAGGCTTCACAAAATTCATATCAACCAGGCTGGCACTGTAATTTTCTGACAACTCACCTGCTAGTTCTAATGTGCTGCCAAAGTTCATGATCGCTATTTGGGACTCTTGAGAATCCTTAATTAATGAGCTTTTACCTAATTCTATAGTGGAATCATCTTTTTCTACTTTAGAACCAGGGCCTGAACCTCTCGGGTATCTTATTGAAACTGGTCCTTCGTATTCAAATCCTGTATTTAACATTTTCCAAGTAATATTTTCATCAGAAGGAGTCATAATTACCAAGTTAGGTATACATCGTAGATAAGAGATATCAAAAGCTCCTTGATGGGTCGGACCATCTGCTCCCACTAAGCCAGCTCTGTCTATGGCGAATAATACATTAAGGTTTTGTAAGGCTACGTCATGTATAAGCTGGTCGTAAGCTCTTTGTAAGAAAGTACTATAAATAGCCACTACCGGTTTAAGTCCTTCGCATGCCATTCCAGCTGCCAATGACACACTATGCTGTTCTGCTATAGCGACATCGTAGTATCTATCTGGGAATTTTTTCGAGAACTCAACTAATCCAGATCCCTCTCTCATGGCTGGTGTTATAGCTGTTAGAAGATTATCTTTTCCTGCTTTGTAACATAACCACTCGCCAAAGACCTGAGAGTAAGTTGTGACTTTTACTTCTTCTGATTGTTTTTTGAGGGACTTTATTTTGTTAATGGCATGGTAACCAATAGGGTCGAGTTCAGCTGGCAAGAACCCTTTCCCTTTCTGTGTAATGACATGGAGAAGCCTGGGTCCCTCCATACTTTTTAGGTCATTTAATATTTTTACCATACCCACAGTATCGTGACCATTAATGGGTCCTATATAAGAAAGTCCAAGTTCCTCAAATAGGCTTCCTGGAGTAAATAGTCCTTTCGCCTGGATCTCAGCTTTTCTAGCTATCCTGCTTGCAGCTGGAATAAATCTTAGAACAGTTTTACCTCCTTCTCTTATTTGATTGTAAAGAGGGCTAGCCCAGATTTTTGCTAAATAATTTTTTAGTCCACCAACATTCTCAGAGATTGACATCTGATTATCATTCAGTACAACAAGAACATTCTCATCAATAGAACCAGCATGAGATAGTGCTTCATAAGCCATACCTGCTGTCATAGCTCCATCACCTATTACAGCCACAATTTCTTTATCTTCCCCTTTTAATTTTGCTGCTGAGGCCATGCCTAATGCTGCACTAATTGAAGTGCTTGAATGTCCTACTCCATAAGTGTCGTAATCGCTTTCCGACCTTGAAGGAAAAGGTGCTAAGCCATTGGTTTGTCTAATGGTATTCATGGCTTCCTTTCTTCCAGTAATTAACTTATGAGGATAAGCTTGGTGACCTACATCCCAAACAATCTTGTCCTTAGGAGTATCAAAAACATAATGAAGAGCGGTAGTCAGTTCTACTACACCTAAACCAGCTCCAAAATGACCTCCAGTTTGGCCCACGCTATACAGGAGATATTCCCTTAATTCATCTGAAAATTTTGGGAGATCCTTTAAATCTAAGCTTCTTAAGTCAGCAGGAAAATTAACTGACGAGAGAAATTCACCTGAAGGTTCTTTAGTTGGTATTTCTTCAAAAATTTTCAAAACTAATAATCCCTATTTGAAATAAAGTCAGACAGTGCAATCAATTTAGCAGAGTCTCCTGATAATTTCCTCACAGTTTCTTGAGCTTCTTCACACAATTCTGCAGTCCTTTTTTTAGAGCTTTCCATCCCTATCAAATTGGGATAGGTAATTTTCTGTTGTAATAAATCTGAACCTCTAGTTTTTCCACTTATTTCTGTAGGCGATTGTAAGTCAATGATGTCATCACGTATTTGAAAAGCAAGACCTACTTTTTCTCCATACTCTGAAAGGAGATTAATCTCCTCTTCGGGTAGATGAGATATTAACCCACCCATCTGCAGGCAAGTTTTTATTAAACTTCCAGTCTTTTTACTATGCATGTAGTCTAAATCCTCAAGGGTAAAAGATTTGTCTTCTGAAATATCTAAGATTTGACCTTCAACCATTCCATTTTTACCACAAGCATTAGCTAACATACTTACTAAGTTAACTTTATGTTCATTTTCTATTTCTTTAGAATTAGTTAACGAATGATAGGCCATGGGTTGGATTGCATCACCCGCTAATATTGCTACAGCCTCACCAAACTTTTTATGACAAGTTGGCATTCCTCTTCTTAATGAATCATCATCCATAGAGGGCAGATCATCATGAATTAGTGAGTAGCAATGAATTAACTCAACAGCACAACTTACTGCGTCTTGAGCTTCGGGAGACGAACTACCCAGTTCCGCGGAAAGGTAAACCAATAATGGCCTTAGTCTCTTTCCACCGTTTAAAACTGAATAACGTATAGCTTTAGTAAGAATACTGTCATTATCAGGGAGCAGAGATTCTAAAGCAGAATTTATCCTTTTTTCATATGGAATAATCCAATTATGTGAATTAGTCATTAGTTAGAGGCTTAGTTCTAAGCTCTCCGTTTTCTTCTACCAACTTTTTAACTTTAAGTTCGGCCTTTTCAAGCTCTCCCTGACATTGACGTGTGAGTTTAATTCCCTTTTCAAAGGTTTTAAGGGATTGTTCTAAGCTTAGTTCACCTGACTCTAGGTCTTCAACAATCTTTTCAAGATCTTTAATTGCTTTCTCAAAATTCACTGGAGCTTTCTTTTCAGCCATAAGAACTAGAGTTTATCTAATTTTCCAATAAATTTTTATGTTTATTTTAAAAGGAGTATTCCCAACTAATAAAAATTTGCCTTGGAAGACCTGGAAAATACCTATCTCCACCAAAAGCATTAAAGTCAGCGCGTTCAGCATAATCCTCATCAAGTAGATTGTGTACTCTGATAATTTGCCTGAGATTATTTCTATAAAGATAAACAAAGCGTGAATGGATTAAAGTATGACCTTCATATTCATGCAAATTAGCGGCATCGGTATAGTATGAACCAAGTCTTTCTACCTCAAATTCAAATTTGACACTGTCTGAAAGTGTATTAAGCCACCTTATGTTAAAAGAAGTTTTAGGCGATGTATCAACATAATTTCCCGAAATAATCTGCTCTTTCATAGAAGTTTCAGTGGAAAAGTCATATTTATGGTTTTGAAATGTTCCGGCAAAGAATAAAGAATTTTTTTCATTAATTTTTAGTCTTGTGAATAGTTCCAGTCCCTTGTGATCAGTTTTACCGTTATCTTGAATAAAGTTTTCAGCATCCCTAAAAATAGAGTCTCTTTTTTTCCCCGCATAGAAGCTTATAGATGCTTCAATATAATCTGATAGAAATCGACCTCCTAATTCCAGCATTGTTAACTTCTCTGAATCTATATCTCCTACCGTTTGTTTCTTCTGTAATCTATACAATTCGGTCATTTGTGGCGGTCGGAATCCCATACTTATTTGTGAAAATACAGTCAAAAGATTTACCTTTTTTTCTAGTCCTAATCTAAAGCTGATTTCATCAAAATTATCATCTCGGTCTTCCGGTCTTGAGTAATAACATCCGCCAAATCCGCAAGGTGTTCCGTCATCTTTAGTGTTACCTGCTAATATTTTATTATCGTAAGAGTAATCATTGTGTTCTAGTCTTAAATCTCCGTATGCGAAAGAATTCTTCCCTATGAAAAATTCATCAAAGCCAAAGAAAACCGCTATCGAACTTGAATCAACATCAAAGTTGTAATGAAACCCTTGAGGCCTTACAGCATTATTGAACGCTGAACTTGTAGTCAAAGAAAATTGTTGAAATTCTTTTAATTTAACTTTAGCAGTTTCAGTTTGTATACCAGAAGTCAATTGAAGATTGTCTAATTTAGTTACAACAGAGGCTATTAATCCAAAACTTGAATGTGAGTTATTTTCTATGGGTGTTCCTGGCAAGTAATGTTGCAGAAATTCCATCTTAGTTTTTCTGAAATAGGGTACCAGCGAAACTATATTATTATCTACTTCCCATAAGAATTTGAAATTTGATTTTAGAGAAGAAGCGTCTCTATAGGCTTCAGGGTTTAGATTCTTTTCGCTTTCTTTTTTATCTTTATAGATATCTTTTCCTAATATATATCCTGCTGTTTCTTGATTTAAGTTAGTCAACCTTAGGTTAAAAGTTGCTTCAGTTTCATAAAAACTAAACTTATTCTTTAAATGAAATTTCTGTTGGTCGTATCCTGATTCTTTTCTAAACCCATCATCACTGGAAATTAAAGTATTAATTTTCCAGTTTTCATAATCCCCAATAGACGATTTAAAATTTTTATAGTTGTTAGGCCCAACATTAGAAGATAGGGTATTTATATCTTCTATAGGTCTAGAGACAACATTTATTACTCCATGCATAGCATTGCTTCCGTATCTGGCACTAGCTGGACCTCGAATGACTTCTAAACTAGAAGCTATTTCAGTTTGAGTTTCAAAAAGCCCGTTAACATTACAAAATCCATTGGGTCTTACTGGAATTCCATCCTCTAATATCAAGAAAGAACCACATGCCCCTGGACCTGAAAGGACTGGAGATCTAATAGAAGTTAGATGTTCTTGTCCTGACCCTCTGCTTATCCAGATTCCAGGGATTCTGGTAAATACTTGTTTTGGGTGTTGCGCATCTATCAAAGTAATTTCTTCCGAGTTAAGACTGGTAGAAGAAACTTCTTCTTTCCAATCCGAGATGCTATCTACTTTCTTCGCTTCAACAATGATTTCTTCTTCAACTTCGGAAGGAAGAAATGAAGAAAAAAGTAGAATTGAAAGAAAAGATATTTTCCATGTTTTACTTAACATAGATCCCACTCCAAATAGTTTTATTTAGTTAAATTTTAAAAAGAATCAGTTTTGGTAAGAGGATTTTAATATAGTTTTAAGCTTGCGCAGATTCTTTACTAAATATCTTTTTTTCTGCCTTAATCAAGGAAGTTTTAACTTTACTATAAATATTCCTAAAAGCTTCTGGAACTACCAGCGCACACGGAGTAACTACTAGCGTAAGTATTGTTCCTACCGCTAATCCCACTGCAAGCGCTCCAGCCATTTGCTCCCAGTAGCTAGATATAAAAGAACCCGCTTTCAAAGTCCTTTCTATAAGGTCAACACTATATCCCAAAGCTATTGGGAGTAATCCTGCAATTGTTGTAAAAGAAGTAAGGAAAACAGGTCTTAGTCTTAAAACAGCAGTTCTCAGAGCTATTTCTTTAATATCGCTTTCTGGATTATTTCTCTTTAGGACATTAAAAGTATCTACTAAAACAATATTGTTATTAACAATAATTCCAGTAAGGGCAATAAACGCTATCCCCGTTTGCATAGTGCTTATAGGTCTATTAAAAATTAACAAAGAAAGGAAAACCCCTCCAAAAGAAAGAACTATTGCAGAAAGAATTACTAATGCCTGATAGAAGCTATTAAATTGGGCCACCATCATTATCAGCATTAAGAATAAAGTTAATAGAAATGCGTTTACTAAATAATTTGTTGCCTCAGCGTTATATCTTTCATACCCTCCATAGTTAATTGAGATTCCTTGGCCTAAATCAGTTGTGGACATCCATTCTTTAATTTGACGCATCTTTTCAGAAACGATAACTCCTTTTTCTTTTTCAGCAGAAATTTT
This sequence comes from uncultured Gammaproteobacteria bacterium, assembly GCA_964614345.1. Lineage (GTDB taxonomy): Bacteria > Pseudomonadota > Gammaproteobacteria > Magnimaribacterales > Magnimaribacteraceae > AEGEAN-183. Next base: position 20,826 of record CAZTLP010000005.1, on the reverse strand, counting down.
GTAGACCCTTTTTCCATCTAGTCTTTGTATTGAAGTGGTTTCGGGTACAGCTTTTGATTCTAGAAAACTACTCACTGCTACAAGCCCTTTATTGGTTTTAACATTAAGCTTCTCAAGTTGATCGATATTTCTTTCTGATTTAGGGAATCTAACCCTAATATCTAATTCTCTGTCAGCATCTAGAGGCCTGTATTCTCCTACTTTGATACCGCCGGTAACCATCTGAACTGCTGCACCTACATCATTCAAACTTGCACCAAATTGTGCTGCTCTGGTTTTATCTATATCTAGTTTCCATTCAAGACCTCTTTTTGGTAAATCATTCTCAACATCAATAAGTCCATCAACTTCAGTCTCAATGAACCTAGTAATTTTTTGAGTGGCTTTTTGAAGAATTCTGGGATTCTCTCCTAATACATTTATATCAATCGCTCGACCAATTGGAGGGCCATGTTTCTCAGATTCTACTTGGACCAAGATTCCGGAATGACCTTTAGTGAGTTCTCTAACTTCATTTAATATGGCGTAACCATCTCTGCCTGAAGGTCTTTTATCTTGATCGTAATAATCTGTAGTTATAGAAGCTATTCTGTCAGGAGACGATCCTCTGCCAAACCCTCTACTCCTACCTTGGCCAGTTTTAGTATAAGACGTTTCAATGTCTTCGACTTGTAGAATATCTTTTTCAACATCCAGAGCTAGGGATAAAACTTCGTCGACTGAAAAATTTCCTCTTGCAGATATATTTATAGTGCCATATTGCGGGGCTACATCTGGAAAATAAACCGTTCCTTTGCCATGATCTGGCCAGATCTTAAAGATAATTAAACAAATAGATAAAATAATTAAAAATATTATTTGTATTGGGTGCTTTAGGTAATGAGAGATTTTCCTTGCATAAACTCCGGTAAAACCTGATAGAGAAGTTGGCTCATCAGTTTCTAATCGCCTAACTTGATCGATCTGTTCTTTAGAACCTCTTCCTTTAGCCAGTCCACCAAACAAAGCGCCTAATACGGGTGCAAAAAATAGAGCATAGAGAAGCGAACCGGAAAGAACAAAGAAAACTGTAGTAGGCATATCGCGTATGAAGGAACCCATACCACCCCAAAACATTAATGGAGTAAAAGCCACTAGTGTGGTTGCAGTAGATGTAACAACTGGCCAAAACATTCTACTAACGGCACTCGTGTAGGCATTAACTCTATCCATGCCTTCGGCCATTTTTCTATCAGCATATTCTGTAACAACAATGGATCCATCTATGGTCATGCCCATCGAAATAAGCATTCCGAACATAACCATAAAGTTAAACTCTTTACCTGCTATAGACATAATCATTAACGCAAAGAGATAACTAAAAGGGATAGCCATGCCTACCAACATAGAAGTCCTAAACCCCAGGGCTGCAAGGACTACTATCATTACTATGACCACAGCTGTTAGAACATTTCCTTCTGTTTCGGAAATCATATCCAGAGCCCAGTCCGCATTATCTCTTGAGTAGACAAGGTCAACTCCTGGAGGAAATGACTTTTGTTGTTCAGCAATTAATGCTTTAACTTTTTTATTGGTGTCGATGACGTTAGTTCCACTTCTTTTTTTTATGTCTATTGAAACCGCAGGCATCCCGTTAACCCTTGAATAACCACTTCTGTCTTTATATGTGCGTCTGATTTCTGCTACATCAGTTAAGGTCACTACAGAGTTTCCAGACACTTTAATGGGTAAGTTATTGATGTCTTCCAAGCTATCAAAGACACTTGGAACATTTACTTGAAATCTTCCTTTACCTGTATCTTGAGATCCTGCAGGGATGACTCGGTTTGCATTTGAAATTGCCTGATATAGCTCACTCATTGAGATACCATAAGATTCAAGATCAGATTTCCTTACTAAAGCTTCTAGCATCTCCTCTGGAACTCCTTGAAGATCAGCTTCAAGTACTTCTGGAATAGTTTCAATCTCATCTTGAAGATCTTCAGCAAGGTTTCTTAGTACTCTTTCTGATAAGGAATCACTCAATAGACCTACAGTTAAAATAGGTTCATCACTAGTTGAAAACTCTAGAACATTAGGCTCTCTGGTATCAGCAGGGAGCAGGGGTCTGATTTCATCAACCTTAACTCTTACATCGTAAAGAGCCTTGTCCATATCCCAGTCTTGGTCAAATAAAACTGTTAGAAAAGCATACCCTGTAGTTGCAGTTGCTCTAACTTCCTCAACACCCTCAATAGTTCTTAATCCGGTTTCAAGTGGTTTAGCAAGGAGTCTTTCTGAATCCTGGGGGGAAACACCCTCGTAAACCACTGAAACTCCGACTCCAGGAAACTGAACATCTGGTTCAGTAGCTTTTGGTAAGCTTCCTAGGGCATAAATACCCCATAAACTGAGTAATATGAATACACTTACTGAAGCTTTGTTTTTGTTAATTGCTGCTAGAACAATATTCTTCATGCTTCCGGAGACTCTGAGATTTCTTTAACATTAACAGTCTGACCTTGGAATACATATTCCTGACCAATAGTAATGATTCTTGTTTTTTTAGGTAGGCCTGTTATCCAAATACCTTCTATGCTGTCTTCTAAAATTTCTATTTCCTTAAACTCAACTTGATCATCTTCATTTACAGTTCTAATACCCAATTCTCCAGCATCGCCAAGCATTAAAATAGAAGGGGATATTTTGTGCGCAAGGATTGTATCTCCCTCTATTGCTATTTGGGCAGATACACCATCTCTTATTGATCTATCAGAATTTTTAACATCTATTTCGACTCTGAAGGTTCTTGTTCCTTTATTTGCAGACGTACTGACAAAGGAGACTACTCCTTCAACTTTTTTTCCAGAAATTAATTCAGCCTCAGCTTTAGCACCAACTTTAACGAAGTTGATTTCCTTTTCAGAAACTTCCCCAATTAATCTCATAGGATCTGGATCAATTATGGTTGCACAAACAGCCCCCGTATTAAGGTAATCTCCTTCTTTCACAGAAAAGGTTTCTAAATAACCATCAAAGGGTGCTTTTACTTTAGGATAAGAAGTTCTGCCTGCATTGTACAACTGGCAAATTAATTGATCTTTCTTTACAAATTGACCTTGCTTTACAGGCCTTGATACGACTGTTCCGCTTGCTTCGGCTCTTATTTTAATCAGTTTATCTGCTTCGGTAGTTCCACTGACCTTAATTTTTTTAGCCTTTTCTAAGGCCTCACTGTTTAGAACAGTAACAGAAGAAATAGTTTCAAGTTGGGTCGTGGATTTGACTTCAAACTCGTCGTCAGCAAGTATTCCAGATAACATCCAGAGAATAGCTATGACCAAAGTTATAAATGAAGTAATGTAAGTCTGTCTTATTTTCATTTTTTTAGCTAAGCCTTAGTTAAATATTTATCCAGTAATGAAATACATTGGGAGAGGAAACGAATAAAGTTATCAGTAATCCAGTTACTGACCAACCAACAATCTTAATCATCTCTTTTATTCTTATCATCTATAGTTCCTTTAAATAATGTGTAATTAGGTGTTATACCTAACTATAACACCAAAATAGTAGTAATAAAACTAAATAAGATGTTTTTTCTTGAGTTCTTCTAACTTAGATTTCACTTTCTTTTTAGAAATTAGCTCAATATCTTCAGTCTTTTCTTCAGTTTTCAAGTCCCAGCTAGACTGAATTCTTTGATCTACATCATTCAAAGGTTGTGATTGATTGAATCCTTGTTGTCGTTGCCATTGATATTTGACATGTTGGAAGAATTTACTATTCCAAGAATTATGGGCTTGACCTGTTTCTTTCCAATAGAGAATAAATTCACTTAATACGGAATCAGCAAAAGTCTTATTAATTTCAGTGAGAGCTAAAACTTCATAGAAATCTTGGTTTGGTTTCCAATCAGGTGAAATGGGTTCCGGTAGTTCAGAATTATCTATTAAATGCTGTGTTTTAGCCCATTGCCTTCTAACTTGGCCAATAAACTTACTATTCCAAGTGTCCGACACATCACCTTTCTCACTCCAGTATAAAATAAACTCAGGTATCTCATTTTTGATAAATTCTTTACTAATTCCAGCCTTAGTTAGAATCTCTATTGCTTCTTCATCGGGTTGCCAAGATTGATCTATGGGTTTTCTTTTTAATTTTTTAAAGTCTGTTATTTCCTGCGAACGCCATTTCTTTATTACAAATCTTAAAAATTTGACACCCCAAGAATAACTAGTGTCACTTTTCTCTCTATGCAAATGAATAAAATCATCGAGCTGGGATAATACAAAAGATTTAGAAATTCCGTATTCACTAGCTTGGTCGATTAGTGCAGCATCAGGTTCCCAGTTCTTCTCTATCAAAGATCCAGTTCTTTCCTCAAAGTCTTTTTTATCAACACTTGAATCTTTAACTTTCTTTTTAGGTGAGACCAAAGAGATTCTTTCTTTATCTTTATCGAAGTTCACCAATCCTCTTAGTTGTAATTTTGATATTAAGGTTATTATTTTTTTCTTGTCCCAAAAAACAGCTTCCTCAAGAATTAAATCTAATTCTGTAAATTTATTATTCTGTGATTGTATTTTTTTCTTTATGGTTTCTAGCATAACTGCTTCGGAGAGTCCGAGAGTTCTAGCTGCGTCTTTTGAGAAAGAAAGAAAGTTATCCGTCATATCTTTTTTACCGGATCATTGAGGTTAGATTATCTGCTAACTATTAACAAGCAGTAGTTTTTATTTTTGTCTTCGCTCTATTATGGCCTCTGATAAAGAATCCAAACAACCCATTGTGTCTTCCCAGCTTAAGCAAGCATCAGTTATGCTTTGGCCATAGATTAGGTCTTCTTTTTTTGTCACGGATTGGTTCCCTTCAACTAAATTACTTTCAATCATAACTCCCGTGATACGTCTTTCGCCTGAAAGTAATTGACCACATATACTTTTACATACTTCAATCTGGTTTTTGTGCTGTTTAGAGCTATTTCCATGACTCATATCAACCATTATGGAGGTTTTCAATCCAGATTCAGTTAATAGCTTTGAAGTGTCTTCAATAAATTCAGATCCATAGTTAGGCTCTTTCCCACCCCTCAAGATTACGTGACAGTCTTCATTTCCAGCCGATGAAAAGACAGCTGAACGACCTTCTTTGGTGACTGATAAAAACATGTGAGGCATTTTTGAAGATTTAAGAGCATCAACAGCGACCTTTACATCTCCTTCCGTAGTGTTTTTGAAACCGATTGGACAAGACATACCGGAAGCTAATTCTCTGTGAACTTGACTTTCGGTTGTTCTAGCTCCGATTGCGCCCCACGAAACTAAGTCTGCTAAGTATTGAGGAGTAATTACATCTAAGAATTCTGTTCCAGCACATACACCTAAATCATTAAGGTCTCTTAGGAGTTGTCTCGCAAGTGAAATACCTTTGTTGATATTAAAAGAGTTATCTAGATCTGGATCATTAATTAAACCTTTCCAGCCTACAGTAGTCCTGGGTTTCTCAAAATAAACTCTCATAACAATTTGTAGAGTTTCTTCGTATGCTTTAGATGCCTCAAGTAAATTTTCTGCATAATCTAAAGCTGCCTCTGGGTCATGTATCGAACAAGGACCCACGACAACTATTAATCTGTCATCATTCTGATTAATAATTTCTGAAATCTTATGTCTTGATTCAAAAACTAGTTTAGAAGAAGGTTCAGAAATGGGCTGTTCTTCCATAAGCCTCTCAGGAGGCAAAAGCTCCTGCATTCCTGAGATTCTTATATCATCTGTTTGATATTTCATTTCTTTCTTCTATAAAAAGGGTTTTGCATTTTACCTAGATAATTAATAGTTTGTAGTATTAGAATACTATAAGTATTTTTTAAAGATGATTACATTCCCCCTTTCCGTACATAATTAATGGATCTAATTATCCTTAATAATTCTATTTGAATGAAAATTAGCATTGTTCAAGAAAATCCTATAGTGGGAGATGTAAAGGGGAACTTAGCCCTTGCACTTAGCGCAATACAAGGCTTAAAGGATGAAAATCCAGATTTAATCCTCTTCTCTGAAATGTTTTTAACTGGTTATCCTCCTGAAGACCTACTGTTGAGAGATGATTTATTCATTTCTGTAGATAAAGCTATAAATCAGTTAGCAAATCATTGCCCCGATTTAAATTTGATTATTGGCTATCCAAGGAAAAAGAACCAGCATATATATAATGCAGCAGGCTTAATTTGTGGAGGGGGGATTAAAACTGAGTACTTTAAGCAGGAACTTCCTAACTATAAAGTATTCGATGAGAAGAGGTATTTTTCGTCTGGTAAAGGTCCTTGTTTAATAACTATTAAAGATACACTCTTGGGTATAACCATATGTGAAGATATTTGGTACACAAAGGCCATAAGGCAGGCTACAAGAAGGGGAGCTGAGCTTATACTTAATTTAAACGCTTCTCCTTTTCACAAGAGTAAGCTTGAAGAAAGGAAAACAGTTTTAATAAGTCATGCTGACAAGTTTTCTGTTCCCATCGTTTATGTAAACCAAGTTGGAGGTCAAGATGAACTTGTTTTTGATGGATCTTCTTTGGTAGTTTCGCCTGGATTAGGTGTTGATTTTCAATTACCTAGCTTTAAAACAGCAACTGCTACCCTAGATTTTGACTATAAAGATGATGTTTTAATGTTAACAAACAAGAAAAAGACAATAGAGACTCCAGAAGCAAAGAATTTATATGATGCCATTGTTTTAGGCACCAAGGATTATATAGAAAAGAATGGATTTAATGGTGCCTTGATTGGCTCGTCAGGCGGTATTGATTCAGCTTTGACAACTGTCATTGCAGCTGATGCGCTAGGTGCAGATAGAGTTAAGACAGTTATGATGCCCTTTAAGTATACTTCTGATATGAGTGTAGAGGACGCCGAACTACTCGCTCAAAATCTAGACATTCAACATGAAGTGATTGAAATTCAAGATATCTATAATTCATTTGAGAAATCTCTTAAGAAAGAATTCAAAGGTAAGAAAAAAGATAAGACTGAAGAAAACCTTCAATCTAGGAGTAGGGGTGTACTACTTATGGCGATCTCTAATAAGTCAGGTTCTTTAGTACTAACAACAGGAAATAAGAGTGAAACAGCAGTTGGTTATTCAACACTTTATGGAGATACAGCAGGTGGCTTTGCTGTCCTAAAAGATGTCCCTAAAACCTGGGTTTATGAATTAGCAAATTATAGAAATTCTATCTCTCAAGTAATTCCTCAAAGAATTATAGACAGGCCTCCTTCGGCTGAACTGGCTCCTGATCAAAAGGACTCTGACAGCTTACCGGATTACAAAATACTTGATGCAATTATTGAACTTTATGTCGAAAAAGATCTAAGTTTAGTCGATATAGTGGAAAAAGGATTTGAGAAAAAGACAGTAGAAAAGATAGTCAAATTAATTGATAGGAGTGAATACAAAAGAAGACAAGCCCCTCCAGGAGTCAGGATTACAGACAGAAGTTTTGGAAAAGATAGACGATACCCAATTACAAACAAGTATTCTCAGTAATCTCTTTTTATTGGTAAATAGGGCTCCTGGGCTATAATGACGCTCCAATACAAGAGTATTGGTAAATGTCTGAAAGCAAAGTACCTCGTCAAGAGGAGATAGTATTAGCTACTGTGCAAGGTAAGGAAGTTACTTCTTTGCCGGAAGATCTTTATGTTCCACCCAATTCATTAAAGATTTTTCTAGATACTTTTGCCGGACCTTTAGACCTCTTGCTATATCTCATAAGAAAACAAAATCTAGATATTTTGGATATTGATGTAGCAAAAATAACAGAACAATACATCTCTTATATTGACCTTATGGAAGCATTTCAGATTGAGTTAGCAGGGGATTATCTTGTCATGGCAGCTTATTTAGCAGAATTAAAATCTAGAATGCTATTACCAAGACCTTCTGATAGTGAAGAAGAAGAAGACCCAAGAGCAGAATTAATGAGGAGATTACAGGAATATCAAAGATTTAAAGAGGCTGCAGCAAAGATAGATTTATTACCTAGGCTTAACAGAGATTTCTTTTTAGCAGGAGCAAAACTGCCTGAATTTGAAGCAGTTACTCCAATTGTAGATTTACCTATGGAAGAACTGAGTTTCGCGTTAGCAGAAGTAATGCGTAGAGTAGATCAATCAAAAGCTCACCTTATTAATTTTGAACAACTCTCTACTAGAGAAAGAATGACAGAGATTCTTGAAAGAATGAGAAATGAAACCTTCATAGAATTTTCAACCTTATTTAAGATTAAAGAAGGCAAGATGGGAGTTGTAGTTACCTTTCTGGCTGTTTTAGAATTGTTGAAAGACTCATTAATTGAAATTGTACAGTCAGAAGAGTTTGGACCAATACACATTAAAGGAATTGAGGAGGTGCACTAATGGAAAATAAGTTGATGCAGATCATAGAAGCTGCTCTTTTGTCAGCCTCTAGGCCTCTTAAGATAGAAGAGATTCAGAGGCTTTTTCCTAAGGATCAAACCCCAGATAAAGAAGATATTAAAGAAACATTAAATGAGATTGAAGAGTTGTGTGCTAATAGAGGTGTAGAGTTAAAGAGAGTCTCTTCTGGTTACAGGATGCAAGTTAAACAATCCTTATCAAAATATATAGCTAAACTTTGGGAAGAAAAACCTCAAAAATATACAAAGGCTACTCTCGAAACTCTAGCACTTATAGCTTACAGGCAACCCATAACTCGCGGAGAAATTGAGGAAATAAGAGGTGTGTCAGTTGGAACCCAGTTGATCAGAGGGATTCTAGAAAGGGGTTGGATCAAAATTGTGGGTCAGAGAGATGTTCCAGGACGCCCATCTCTCTATGCTACAACCAAAGAGTTCTTAGATTACTTTGATCTTCAGCACCTTAGAGAATTGCCTGATCTTCCTGACTTACCTGATGTCGATTCCTTAGATATGGAACTTCCCCTTGAAGAAGAAAAGGAACATCCAGAATCCCAATCAGAATTACAAGCCCCTCAATAAAAATTTAGAAAGTAAATTCCTATGAAAGAGAGGATTCAAAAAATCCTGGCTAACGAAGGAATTGTCTCTAGAAGACAGGCTGAAAACCTCATAAGAGAAGGCAGAATCAAAGTAAATGGACAAGAAGCCATTTTGGGTATGTCTATATCTCGTCGTGATTTAATAGAAATTGATGGGAAGACTGTTGAGATCTCAGAGGGAACCAATCCTTTAAGAGTTTTAATGTACAACAAGAAAGTAGGCGAAATTTCTTCTACCAAAGACCCTGAAGGCCGGCCCTCAGTGTTTCTTGCTTTACCCAAGATAAGCAAGGGGAAATGGATATCTGTGGGAAGACTAGATATTAATACTTCGGGCTTGATGCTGTTTACTAATAACGGCGAACTTGCTAATAAATTAATGCATCCCTCTTCTAAAATTGAGAGAGAATATGTTGCTAGGATTCGAGGACAGGTTGAACCGGACCATATCAGAAGACTTTTGGAAGGAGTAAAGTTAGAAGATGGAAAGGCTAGTTTTTCTGACATACAACCGGGTAGAAAAGGAAAATCAAACCAATGGTTCGCTATGGTAATTATGGAGGGCAGGACTAGGGAAGTTAGGAGGATGTGGGAAAGTCAGGGCTTTGCTGTCTCGAGGTTAAAACGAGTAAGAATTGGTGGGTTATTTCTTCCAGCAAATCTTAAACAAGGAAATTATAAAGAGTTGTCAGAGAAAGAAATTAAATCTATTGAGCCTCAATTGATTGCCCAGTAATGTTTAAGCTATCTATTCCCATTAGAAAAAGATATGCATTCATTACTTCTTTCGGATTTTTTAAAGTTTTTGGGTCTTCAGCTGGATAAGCTTGGGCTCTCATCTTAGTTTCTACTGGTCCTGGGTTTATGGCATTCACTCTAATACCAGATGTTTTTTCAAGCTCTTCACTAAGAATTTGCACTAAGCCCTCCGTAGCAAATTTAGAAATTGCATAAGCTCCCCAATAAGCTCGTCCCTTCTTTCCAACTCCTGAAGAGGTAAATACAATTGAAGAATTATCTGGTATCTCCAAAACCGGTAACAAAGATCTTGTTAATAGAAAAGCTGACTCAAAATTAACTCTTGATACACGCCTCCATTCTTCAAAATCATAATTTTGGATAGAAGTCTTAGTACCTAAAATGCTAGCGTTGTTAAGAAGACCATCCAATTTACCAAATTCTTTAAGAACCTCATTTGAAATTTTCTTAAAGTCTTCTTCTTTAGCTGTTTCCAGATCTATTACTTGCAAAATGGGCCTCTTAAGATTGTTTTTTTCAAAAAGACTGTATGTTTCTTCCAAGTTAGAAGAATCTTTTCCTAACAAAATTGTGTTTGCTCCAAAAAAGGAGAAAGTAAGACCTGCCTCTCTTCCAATACCCGATCCTCCTCCACTTATTAAGATAACCTTGTCTTTTAGTAAATTATCTGGAGCTTTGTATGTAGAAGCTTTTATCATCGTAAGTTAGGTATAAAGTTCTTAATTTGGCTAGGGGTTTCTGCTAAGAAGTCTGCTTTCCAATCTGAACAGCTTTGACCTATAGGTATGTAACCATATGCAGCAGCTATTGTTCTCATATTAGCTCTTTTACCAGCTTCGATGTCTATGAAGTGATCACCAATATATATTGAAGTGTTTGGTTCTGTTCTCACAAGCTCGCATGATTTCAATAATCCTTTTGGGCTAGGTTTTCTTTCACCTACATGTTCTGGGCAAATTAAGCACGCAGGTTCATAGGAAGAAAAAAAGTGACCAACTATTTTGTCTGCAAAGACTTTGGGTTTATTTGTGACTATCCCCCATTTCAAACCAGCCTTATTTATTTGTTTTAATAAATCAGTTATTCCTTCAAAAGGAGTCGTTTCATTTAGACAACAAGAGTTATAAATTTTTAAAAGCTCTTGTCTGTGAAATTCAATTTTATCTTCATCATCAGGATTCAGGTTTAGGGCATATCTAGCTAAACTAATTGCACCTTCAGAAACTCTGCTTCTTACTTCATCAAATTCGCAGGGCTCTAATTGGTAATTTGATCTCAGTTCATTTACGGCTATAAAGAAATCCTTTGCCGTATCTAATAAAGTGCCATCCAAATCGAAAACAATGAAATCAATCGAGTCCATTTTCTTTCTTTATGTGCATCATGTAATTTACTGCTACATCTCTTCCCAGCCAATAAGTATCTGTAATTGGGTTATAGCTAAGCCCTGTGGTTTCTTTAAGCATTAAATTAGAGGATCTTATCCACCTAGAAATCTCAGAAGGCTTTATAAATTTAGAGTAATCATGAGTTCCTTTTGGTAAAAGGTTGAGAATATATTCAGCTCCTATGACTGCGAACAAATAAGAACGAGGATTTCTATTAATGGTTGATATGAAGAGATCTCCTTTTTGAACTAACAGGGATGAAAATTCACTAATAGTTTGTGATGGATCTGGAACATGTTCAAGCATTTCAAGGCATGTAATGACATCAAACTTCTGATTTGATTTATTACTTAGAATACCTTCAGTAGTAGTATGTAAATATGTAACTTGGCTTTTAACCTTTCTAGCATGCGCTTTCGCAATATTTATTGTCTTTTCAGAAGCATCTATAGCAGTTACTTCAGCCCCTAAACTGGCTAATGATTCTGACAAAATTCCTCCTCCGCAACCAACATCAAGGACTTTTTTTCCTCTTAAATTAACCCTTTCTTTAATAAAATTAACCCTCAAAGGGTTAATCTGATGCAGCGGTTTAAAATTACCTTCTTCATCCCACCAGGCATTTGCTATTTCATCAAATTTTTGAATTTCTTCTGAATCTATATTTTGCTTTATGGTCATAAAAGAGTAAGGCGACTTTCTTTATATTGTGTTAAATTAAAAAGGGCTCCCAACATTAAATAACAGTTCATAAAAGTGCAAATATTTTTTCCTAAAGAAAAGGAGTCTGAAAACAGAGTTAGCATCCTTCCAGAGACTGTAAAAAAGCTAGTTGAGTTAGGAATTAGTGTAGAAGTTGAGGCCTCCCTAGGCAAAACAATTCATGTTTCCGATGATTTATATACTTCCTCTGGTGCTTCCATAAGCAACGATAGAAATTCTTCTTTATCCTCATCGGATGTAACTTGCAGGATAAATAAACCGGAGAAGGAAGAAGTTTCTTTTCTCAAAAAGAATTCAATACATATTAGTTTTTTAGATCCTTTTAATGAAATTGAGTTAGTAAATGAATTTGCAAATTCTAATATCAGTGCCATCAGCATGGAATTAGTCCCCCGAATAACCAGAGCCCAAAAAATGGATGCCTTAAGTTCTCAAGCTAATTTAGGTGGTTATGCGGCAGTCATTGAGGCTTCGAGGTGTCTAGGTAAATCTTTCCCAATGATGATGACAGCTGCTGGTACCATTTCACCAAGTAAGATTTTTGTTATCGGAGTAGGAGTTGCAGGTTTACAAGCCATTGCTACTGCAAAAAGATTAGGCGCCAGGGTTGAGGCCTTTGACACTAGACCTGTAGTTGAAGAGCAGGTCAGGTCACTTGGTGCAAGATTTGTTCAAATTGATATAGGAGAAACAGAGGAAACGGAACAAGGCTATGCCAAAGAACTCTCTAATGAGCAAATAAAAATGCAACAGGAGGGTATGAAAAAGATTTGCTCTCAGTCAGATGTAGTAATTACTACAGCACAGGTTTTTGGAAGACCAGCACCAAGAATAGTTACAAAAGAAATGATTGAAGCTATGAAGCCAGGTAGTGTCATAGTTGATATGGCTGTTAGTACTGGAGGTAATGTAGAGGGTTCAAGAGTTGAAGAGAGTGTTATACAAAATGGAGTAACTATTATAGGGTTATCTAACCTACCAGGTGAGGTAGCTGTTGATGCTTCACTGGTTTATGGAAACAACTTATTTAATCTCATAGAAGAATATTGGGATTCAGAAAATAAAGTATTTAATTTTGATATAACAGACGAAATTTTATCTGGATGTGTAGTTACTCATGAAGGCGATATAGTTAACAACATGGTTAAGGACAGGATTTAGTTTATGGAAGCGCAATTAACTTTATTATTTTTTGTATTAGTTCTAAGTATTTTTCTAGGTTTTGAGCTTATTTCAAAGGTACCTTCAACGCTTCACACTCCTTTGATGTCAGGCGCAAATGCGATTTCGGGAATAACTTTAGTTGGCGCTTTATTAGCATCTGGTTCAGGCTTTGTTTCCCAACCATTAACCGTCTTGTTAGGTACTGCAGCCGTAACTTTTGCAACCATTAATGTGGTGGGAGGTTATCTGGTAACCAACCGCATGTTGTCTATGTTTAAAAAGAAAGAAGCAGAATGATTCTGTTTGAACAGTTCAACTCTGAGATAGTTGTAAATTTAATTTACATTCTGGCAGCTATGTTATTTATCTTTGGCTTAAAGATGTTAGGTTCTCCAGAAACGGCAAGGAGAGGAAATTTAGTTTCTGCTTCTGGAATGTTTTTGGCAGTGGTAGTTACTCTATTGGATCAAAGCATAATTGATTTTTCTTTTATCTTAATTGGAGTTTGTATAGGGTCACTAATAGGATTTTTTGCTGCCACTAGAGTAAAGATGACCGCAATGCCAGAGATGGTGGCCCTTTTTAATGGTTTTGGGGGTATAGCCAGTCTGTTAGTTGGCTCATCTGAATATTTGGTAGGATTTGATCCTAACTCCGCTCTTTTAATAGCCATCTATCTAACTGTTCTAATTGGTGGAGTTACTTTTTCAGGAAGTTTAATCGCTTGGGGAAAACTTTCTGAAACTATCAGCGGTAAGCCTTTTCTATACAAAGGACAACAATTTGTTAATGCTCTTTTACTTGGCTTTATATTGCTATCTGGCTTGGAAATGATCTTCTTTCAAGGTCTTTTTACTGAAAATCAATTTCAAATACTTGGAATAATTTGTTTGCTCGCATTTACCTTAGGGATACTGTTTGTAATTCCTATAGGAGGAGCTGATATGCCAGTGGTTATAGCTCTTCTGAATAGTTTTTCAGGGTTAGCAGCTTGTGCAGCTGGATTTGTTATTTTAAACAATGTTCTGATTGTATCAGGAGCACTGGTAGGTGCCAGTGGACTAATTCTTACAAATATTATGTGCAAGGCTATGAATCGATCGTTAGCAAATGTCTTGTTCAGTGGATTTGGAGCAGTAACAGACACTGCGACCGGAGAAACAGCAGATCAAGGAGAGGTAAGACCAATTAACACTGCCGACGCATATCTCATTCTGGAAGCAGCATCATCTGTTCTAATTGTTCCAGGCTACGGCATGGCTGTTGCTCAAGCTCAACATTCAGTTAGGGAATTGGGTGAGCTTTTAGAAGATAATGGAGCAGAAGTTAAATATGCCATTCATCCTGTTGCAGGTCGTATGCCAGGTCATATGAATGTTCTTCTGGCTGAAGCAAATGTTTCTTATGATGTTTTGGTTGAACCGGAAGATGTAAATCCAATAATGGAAACTGTAGATGTTTGTATGGTCATTGGTGCCAACGATGTGGTTAATCCCGATGCAAAAGAGAATGAAGGGAGTCCGATTTATGGAATGCCAATTATTGAAACAGATAGAGCCAAAACAGTTTTCGTTTTGAAAAGATCAATGGCGTCAGGATTTGCAGGAATACAAAACCCTTTATTCTTTAAATCTAATACCAGAATGTTGTTTGGAGACGCTAAAGAATCTGTCTCAAATTTAGTGGCCGAATTCAAAGGCTAAACACTAAAAAAATAGCCAATTTTGAGCCCATTTTAGCTGTAAAACATGCTAAAATTCTAGTCTAAGTTGACACTTCTTTTAATACCAAGAAAATCTTTATTTATTGGCCTTTTAGAGCTATTTTTTATAGATATTTTCGTAAAAAAAATGGGGAAACATGGGTGAAATAGCAGCAAAAGAAATTGTTCCAATTAATCTAGAGGAAGAACTCAAAGAATCCTATCTAAATTATGCAATGCACGTGATTGTTGGAAGGGCTTTACCCGATGCCAGGGACGGGCTAAAACCCGTTCATAGAAGAATTTTATACGCCATGCATGTGATGAATAATGATTGGAATAAACCACCAAAGAAATCCATGAGAATAGTTGGTGATGTTACTGGAAAATATCATCCTCATGGAGATACAGCTGCTTACGAGACAATAGTAAGAATGGGGCAGTGGTGGAGTTTGAGATATATGCTCGTTGATAAGCAAGGTAACTTTGGCTCTATGGATGGTGATCCTCCAGCGGCGGCAAGGTATACGGAAGCAAGAATGTCAAAAATTGCCCACGAACTTTTAGAAGACCTAGATAAAGAAACCGTTAAATTTATTGAGAATTATGACGGCCAGGAAACTATGCCCGATGTTTTGCCAACGCGGATTCCAAATTTACTTATAAATGGCTCTTCAGGAATAGCAGTGGGTATGGCTACGAACATGGCACCACACAACCTGGATGAGTCTATTTCTGCTTGCCTTGCTTTTATCAACAATCCTGAAATTTCATTGGATGAACTTATAAATCTCATTCCAGGGCCAGACTTTCCTACTGGAGGAATAATCAATGGAAAATCTGGAATTCGTAATGCTTACGAGACAGGAAAAGGGAAAGTTAAATTAAGGGCTAAGACTGTAATCGAAGGAGAGGAAGAAGGTAAGCCTCAGATAGTAGTTTCTGAGATACCTTACATGGTCAACAAGGCTAGACTTGTTGAAAATATTGCTCACTTAATGAGAGATAAAAAGATAGAAGGAATTAAAGAAATAAGAGATGAATCCGATAAAGATAATCCTGTGAGAATAGTTATTGAGCTAAGATCGGGAGCCATTGCTGATGTTGTTTTAAACAATTTGTTCAAACAAACTCAGATGCAAACTGTTTTTGGCATCAATAACGTTGCTCTGGTAGGTACTGAGCCTAAGCTACTTAATTTAAAAGATATTTTAGGTATCTTTTTTGATTTTAGAAAAGAGGTTGTTTCAAAAAGAACTATCTATGAATTGAGAAGAGCAAGGGAAAGGGGTCATATCTTAGAAGGCTTAACCGTTGCGTTATCAAACATAGATGCCATGATCAATCTGATAAAAAAATCTAAAGATGGAGCTGAAGCCAAAAGCAAACTTCTTAAAAAGAAATGGAAAGCTGGGAAAGTTACAAAAATGTTGAAAAAGGCTGGAGCGGAAGCATGTCGCCCAGATGATCTTGATAAGAGTGTTGGCTTGAAAGGAAGAAGTTACCAATTATCTGAAAACCAAGCTCAAGCAATCTTAGATATGAGGCTCCAGAGACTGACTGGATTAGAGCAGGACAGATTAATAAAGGAATATGAGGAGATTGTAGATGTAATTACCTCTTTGATAGAAATATTATCTGACAATACAAGGTTAGTTGAAGTAGTTTGTGAAGAACTAAAAGAGATTCAAGCTCAATACAAAGACGAAAGAAAAACAGAAATTCAAGATTCTGTTGGAGATCTTAATGCCGAAGATCTAATTACCCCTGAAGATAGAGTAGTAACTATTTCTCATGAAGGTTATGCAAAAACACAACCTTTAGATGAATACAGGTCACAAAGAAGAGGGGGTACAGGAAAAACTGCAGCTTCAGTAAAAGAAGAGGATTTCGTTGAACAATTATTGGTAGCAAATACTCATACAACGCTTTTATGTTTCTCAAATCTTGGACAAGTATATTGGTTAAAAGTCTATGATATTCCCTCTGCCGGTAGGTCAGCAAAAGGACGTCCTTTAGTTAATTTGATTCAACTTAACGAAGGTGAACGCATTACAAGCATGGTATCCGTGGATAATTATAAAGACGGGAATTTTGTTTTAATGGCCACTAAATCAGGTACCGTCAAAAAAACTCCTTTAACCGAATTTTCTAATCAAAGAAAAGGCGGGAAGCGGGCTATTACTCTGGTTGGCGATGATGAGTTGGTTGGAAGTACCGTAACCAATGGTAAAAAGTTTGTTATGTTAGTTTCTAATGCTGGAAAGGCTGCTCATTTTTCAGAATCAGAAGTAAGATCTATGGGCAGAAGCGCTCAGGGAGTAAGAGGTATTAAACTTGATAAAGATCAGGAAGTTATTTCTTTAATAATTCCGGAAAAAGAAGCTGCAATATTTACTGTAAGTGAAAATGGATATGGGAAGAGATCTGTATCAAGTGATTTTAGGAAGACAAAAAGAGGAGCAAAAGGAGTTATAGCTATGCAAACCTCAGAACGAAATGGCCAACTAATTGGGGCAGCTCAAGTTTCTGATGAAGATCAAGTTATGTTAATAACCAATAAAGGAATGTTAGTAAGAACCCAAGTTTCTGAGATAAATGTCATTGGAAGAAACACTCAAGGAGTGACTGTTATTAGATTAAAAGAAGGAGAAAAGTTAGTAAGTTTAGCGCCTATAAGTGAAGAATTTATAGATAATGCATAACAATAGAAAATATAACTTTGGTGCCGGTCCTGCAACCCTTCCAACAAGTGTCTTAGAGGAAGTCAAAGAAGAATTATTAGATTGGAAAGGTAGGGGCCTTTCAGTATTGGAAATCAGTCATAGAACTGATGAGTACAATGAAATTGCTGTTGAAGCAGAACAAGATTTTCGTGATTTACTGACTATTCCAAGTACTTACGCAGTATTATTTACTCACGGCGGGGCTACTTTACAAAATTCAGCTGTTCCATTAAATCTATCTAGTCCGGATGGAGAAGTAAGCTATGTAAATTCAGGTCATTGGGCTCGTCTTTCAATTCAAGAAGCTAAAAAATATACTAATGTAAAAATAGCTGCTAGCTCAGAAGATGATAATTTTTCTTTTTTTCCTCCTCAATCAACTTGGGAGTTATCGGATAAACAGGATTATATTCACATTACTCCAAACGAAACTATCGGTGGAATCGCTCTGCGTAAAGTTGAAAAAGAAGACATCCCAATCGTTGCAGATGTTTCTTCAAGCATTCTCTCTGAATATGTAGACATAGAATCTTTTGGGTTACTCTACGGTGGAGCCCAAAAAAATATAGGCCCTGCGGGACTGGGTTTTGTCATAGTCGATAGAGAATTACTTGGTTCTGCACAAGAAACTACCCCGTCACCTATGAATTATTTTAAGTTGGATGAAAGCTCTTCAATGTATAACACTCCACCAACATTTTCATGGTACGTGGCAGGAAAGGTTTTTAAATGGCTTAAAGGGAAGGGTGGGGTGAAGGCAATTGGACAAGTAAATGAAAGAAAAGCGAAAAAATTATATGAATTCATAGATAAATCTGATTTCTATTCAAATAAAATTGAAGAATCTTCTAGATCTATTATGAACATACCTTTTGTATTAGAAAAAGAAGAATTAAACAGCAAATTTTTAACAGACTCATCTAATAACGGCCTGTTAGCTTTAAAAGGACATAGATCAGTAGGAGGTATGAGAGCTAGCATTTACAATGCCATGCCTGAAGAAGGAGTAGATATCCTTATAGAGTTTATGAAGCACTTCGAAAAAGAAAATCTGTAGGTTTTATGTCAAAGAAGAAAGAACTAAAAAGAATTAGAGAACAGATTAATGAGTTAGATGCAGAACTTCTGAAATTAATAAATCAAAGATCTTCTCTAGCTATAGAAGCTGGTGAAGCCAAAGAAGATGAAGTTATTTATAAACCCGAAAGGGAAGCTACCATTCTAAGAAATTTAAAAAAGAATAACCCTGGTCCTTTAAACGAAGAACAAATATCAAATATTTTTAAAGAAATAATTTCAGGCTGTAGAGCTCAAGAAGATGAACTAGATGTAGCTTTTTTAGGACCCGAAGGAACTTACTCAGATTCTGCAGTAAAGAAAAATTTCGGTAGTTCAGTTAATAAGTCCGCAACAGAAACAATAAAAGATGTCTTCAAAGCAGTAACTGACGGCAAAAGTGATTATGGAATAGTTCCAATAGAAAACTCTACAGAAGGCCCCATTAACCAGACTTTAGATTGTCTAGCAGATTTCAATTTAAAAATTTGTGGTGAAGTGGAAATGTTGATTCATCACAGTTTGATGGGATTAAACCAAGCCTTCCCAACGAAGGGATTTGAAATACATGCTCATGAACAAACTCTAGCACAGTGCAAAAATTGGTTAGATTCTCATTGCCCTGATGTGATAAGAGTTGCTGTATCCAGTAATGCTCAAGCAGCTAAGAATGCTAAAGAAAATTCTGGAATACTCGCAATAGCAGGGTCCTTGGCATCAGAAAAATATGGACTAGAGATATTAAAAAACAATATAGAAGATTACTCTGACAATACAACTCGGTTTATTGTTATTGGATCGCAAGAAGTTGAAAGTACTGGTGAAGATAAAACTTCTCTTTTGGTCACTACCAAGAATGAGTCAGGTGCTTTATATAACTTATTGAAACCAATACAAAAAAATGGTTTGAATCTTACTCATATAACTTACAGGCCTTCGAAAATAGATAAATGGCATTATTCTTTCTTTTTTGATTTTGAGGGACATAAGGAAGATAAAAAAGTAAAGAGCTTGTTAGATGAATTATCAGCAACTAATTCTGAAATAAAACTATTAGGCTCTTATCCACATTCTGTTAAATAAAAAAATGGATTTAGAAATTAAGGATTTAATTAATTCTAGTATTAAGAGTCTCACTCCTTATGAACCAGGGAAGCCGATTGAAGATTTAGAAAGAGAATATGGAATAAAAAATGCCGTAAAGTTAGCAAGTAATGAAAGTCCTCTAGGTCCTAGTCCTAAAGTTTTAACAGCTTTAGAAGAAGTAATTTCTGGAGTTCATCGTTACCCAGACGGTAATGGATTTCGATTGAAGGAAGCACTTAGTACAAAACATTCAGTTGACATGTCAGTTCTAACTTTAGGCAACGGGTCTAACGACATTATTGAGTTTGTAGCTAGATGTTTTTTAAGCCCGAAAGATAACGCAATATATTCAAAATACGCTTTTGCTGTTTACCCGCTTATTGTTCAGGCTTTAGGAGCGGAGGGTATAGAAGTTGAAGCTAAAGATTGGGGTCATGACCTTCAGGCAATGTTGGAAGCAATTAATAAAGATACAAAAATAGTTTTTATAGCAAATCCCAATAATCCAACAGGTACTTTTATAAAAAAGAATGAGATGATTAGGTTTCTCGAGAAGGTTCCAAGCCAAGTAATAGTTTTGTTAGATCAAGCTTATTTTGACTATTCAAATTATGAGTTCGAGGATGTCTCGTTTAGTTTAGTAGAAGAATTTCCTAACTTAGTAATTTCGAGAACTTTCTCAAAGGCATATGGCTTAGCTGGATTAAGGGTGGGTTACTCTGTGTCTTCTAGTCATATAGCAGATTATTTAAATAGAGTAAGGCAGCCATTCAATGTTAATTCATTGGCCTTAGCTGCTGCAGAGTCTGCTCTAAAAGATGATGAGCACTTAGAAAAGTGTCTCAGAATCAATAAGGATGAAAAGGAAAGGCTTTATAAGTACTTTATTTCCCACGGGTATGACTATATAGAATCATTTGCTAATTTTGTTTCTTTTGATTGCAAAGATAATTCTAATGAAGTTTTTAAGAGCCTTCTTCCAAAAGGAGTGATTGCTAGATCTATGGATATCTACAAAATGCCAAATCATCTTAGGGTTACCTTAGGCCTTCCAGAAGAGAACTCTATATTTATGGAAAGTTTAACCTCTTTAAGGGAGTCCTGACATGGAACTTTCATTTAAAAATATTCTAGTAGTTGGGCTAGGTTTAATTGGAGGGTCTATCCTCAAAACCATAAAAGAATTAAATATTCCT